>CAZNOJ010000021.1:0-4799 GCA_964574665.1 uncultured Gemmatimonadaceae bacterium
CCGAGCCGACGGTGATCTGCCGCTCGCCCATCGCCTCGAGCAGCGCCGACTGGACCTTGGCCGGGGCGCGGTTCACCTCGTCGGCGAGCACGATCTGCGCGAAGATCGGCCCCTGCCGCGCGGAGAAGCCCTGGCGCTGGGTGTCGAAGATCATGGTGCCCACCACATCGGCCGGGAGCAGGTCCGGGGTGAACTGGATCCGGGAGAACGAGGCGTGCAGCACGTCGGCGAGGGTGCGCACCGTGAGCGTCTTGGCGAGCCCCGGCACGCCCTCGAGGAGGACGTGCCCCCCGGTGAGCAGGCCGATCAGCAGCCGCTCGACCATCATGTCCTGGCCGACCACGCGGCGGCGGACTTCCTGCAGCACGTCCTGCACCGGAAACGTCACGACGACTCCTCTCGGTTCATCCCGATCGCGCGATACAGGCCACGTTCCTCCGCCGGGGCGAGCGGGCGCCATTCCCCGGGCGCCAGGTCGCCGAGCCGGACCGGGCCGTACTCGACCCGGGCGAGGCGGTCCACCTCGCCACCCATCGCCTCGACCCACCGCCTGACGATGCGGTGGCGACCCTCGGTGAGGGTGACGTCGAGGATCGCCCGACCATCACGCCCCGGCTTGGTGTTCACCCGCGTCGGCACCACCGGCCGGCCATCCACCACCACCCGCGAGGTGGCGCGCTGCTTGAGCACCTCGGCGTCGAGCCCGTTGACCAGCCCGATGTAGCGCCGCGGCACCTTCCAGCGGGGATGCGTGAGGCGGTGCACCGCGTCGCCGTCGGTGGTGAGCAGCAGCAGCCCGGTGGTGCCCGCGTCGAGCCGACCCACGTACGTCAACCCGCGTGCGTCCGGGAGCAGGTCGAACACGGTGCGGCGTCCCTGCTCGTCGGAGGCGGTGGTCACCACCCCGATCGGCTTGTGCAGCGCCAGCCAGCGTCGCTCCACCAGACGGATCGGTCGCCGTCCCAGTTGCACGCGATCGGTGGCGGGGTCCACCGACGAGCCGAGCGTGGCCACCTTGCCGTTGACCCGCACCTTGCCCTCGGTGATGAGGACCTCGGCCTGGCGCCGCGAGGCGACGCCAGCCCGGGCCAGGAAGCGCTGCAGGCGCATCGGTGGCATCAGCCCTCTTCCACCGAGGCCAGGGCGGAGTCGTCGTCCTCGCCGCTGGCCACGTGGGGCTGGAGGGCGATGGTGAGCTCCTCCGCGCGGGGCAGGTCGCCGAGGTCGCGGAGCCCCAGCAACTCGAGGAAGAGGGCCGTGGTGCCGTAGAGCAGCGGGCGGCCGAGTCCCTCGCTGCGGCCCACCACCTCGATCAGGCCGCGCTCCTGCAGGGTGCGCAGCACGCCGCCGGCGATGACGCCGCGGATCTCCTCGATCTCGGCGCGGCCCACCGGCTGCCGGTACGCGATCGTGGCGAGGGTCTCCAGGGTGGCCGGCGAGAGCCGCGGGGTGCGCTGCGCGGCGTGGGCACGCTCGAGCGCGGTGGCAAACGCGGCGCGCGTCAGCACCTGCCAGCCGCCCGCGAGTTCCACCACCTCGACCGCGTGGCCGTCGAAGTCGTAGTGCTCGCGGAGGCCGTCGAGGGCGGTGCGCACCTCGGCGCCGGTGGCGTCGGGCTCGAGCGCACCCAGCTCCTCGAGGGTGAGGGGGCGGTTCGCCGCGAACAGCGCGGCCTCAATCAGCTGCGACAGCGGGGACAGGGAGCTCACGGATCACCATCAAGGGTGTGAAGGGCTCGGGCTGCTCGACGCGGCAGAACCCGCGGCGGGCCAGCTCCAGGAGGGCGAGCAGCGTGGACAGCACGTCCACGATGCCGGGATGCGGCCCGAAGGCCTCGCGCCAATCGAAGCGCTCGCGCGAGGCGAGCAGCGCCTCGACGCGGACGAGCGCCCCTTCCACGTCGAGCGGGCGCGGCACCACACGGTGCAGCACCGGCGACGGGATGTTGAGCACCACGCGCTCGACGGCCACCAGCAGGTCCCCGAGGTCGAGTGCCAACGGGAGCGGAGGCGGCCCCTCGCCCGGCGGTGGCAGCCACCCCCGCGGACGGCGCTCGGCCTGCCGCTCGGCCGCCCGTCCCATCCAGTGGGCGATCTCCTTGACCTGCTGGTACTCGAGCAGCCGTCGCACCAGCTCGGCGCGGGGGTCTTCCCATCCCTCCTCGTCGTGCCGCGGCAGCAGCATCTGCGCCTTGAGCCGGACCAGGCGCCCAGCCATCTCGAGGTAGTCGGCCGCCTGGTTGAGCCCCAGCACGTGGATCGCCGCGAGGAACTGGTCGCAGATCCGCGCGATGGGGATGTCGGCGATGTCGATCTGCTCCTCGCGCACGAGGTGCAGCAGCAGGTCGAGCGGCCCGTTGAAGCCGTCGAGGGTGACGACGAAGCCGGGCTCCGGGACCGTCGTCGCGGGCGCGCCGACCCCATCCACCACCGTGCCGGTCATCCGAAGATGCTCCAGCCGCGGCCCACCGCGAACGGCGCGGCCCAGCCCAGCAGCAGCGAGTAGAACCAGCCCACCGGCGAGAGGAGCCACGCCAGCACGGGACGGAAGAGCAGCATCAGCACCAGCAGCGGCAGGAAGCCGAACCGGTCGAGGGCCCGGTACTTCGCGCCCCAGGCCGGTGGCAGGAAGTGGTAGGCGATCCGCGACCCGTCGAGCGGCGGGATCGGGATCATGTTGAAGATCGCCAGCACCAGGTTGAGGTAGATGCCCCAGTTGAGCATCCGCTGCGCCGTGACCACGGTGGTGGTGGCGGCGCCGCCGAGGAGGTCGTGCAGCAGCCCCGCCACGATGAACAGCACGGTGCACACCGCCGCCAGCACCAGGTTGGTGATCACGCCGGCGCTGGAGACGATCAGGTCGCCCTTGCGATAGTTGCGGAAGTTGCGGGTCACCACCGGCACCGGCTTGGCGCCGCCGAAGGTGAAGGCCCCGTTGGTCGCGAACCAGAGCAGCGTCGGCATCAGGATCGTGAGCAGCGGGTCAATGTGGGGGATCGGGTTGAGGGTGATCCGACCCAGCTTGTAGGCCGTGTCATCGCCCTGCCGCAGGGCGGTCCACCCGTGGGCCACCTCGTGGGCCACCAGGGCGAAGAGCAGCATCGGCAGGGCGAGCAGGAACTCGGTGGTCAGGGCGGGATCCTCAGGCGACTGGCGACGGGGAGACGGGCAACCGGCCCATCAAGCTAAGGGGCCGGGGGAACGCAGCCAAACGCTTGGGGCGCCTTCCCTTGTCCGCGGGGGAGTCGACCGCTATTCTTGGGGGCTAGGGTCGGCCAATGGGGCCGCGCCCGGGACACCCAGCAGGGGAAGCCGCTCGTGCCGCGCATCAAGTCCGCCAAGAAGCGCCAGCGCCAGACCAAGGTCCGCACCGCCCGCAACAAGGCCCAGCGGAGCACGCTCCGCCGCGCCGTGAAGAAGGTGCGGAGCGCCGCCACCCCGGCCGAGGCCGAGGCGGCATTCAAGGCGGCCGAGGCGCTGGTGGACCGCGCCGGCCGGAAGAACCTGATCCACCGCAACGCGGCGGCCCGCACCAAGAGCCAGCTGGCCAAGCTGGTCAAGGGCGCCAAGAAGGGCTGAGCGTCCTCGCCGGTGGAAGTTCAAGGGCCGACCCGGAGGATCCGGGTCGGCCCTTTCTGCGCTGCAGTGGCGCGGGAGGAAGCCCCACCCCGATCACGCTTCAGAGCGCGGTCAGCTCCGCCCCACACTTCTCGCAGTACCACTCCAGCGGACGGTTCATCGCCCCGCACTCGGCGCACCGCAGGGTCCGTGCGGCCGGCTCCGTGGCATCGGCGGCCACCTCGGGCAGCACCGGCTCGGGATCGGGGATCACCGTGACCTGCTGCTGCGGCTGCGGCGCGGCGTGGTGGTGGCGACTCGGCGCCTCCACCAGCTCCGATCCCCGCCCCTCCGCCGGTCGCACAAAGCGCGGCGGGAGGTCGACCCCGGACATCCCCAAGGTCGGGGCCCCCGGGGGAACCACCTGACGAGGCTGCACCGGTTCGGGTCCACCCGAGGGCGTGAAGGAGAGGGGCCCCTGCTCCGCCAGCCGGATCGGGGGCGACCGCTCAGCCGGCGGGTCGAGCCGCGGCGCCTCACCGCGCTCGGCCACCTCCGCGGCCTCGGCCGCATCAAAGATCGAGAGCAGGTCGTCCATCGCGGGCTCGACGTCTGCCGAGGGCGTCCCGAGGCCGAGGTCGCCGATCTCCACCAGGGGAAGCGCCTCACCCGCTTCTACGTTCACGCTGGTCGGCGGTGCCTCAGGCTCCGGCTCCACCACCGTGAGCTCCGGCTCGATCACCGCAGGCTCCGACTCCTGTCGCGCAGGCGGCGCCTCCACAGCGGGCTCCCGCACGATCATGGCGTGAACATCCTCCAGCCGCGCCACCCGCTCCGAGACCGCGCCGATGGATGCCTCGAACTGCTCGAGCTCCGCCACGTGGCGCACCCGCTCGGCCTCGAAGCGCTCGGCGTCGTACTCCCCCACCGCATGGCGCAACTCCGCCTCGGCCAGTGCGTCGCGCACCACCTGTGAGCGGGCCATCAGGTCGTCGTGCTCGGCGCGATCCTCGGCGAGTCGGCCGGCGATGGCGTTGGCGTGCTTGCGGAGGCGGGCGTCCACGCCGTCGAGCCGGGCCTGATAGTCGCCCCGCACCCGCTGCCGGACCCCTTCCGGGGCGGCGTGCGACCGATCCGCCAGGCGCGACAGCCACTCCCGGAGGGCATTGCGCTCCTCCAGCAGGGACTCCACGGCGGCGAAATCGGCGGGCTGGGTCATGATGTCCAATGTAGTATCGGGCG
>CAZNOJ010000021.1:4899-10884 GCA_964574665.1 uncultured Gemmatimonadaceae bacterium
AACACCACCCGACCCCCCACGAGGGTCCAGCGCACCCGCCCCGGCAGCGTCTCGCCCAGCCACGGCGAGTTGCGGGAGCGGGAGCGGATCCGCGCCGGATCCACCGTCCAGGTCGCGGCCGGATCGAAGATCACCACGTCCGCGGCGGCCCCGGGGGCCAGGGAGCCGCCTGGCAGGTGCCAGAGCCGAGCCGGGGCTGCCGACATCCGGTCGATGAGTTGGGGCAGCGTGAGCACCCCCGGCACCACGAGCTCGCGGAGGCCGAGGGACAGGGCCGTCTCGAGGCCGATGATGCCGTTCGGCGCCTCGTCGAACTCGCGCTCCTTGGCATCGTAGTGATGCGGAGCGTGGTCGGTCGCGATGCAGTCGATGGTGCCGTCGGCGAGGGCCGCGCGGATCGCCGCCCGATCGGCATCCTCGCGCAGCGGCGGATTCATCTTGGCGTTGGTGTCGTAGTTGCCGACCCGCTCATGGGTCAGCGTGTAGTGGTGCGGCGCGGCCTCGGCCGTGACGTTGAGCCCCTTGTCCTTGGCACGCCGGATCAGCTCCACCGACCCGCGGGTGCTCATGTGACAGAGGTGCACGTGCCCGCCGGTGAGCTCGGCCAGGATGCAATCGCGCGCCACGTGGATCTCCTCGGCGGCGGCCGGGATCCCCTTGAGGCCGAGTCGGGTGGCCACGGTACCCTCGTGCATCACGCCGCCCTGGGCGAGCGGAAAGTCCTCGCAGTGGTCGGCCACGGGGATACCGAAGGTCAGGGCGTACTCCAGCGCGGTGCGCATCAGCTGGCTCGACATCACCGGGTGGCCGTCGTCGCTCACCGCGACCGCCCCGGCGGCCACCATCTCGCCGAACTCGGCGAGCTGCTCGCCCTTCTGTCCCACCGAGACGCAGCCGATGGGGTACACGCGCGCGAGCCCCGCCGCCTCGCCGCGCGACTTGACGAACCCGACGGCGCCCTGGTTGTCAATCACCGGATCGGTGTTGGGCATGGCGCAGATGCCGGTGAACCCGCCGGCCACGGCCGAGGCCGCGCCGGTGGCGATCGTTTCGCGCTCCTCCTGGCCCGGCTCGCGCAGGTGCACATGCACGTCAATCAGGCCGGGGGCCACCACGAGGCCGGTGGCATCGAGCTGCAGGGCGTCGTCGGGGTTGCCGAGATCGCGCCCCACACCCCGCACCACGCCGCCCTCGAGATAGAGGTCGGCCACCTCATCGAGGCCACGGGCCGGATCCACCACGCGGCCGCCGCGAATCAGCACCGGTCGGGTCACTTCTCGTCTCCCCCTCGGGACGCCCAGTCGGGCGAGCCGCCTGCGAGCAGGTAGAGCACGGCCATCCGCACCGCCACCCCGTTGGTGACCTGTGGCAGGATCACCGAGTGCGGTCCATCGGCCACGTCGCTGTCAATCTCCACCCCGCGGTTCATCGGTCCGGGATGGAGGATGGTGAGGTCGCGCGGCGCCCGCGCCAGCCGCTCGCTGGTGACGCCGAAGACCCGGTTGTACTCGCGGAGCGAGGGGATGAACCCGGCGGTCATCCGCTCCAGCTGCAGCCGCAGCACGTTGAGCGCATCGGCCCACTCGATCGCCGCCTCGACCCGCCGGAACACCGTGACGCCCAGGTCGCCGATGTCGCGCGGCACCAGGGTGGGCGGGCCGCACACGGCCACCTCCGCCCCGAGGCGGGTGAGTCCCCAGATGTTGCTGCGCGCCACGCGGGAGTGCAGCACGTCGCCCACGATGCAGACCTTGAGCCCCTCGATCCGGCCGAACCGGTCGCGGAGCGTGAGCAGGTCGAGGAGCGCCTGGGTGGGATGCTCGTGCTTGCCGTCGCCGGCGTTGATCACGTTGGAGCGGATCCGGTCGCCCAGGAACCGCGCCGCCCCCGAGGCGCCGTGGCGGATCACCACCATGTCGATCCGCATCGCCTCGAGGTTGCGCGCGGTGTCCACCAGCGTCTCGCCCTTCTGCACGCTCGAGCCGGCGGTGGCCACGTTCACCGTGTCGGCCGAGAGCCGCTTCTCGGCGAACTCGAAGGAGATGCGGGTGCGGGTGCTGGCCTCGAAGAAGAGGTTGACGATCGTCTTGCCGCGGAGTGCGGGCACCTTCTTGATCTGCCGCTCGCTCACTTCCTTGAACGGCACGGCGGTGTCGAGGATCGCGGTGATCTGCTCGCGCGAGAGCGAGGCGAGGTCCACCAGGTCCTTGCCGAGCGTCGCGCTGCTCATCGCCCGGCCTCGCGCACCAGCTCGACCCGGTCCTCGCCGTCGAGCTCCTGCACCTGGACGGTGACGTGGTCGCCCGGAGCGGTGGCCACCTGCAGGCCGGTCACGTCGGCGGCGATCGGCAGCTCCCGTCCGCCCCGGTCCACCAGCACCGCGAGCAGCACCCGGGCGGGGCGGCCGAAGTCGGCGATCTCGTCGAGGGCGGCGCGCACCGTGCGCCCGGTGAAGAGGACATCATCCACGATCACCACCGTGCGGCCGTCGAGGGTGGGCGGCAGCTCGGTCTGGTGCACCACCGGCCGGGGCCCCACGGCCTGGAGGTCGTCGCGATAGAGGGTGATGTCGAGGGTGCCGCGTTCCACGGGGCGCTCCAGCCCCTGCTCCAGCATCGGCACGAGCCGCGTGGCGAGCTCGGCACCGCGGCGCTGGATGCCCACCACCACCACGTCGTGGCCGGCGGTGCGTTCCACCAGCTCCGACGCCATCCGCACCAACACCCGCCGCATCGCTGCGGCGTCGAGAAGGCGGGTCGGTGTGGGCATCGGAGACGGAAGGTAACAGCGGGAAGGGTGAAGGGTGAAGGGTGAAGGGTGAAGCGGGAAGCGCCCCTTCACTCTTCACCCTTCACGCCGGGTCAGTCCCGACTCGCGACCAGGTCCCTCACCGCCGCCTTCCGGACCAGCACCTCCTGCTGTCCGACCCTCGGCAGCGGCATCCTCGCTGCCGGGTCGTCCATGTCGGGTCGCTCGGCCTGGGCGGCGTGATGCGCCGCATCGGACATCTGGCTCCACGCCACGTGCACCGAGTCGCCCACGATGGCCAGCACCGGGAAGGTGGCGGCCAGCGCGGGATCGCTGAGCGGCAGCGCGGGTCCGAAGCGCCGGCCATCGTCGGCCGAGGCCCGCAGCATCACCCGGGGTCGCTCACCGAGTCCGTCGTCGTAGACCACCACCACCCGACCGTCCTCGGTGAGGGCCAGCTGGGCGTGGGCCGGCAGCGACTCCTCGCCGATGGCGAGCGGCTGTGCCTGCCAGGTGACACCCTGGTCGGTGGAGCGGGCGTACCAGGCCCCGGCCTCGCCGGCCTTGCCCGTCCACCAGGCGATGTGCAGCACGCCGTTGCGCCCCACCTTGAGCGAGGGTCCCGCGTGCGGGCAACCCGGAAACACCCAGCCATCGGCGCGCGGGCGCACCGGCTCCGACCACGAGGTGCCACCATCGTCGGAGCGGATCACGGCCACGTCGCGCACGTCGCCGTCGAACACCTTCCGCCACGAGGCGTAGAGCCGACCCGCGGCGTCGCGGGCCAGCCCGGTGCGACAGCACGGGCACGCCGGGGCGTCGTGCGCCGCGACCGTGGGCGACCAGTGGCGCCCTCCGTCGGTGGAGGAACGCACCATGACCCCCGAGCGTCCCTGCACGTTCGAGAGCCAGGCGGCGTGCACCGATCCGTCCTCCCCGGCGAGGAGGGCGTGGAAGTTGTGCGAGCCGAAGGCCTCGCCCTCGTTGACGGAGACGGGGTCGCTCCAGGTGCGCCCACCGTCGTCGGACCGCACGAGGCGGAGTGCGCTCTCGGGGAAGCGCCTCCCCACGTCGCGGCCCACGGTGTAGAGCCCGTAGATCGTGCCGTCGGCGGCAATCACCACCTGTGGTGGCGCCTCGCCGTGCGGCTCGATCGAGCCCAGCGGGTCGGAGACCACCGACGACACCGTGCCGCCGTCGGCGCCGCGGACCTCCACGTGCAGCCGCTCGACACTGTCCGCACCCGGGGCCACCCACGACAGCACGTGGTCGCCGCGCGCCGAGACCGCGAACATCGGCGTCGCCCCGACACTGGTGGAGGCCGACGCGACCACGGCGGGCGTGAAGGGATCCCGGGCCCGCCCCTCCCCGCCGCCACACGCGGCGACGAGCAGGGCGAGCGGCATCAGGTGCCTACCACGCATAGCGCACTCCGCCGAAGACCGCCCGCGGCCGGCCGGGCGTGTAGGTGTCGCGCTGGAACGCATCGAAGCTCGACAGTTCCGCGAAGCGGGCGTCGCCGAGATTCATGATCCTGAGGAAGACCTCGGAGCGTGAGGTCACCATCACGTTGCCGTGCAGGTTGAAGAGATCGTGGCCGGCGTAGTGGTGGGTGTTGGCCGCGTCCTGCGCGTAGCGTCCCATCCGCGACCATTCCACCGCCAGCCGCCCGCCGCCCAGGAACCCTGGGCTCCACGCCAGCATGGCGCTGCCCAGGTTCTCCGGGGCCTGCTCGATCCGGTTGCCGGCATAGGACACCTCGGGCACGCCCGGGCGGGCCGCCTGGGGCGTCCAATCCACGTACTCGTGGCGACCGATCGCGTAGGAGGCATCGAGCCGCAACGCCGGGAGGAGTGCCACGCCAAGCGAGGCCTCGATTCCCTGGTGGCGGGTGGAGCCCGCGTTGCGCGCCTCGCGGGTGTTCTGCGGGGTGACGTAGGTGATGATGTCGTTCGTCAGCGTCATCCGATACGCGGCCACCTGGAACACCGCGCGACTGCCGAGCTGGCCGCGCACGCCCGCCTCCCACGCATCCACGGTGATCGGCTCGAGGTCCACCGTGTTGAGGGCCGAGTTCTGGGTGAAGAGCTGCCCGAACGACGGCACCCGGAAGCCGTGGCGGTAGGAGCCGTAGAGGTGGAGCGTGGGGCTCACTTCCACGCTGGCCCCCACCTTGGGCGACAGGTGCGCGTAGCTCACCGCGGTGGACGGCGGCACGCGGTGCGCCCCCGTGGCCACGGGCGCGAGGTGGGTGGTGTAGTCATAGCCCGCGAAGTCGGCCCGCACGCCGGCGTCCACGCGGAGCGCGGGCACCGGGTTCCACAGCGTCTGCAGGTACGGGGAGAGCCCCTTGTAGGTCACGTCGTAGTCGTAGTGCACCTCGCCGTCGGTGTACGACACGAAGGCATTGTTCGGCCCACCCCGGGTCACCACCGCCTGCCGCGCGAAGTACGATCCCGGCGAATAGTCGGCATCCACGCCGACAATGATCCGTCCCGACCACGGCGCGATGTCGCGGCGATACCGCGTCAGGACGCCGATGGAGGAGTTCTTCGTCTCCCAGGTCTGCGGATCGTAGCTGAGCTGCCAGCTCGGCAGCAGCCCCATCTCGTTGAGCCGGGCATAGGGGGTGATCGAAACCAGCGAGGCACCGGCCTCGCGCTCGATCGCGCTCGAGAGCCGGAGGGCGCGCACCGTCCGGTACGCGATCGGCGCCAGGTTCGCGGTGCTGCCGGCGTCGTAGAGGGTGCGCGAGATCGAGGGCACGTCCTGCTGGTCGATCGTCGAGCCGGCGATCACGGTGCGGGTGGTCCAGCCGCCGAGGGCGGCCTCGTGGCGGATCGTGCCGCTCAGGCGATCGAACGGGGCGTCGTCGAGCCAGTTGTCGCTGTGGGTCACGTTCACATCGGCGCGGATCCCCTGGCGTCCCCAGGAGGTGCCCACGCTCGCGAGGAGGCGCCGGTAGCCATCGGCTCCGCCTTCGGCGTTCACCTCGACGGACGGTGCCAGCGGAGCCGGTCTGGTCATCACGTTGACGATCCCGCCGATGGCGTCGCTGCCGTAGAGCGCCGTGCCGGGCCCCTTGATCACCTCGATCCCGCCGGCCTGCGGGAGGTTCACCTCGTAGAGCGCGTTGTGATTGAAGAAGCCCGTGGGGCGGGTCGGCACTCCATCCTCGAGGTAGAGGTACATCGGCGCGGTGCTCACCTTGAGCCGCATCGCCATCATGTGCCCCTC
>CAZNOJ010000021.1:10984-31293 GCA_964574665.1 uncultured Gemmatimonadaceae bacterium
AGAGGTACATCGGCGCGGTGCTCACCTTGAGCCGCATCGCCATCATGTGCCCCTCCCCCGACGTCTCGGAGACGTGCACCCCCGCCAGGCGATTCAGGATCCCTGCCGGGTGCGCGGCCCGCGTCCGACGGATCTCCTCGCCTCCCAGTGCATCCACCGTGAGCGATCCCTCGGCACGGCGCTCCAGCTCGCGGGTGGCGCTCACCACCAGCGGCTCGAGCACCACGGCGGCCTCCCGCAGGCGGAAGGTGGCTTCCTGCACGCCACCGGCCACCACCACCACGGTCACGGTGTCGGCGGCATGACCGATGAACTGTGCGACCACCTGCCGCGATCCCGCCGGCACCTCGGCGAGGCGGAAGCGGCCGCGCGCGTCGGTGAGGACCACCCGGCCGCTCCCCGCCACCGAGACCCGGGCCTCGGCCAGCGGGGTCCCCGACCGCGCGGAGACCACGCTGCCGACCACCGTGCCTGGTGATGCCGACACCTGCCCCGACGCAGGGAGGGTCGCGCCAACCAACGCCACCAGCATCGCCAACGGATGGATCCGGATTGCCATTGCCTGCATCTGCACTCCTCGGCGGCGCGCACGTGGGCGCGACGCACTGGCCTGTGGACTGGGAAGACCCCCGTGCCGACGGCACGAGGGCAACAGCGGTCCGTCCGCGGGCGTGCCGCGGACTCAGGCCAGTCGAGGAGGAGCGGTGGGAGGAGGGAGGCGCTGGAGTGGAGGGGCGGCCGGTGGCAAGGCCACCCGCACGGCCACGATCGCCACGATCGGCGGCGTGTTGGCCACGAAGACCGCGACCTCCGGGGCGGTCGGCGCCGAGGCCGAGGCGACCGGGGCACAATCGCCGAGGCAGGTGCACTGCGCAGTCTCGCCGGACGGTGCGCTGCCGTGGCCGGCGCCGTGCGCCTCGTGGCCGGCTTCCCCGTGCCCGGCCCCAGGATGCCCCTGATGTGCTCCGGCCACCTCGCACGGGTGCAACAGCGGCATGAGCTGGCCGCCGACCGCCGGGGAGGCGAGCAGCATCAGGACCAGGAGCCAGGGGTGGCGACGGAGTGAGGCCATCACGATCCGGAAGGTAGCGTGGCTGGGGAGGACCGGGGAGCCCGCCAGGGAAGGCGGGCCAGCAAGAGGAGCAGCAGCACCACCCCGGCCAGTACGGGCCGGGTGGCATCCCGTTTCACCAGCCAGAGGAAGTGCAGCACCGCCAGCGCCGCGGCGGGATAGACCAGCCGGTGCACCGCCTGCCAGCGTGCTCCGCCGAGGCGACGCGCACTCCACCGGGGCGACGTGACCGCCAGCGCACTCAGCATCAGGAAGGCGGTGAAGCCGACGGTGATGTACGGGCGCTTGCGGATGTCGCCCCAGATCTCGCCCAGCAGCAGCGACTGGTCGAACACGAGGTAGCAGCCGAGGTGGAGCACCGCGTAGCCGAAGGCCCAGAGCCCGAGCGGCTTGCGCAGGCGGGTGAAGGCGGCGATGCCGCTCGCGCGCCGCAGCGGGGTCATGGCCAGTGACGCGACCAGGAACCAGAGGGCGGTGAACCCGGTGGCGTGCTCGAGTTCCTCGGCGGGGTTGGCGCCCAGGTCGTCGCGCAACAGCCGCGACACCAGCAGCACGAACGGGATGATGCCGCCGACCACCACGGCGGGTCGGAAGTACCGCCCGATCAGGTCGTTGCGGTGCACCCGGTCAGAAGTTGCGGCGCAGGTCGAGGCCGGCGTAGAGCGACGCGACCTGGTCGCCGTAGCCGTTGAACATCAGCGTCGGCTTCTTGAAGAACTCGCCGATGCGGCGCTCCCGGGCCTGGCTCCAGCGCGGATGATCCACGCCGGGATTCACGTTGGCGTAGAAGCCGTACTCGCTCGGCGCCACCGCATTCCAGGTGGTGAGGGGCTGCGTCTCGGTGAAGCGGATCTTCACGATCGACTTGCCGCCCTTGAAGCCGTACTTCCAGGGCACGATCAGCCGCAGCGGCGCCCCGTTCTGGTTGGGCAGCGTCTTGCCGTACATCCCCGTCACCATCAGGGTGAGCGGGTGGCGGGCCTCGTCGAGTCGGAGTCCCTCCACGTAGGGCCACGGCAGCACGGTGCCCCGCTGCCACGGCATCTGCACCGGGTCGTGCAAGGTGGTGAACTCGACGAAGCGTGCGGAGCCGAGCGGCTCGAGCCGGTCAATGAGGTCGCCGAGCTGCACGCCGTTCCAGGGGATCACCATGGACCACGCCTCGACGCAGCGCATCCGGTAGATCCGCTCGTGCACGGTGAGCCCGCGCAGCAGGTCGTCGAAGCCGTACCGCCCCGGCTTGCGGACCAGGCCTGCCACCTCGACGGTCCAGGGCACCGGCTTGAGGGTGTGGGCGTTGCGGGCCGGGTCCTCCTTGGCGGTGCCGAACTCGTAGAAGTTGTTGTACGTGGTGGCCCGGGCGTAGGGGGTCACCTCGTCGTCGCGCCCCGCGGTGAGGGGGAGCTCCTGGGCGGCCAGCGCCGCGCCCACGGGCGAGAGCGCCGCCGCGGTGATGCCCACCGAACGCAACCACTCGCGGCGCGACTGGTACTGCCACTCGTCGGTGATGTCCCGGCTGGGAATGTCCGCCGGCTTCCGGATCAGCATGGGGCCTCCACGGGGATACTCCCGATACGAATGACGACTGCGAAGGGTTCCCCAACACGGGGTGAAGGGTGAAGGGTGCGGGGTGAAGCGTGAAACGCGTCAGCCCGCTGGGACCGCATCACCCACCCCCATTCACCCTTCACGCTTCACGACCCCGGATGACAGGCGGCTGCTGACCGGCTACCTTCCCCGCCCCGGGACAGGTGGCCGAGTGGTTTAAGGCACCACGTTGGAAGCGTGGCGTGCGGGCAACCGTACCGAGGGTTCGAATCCCTCCCTGTCCGTCCTCTCCTAGTGCGACATCGTCCCGGCCGGCTGGCCGGCGCGCAGGATCCCCACGGCTCCCTTGGTGGCGTCGGCGAAGGCGTGGCTCACGAAGGGGTAGAGCCCCTCCTCGACCAGCCGGAAGTCGAAGACCGCGCCACCGCCCACCGGGACATTCCAGGTCTGCACCCCCTGCAGGGGCGCGCCGAACCCGCCGGCGTAGACCCGATCGAAGACCGCCCCCACGACGTGGAACGCCGAGACCCGGTTGGGCCCCGCATTGACCACGTAGAACCGCACCAGCTCGCCGGGATCCACCTGGAGTGGATGCGACGCGTACTGGCCCGCCACGCCGTTGAAGACCACGTGATCCGGGGCCAGGCCCAGCATCCGGTCCCAGTCGAGCCGACGGAGCGAATCGGGGCCGAACGGCTGGCCGAGGTAGAACTCGCTCTGCACCAGCACGAACTCGCGCGCCGGTGGCAGCGGCGTGCGCGGATCCACGATGATGGCGCCATACATCCCGTTGGCGATGTGGGCGGCCACCGGGGCGGTGCCGCAGTGATACATGAACGCCCCGGGGACGCGCGCCACGAAGCGGAAGGAGAGCGAGTCGCCCGGGTTGACGTTGACGTACGCCCTGCTGGGCGCGATCTCCGCGGCGTGGAAGTCCATCGAGTGCTGCATGGGGGACACGTTGACCAGCGTGAACTCCACCGTGTCGCCCACCGTCACGCGGACCACGGGGCCCGGCACCACGCTGTCAAAGGTCCAGGCGTCATAGAGCACGTTGCGCGCCACCATGTGGCGGACGTGGGCCGTCGTCATGCGGATGCGGTGGAACCGCGCCGCCGAACGGGCCGGGGCCTCGGCGCCACGCTCGAGGGGCTGCGCCAGGTCGCCGACCGTCGCCTCGCCGTGCGACATGGGGGCTGGCGACTCGGTGGGCGCCTGGCCCGAGGGGGCCGCGGTGCTGGTCTCCTCCGGAGCGGCGCGCTCTCCGTCCGGGGCACATCCGGCAGCAAGGACGAGGAGGAGGATCAGGAATCGGCGCACGGGGCCTCCTTGCAGGTCATGGTGGCGTCGGTGTGACTAATCAATAGCACCCCATCGCCGGCGCTGGTAGCTTGGAGTCATGACTCACATCCTTCGGTTGACCTCCGTCGCCCTGCTGGTGGCCTGCGCCGGTCGCCCACCCGCCGGCGACGTGGCCGCCCCGGTGGCCGCGCCCTCGGACTTCCTCGCCGCGCGACCGGGCTGCCCTGCCCTCCCGGTGCTCGATTCCGCCAGCATGCTGCGCGACGTCTGGCGGCTCGCGGACGACTCGATGCGGGGCCGGTTGATCGGCTCGCCCGGCGCCCACGCCGCGCGCGACCTGCTGGCCGCGCGCTTCGACGCCCTCGGCATCGCCGCCCCGGCCGGCGGTCGCCTCCAGCACATTCCCGTGAGCAATGCCCGGCTGCCCGGCGTGGAGGCCGCGTGGAATGTCCTCGCCGTGGTGCCCGGCACCCGGCAACCGGCCCGCTGGATCGTGGTGACCGCGCACTACGATCATGTCGGCATCGGGCGGGCGGTGGCGGGCGACTCGATCTACAACGGCGCCGACGACAACGCGGCCGGGGCCGCCGCCCTTCCAGCCCTCGCCCAGCACTTCGCGCGGCACCCGCTCGGCCACTCGTTGCTCTTTGCCGCGGTGGATGGCGAGGAACGCGGCATGCCGGGGAGCCGCGGGCTGGTGGACTCGCTGCCGTTTGCCCGCGCGGACGTGGCGCTCAACGTCAACCTCGACATGGTCTCCCGCAACGAACGGGGCGAGCTGTTCCTGGCCGGCCCGGGGCGCTATCCCGCGCTCGCCCCGCTGGCGGAGGCGTCGGTCGCGTGCGCACCGGTGACGCTCCGCCTGGGACATGACACCGAGGCGGCCGGCCCGGGGAACGACTGGACGAGCCAGTCCGATCACGCCGCATTCCACCGGGTCGGGATTCCGTTCCTCTACTTCGGGGTGGAGGACCATCCCGACTACCACCGGCCGAGCGATCACGCCGACAAGGTGATGCCCGGGTTCTACCTCAACGCCCTGCGGACGGTGGCGGACGTGATGCGGCGATACGACGCGGCGAACTGACGCAGGAAACCGACCGCATGCGCTCTCCCGTCGGGCTCCTGGTGCTGCTGCTCCTGGCGGGCTGCCGGGACCGCGCCGTCACGCCGCCTCCGCCGCCGGTCACCACCACCGCGCCGCTCACCGTGAGCGGGCCCGATTCGGTCATCGGCATGCTGCAACTGGTGCAGCCCGCGGACGGCTCCGGCCTGCTGCCGGGCCCGCTGCAGCTCCGCGCGGCGCCGAGCGACTCCGCAGACACGCTCGTCACCGTGACGCGATGGCAGGATGTGCTGGCGGAGGAAGTCGGCTACGAGGAAGTGGCGCTGGTGATCTGGCGCGCGGCGGATCCGTGGTACCTCGTGGCCACGCGGGACACCATCCGGGGCTGGATCCGGATGCCCGACAGCGCCACGGTGTTCCCACTCGCCGAGTTGCTGCCGAACCGGCTCAACTACCTCACCGCGGCGTGGGATGGCTCGGTGCGACCCGCCCCGGGCGGGCGTGCGGCGCCGGTCGTCGGCACGCGGCGCGATGAACTCGGCGAGGCGCCCGCGGAGGTGCACGAGGCACGGCTCGTGGACGGGGCGCTCTGGCTCCGGGTCTCGGTGTTCGCCGAATCGCCCTGCGAAGGGGTGATCCCGCCCCGCGTGGTGGCCACGGGGTGGATCCCGGCCTACGCAGGTGGCAAGGTCACGGCATGGTATTACAGTCGGGGATGCTAGGAGAGCCGTGAGAGGCGAGTCCCGAGTCCTGAGTGTGCAGCCGGCCCCCTCAGAACTCAGGACTCAGGACTCACGACCCACTTCGCTTCGAATGCGTCCCGCCCTTCTCGCTCCGCACCGTCACCGTGAACGGCCCGTTGCCCCGCACGATCCACTTGACCCGCTCCAGTGACCGACCCGGGATGTTGGCGATCTCGAGGCGCGCCGGATTGCGCTCCTGCTCCACGCTCTCGCCGGTCCGCTCGTTGGTGATCCGGAAGCCGGCAATCACGGTGCCGCCCTCCAGCGAGATGTAGTCGGGCGCGGAGATCCCGTTCTCCACGTCCTGCTGGGTGTGGGTGGGCACCAGGCGCCGGTTGGCGACGATCGCCGTCACCTCGGTCAGGCCGTTCCCGAGCGACCGCACCCCGATCGAGTCCACCTCGACCTTGGGGAGTTCCCAGGTCTGGTAGAGCGTGAACGCCATGTTGCGGTGCGCCTCCGCCTGGAGCAGGAACCCCGGCTCGGCGCGTCCGAACGTCTTCCGGAAGCCGCCCACCTCGATCGCCCCGTACTGCGGGTGGTTGAACGGCTTCCACTCCACGAAGGCATCGCGGAAGAGGAGCAGGCGGTCGAACTCGTAGCTCTGCTGGTCGTAGCGGTTGGTGTTGCGCTCCGCGGTCTCGAACTGCTTGAAGTCGGTCCAGAGCTCGTTGGAGAAGGTGACGATGCCGCGCCCGCCGTAGAACCAGTCGAGCTCCCCGCCCCACACGATGTAGAGGTCGCGCCAGACCACCATGTAGCGGTAGCCGGGGAGGATCCGCTCGCCGGTGCGCCCGAGCTCGTCGTACACGCGCACGTCGGCGGGGCGCAGCTCGTCCTGCGGCACCCCGGGCGAGCGGAGGATCATGCCGCCGTTGTTGTGGTAGCTCTGGGCGCCGGCGATGTTGGGATGGGCCATCACGAAGTTCACCACCGCGCGGGTCTCCGGCAGCGACGTGGGGTAGAAGTCGGCCCCGCCCTGCACGTACTGCGGCTGCCAGCGCCAGGGCCAGTTGCGGTTGGGATCGTAGCCGCCGACGCCGTCCTCGTTCACCTGCCCGTCGCCATCGTTGTCGATCCCCTCGCCGCCCAGCATCTCCCACTCGCCGAACTCCCCCGGCGGCGCGGCCACCAGCAGGCGCCGCTCCTCGGGCGAGGTGTTGAAGCGGCCGTACGGCGACCGCCGCCGCATCTGGGTGATGTTGCCATCGCCGTCGATGTCGTCGTAGGTGTCCTCGTCCACCACGCCGTCGCCGTCGTTGTCGCGCGGCACCATGCCGGTGCGGGGCGAGGAGGCGTTGTTGGGCTGCCGGAGGTAGTTCTCCCGCCCGTCGGGATTGATCGTCGGCACGATGTACAGCGTCCGCTCCGCGAGGAGCGAGTCGATCCACGCGTTCTGCCCCTGCATCGAGCAGAGGTACCACGCGGTGTACATCGCGAACTCGGTGCCCTGGATCTCGTTGGAGTGGATGTTGCCGTCGATGTACATCGCCGGCTTGGCGGTGTCACTGCCCTTGGTGAAGTCGGTGACGGTGTACAGCCAGATGTCGCGGCCCTCGTGGCTCTTGCCGATCGAGGAGAGTCGGCAGGTGTTGGGATAGGCCGCCTGGAGCCGCCGGCCGATCTCGCCGATCGCCGCGTGGTAGTAGAAGCGGTCCCACTGCACCGCCACGCGCGGGTCGCGCGGGGAGCCGGTGGCGGCAAGGTTGCCGAGGGCCTGCTGGGCGCCGAGCGCGGGGACGCCGGCGAGCGACAGCACCAGGAGCGACAGGGAGGAGGTGCGCATCGTCGGCCTCAGCGGAGCGTGAGCGAGTGAGTGACGGAGCCCGCCGCAGGGGCGCCCGCGGTGAAGCGCAAGGTGGTGCCGGCCGGAGCCGCCACGGTCCACTGGAGCGCGGTGGTGCGGCCGCCGCCCTCGATCGGCCCCAGCTGCTGGGTGCGCTGCCCGGCCAGGATCGTCGCCCCACCCAGCTCGACGTCCACCCGGACGCGGCGCGGGATCCGCAGCCGCCCCGCCAGCGCGGTGGCCGTGGGCAACTGGCCCCGGTTGGCCAGCTCGAGGGTGACCCGGTACACGCCCTCACCGAGGCGTTCGCTGCGTGCCTCGTGCAGGGCCAGCCGCGGCAGCATGCCGGCCAGTGCCTCGACGAATCGTCCCTGGCGGGCCAGGGTCGAATCGAGCTCGGCCCCGGGCGGGGGGTTGAGCAGGGCACCCGGCCGGAAGCCACCCACCTCGCCCGGGCGGCGCTCGCGGCCGCCGAGCGTCACGCTGGTCCACGGGGCGAAGGCGTTGATCCCCTGGCTCTCGAACCACTTGAGCGCGTTGCGATCGTCGGCCAGCGGGTCGGTCGAGCCCCCCCCGGTGGATCCGCCGCTGCGGCCAGCCGTGCCGCCGCCGCGCGCGGTCGTGTCGCGCGGCGCCTCGGGCACCCACCATCCGCGCGACCCGAAGGCCCAGCGTCCGAAGTGGAAGTACGACCACGACAGGACGTCGCCCCCGAGGGCCGACGCGGCCGGGGCCCGGGTCAGGTCCGTGATCGCCTGGAAGCGGCGACCGATGTCGGCGTAGGTGGCCTGGTCCCCGCGCAGGATCGAATTGAGCGGTCCGCCGGCCGAGGTGCCCTCCTGCGCGCGCTCGCGGGTCTCGGGGTTCATGATCCCGGCGTTGGGGCGATTCTCCCAGGGGCGCAGCAGGTTGTCCTGCGGACCGATCACGTACACCGCAGCCACTTCCTCGTGGGCCATGAGGAACTCGGCGAGGCCCCGCGCCTCGGGCGCCTCGAAGGCATAGGCCCCGGCTTCGCGGCCGTGGTGGGGGTAGTCGTAGCCGAAGTTGCGGTTGATGTCGATCCCGCCGGGTCCGTCCTCGTTGTAGTCGCCGTCGCCGTCGTCGTCGCGCCCCTCGCTCACCACCGCCCACTGGCCGACCTCGCCCTTCGCCGCATCGGCGCGACGCAGCAACCGCGGCTCGGCGGAATCGGCGATCCAGGCGCCGTTGGGGTCGGCCAGCCGCAATTGGGCGATGATGCCGTCGCCGTTGAGGTCGTCCACCGGATCCTCGTCGCTGGCCCGGTCGCGATCGTCGTCGCGCCGGCCGTCGTTGGCAGTGCGCGCCCACGGCACGGCGGCGAACATCGCCTCGGCGGCGTCGGGATTGAGCCGCGGGATGAACCAGACGGTGGTGCTGTCGAGCGCACCGGAGCCCAGCAGCCGCTCGGCCGCCGCCATCGCGATGCTCGACGAGACGAGATGCGGGCCGTGCGCCCCGGCGATCACCAGCAGCGCCGGGCGGCCCGCGGCCCCGAGCCGCAGGGCGCGCACCACGCGGCCGCCAGGCGAGGTGGCCACCGTCACCAGTTCGCCGCGGCTGCCGGCCCGCGTGGCGAGCTGGCGCACAGCCGCATCGAGTTGGGCGTGAGCCTGGTACTGCCCGGCGAGCGGACTCGCGAGCACCACGAGCGCAATCGCGGCGACGGCGCGCATTGACACCTCGGAAGAAGAACGATGACAAGCGGGAGGAGACGTAAGGTAACACGTGAAGCGTGACACCAGACGTTTCAGGATTCACCTCGACGGCGCCAACTCCGGATCAGGGCGGCCACCCCGACCCCGACCAGTCCGACGGCCACGAACATCACCCCGGAGAGCACCGGATTAGCTTCGACCGCGACACCGCAGAGTCCGGTGGCCACGCAGTCGAGCGGCTGCGAACCGGCAACCTGGAGCAGGATGGGCATGGGGGAAACGTAGCGCGGCACCCGGCTCCCGGGGGAGCGAGGTGCCGCGACACGGACGGGGAGGGATTCGAACCCTCGATACCCTTGCGGGCATGCCGGTTTTCGAGACCGGTTCCTTCAACCACTCGGACACCCGTCCTGGGCCGGACCCCGTGGTCCGGAGCCGCCAAAGATGGCGGGTCGGTGCGGTCACGATCAAGGGAGGCGTTTCGATGAGCCCGTCGCGCGCGTGGTGGCTGCTGCTCCTGGCCGGGATCCTGGAGGTGGGCTGGGCGGTCGGGCTCAAGTACACCGACGGCTTCCGCCGGCCGGGGCCCACCGTGGCCACGGTCGCCGCGATGGTGGCTTCGATGGCCCTCCTCGGCGCCGCGGTGCGCACCCTGCCGGTGGGGACCGGGTACGCCGTCTGGGTGGGCATCGGGGCCGTCGGCACGGCCATCCTCGGGATCGTGCTGCTGGGCGAGAGCGCCTCGGCACTCCGGCTGGCCTCGGTGGGGTTGATTGTGGCGGGGGTGATCGGACTCAAGGTGGCGGGGTGAACGAGATCAGAGGGTGGAGGGTGGAGGGCGGAGAGTAGAAAAGGACGCTCCGTTCTCCACCCTCCGCCCTCCGTCCTCTCTCCTCACCGCGTCAGCCCGTACACGATGTAGTTCGTCATCAGCTTGTACGCGTCGTTGCTGAGGTTGACCGGGTACCACCCCTGCCCCGACCATTCCATGTAGTCGCCGATGTCGTTGTTGTAGTTGACGATCACCAGCAGTCGGCGGTCCGGATCGTTGTTCTCGAAGATCCCCCAGTACTCGGCCCGCGCACTGGGCGTGCCGGGATGGTGGAGCCCCTCGAGGGAGCCGATCCGGAAGAAGGCGTCGAAGATCGGGTGGTCGAGGTCGAGCCGCACCAGGCGACCGAACGGGAGCACCTGGCGCATCGCGCGCTCGAAGTTGCTCCACTGGTCGAACAGGAAGTCGTCCACGATCAGGAACCCGCCCCGTTCCAGCCAGCGGCGCAGCCCGACCGCCTCCCGGTCCGACGGGGCCCAGTACCCGGGCTCCGAGAGGTAGGCGATGGTGTAGTCGAAGAGCGCCGGATCGTCCAACGTGTGCACGTTGCTGCCCTGGCGCCGGGGGGTGACGGTGCTGAGGGCGCGGAGGATGGTGGTGAAGTTCCGCTCCATCGCCGGGTAGTCGAACGCCCAGCCACTCGGCCCGAAGTTGGTGTACCTGAGGCGCACGAAGGTGAACTGGCCGTCGTAGGGGAGGTTTGGTTCCACCCAGACGCGGCCCTGCCCGCCCACCGGGGTTGGCAGCAGGACCGCCAGCAGCAGGCCGAGGGTGGGGAGTCGGGTCACGGACCCACCATACGCAGGAGCATGCCTCGGGTTGCGCCCCGGCCCTGCCGGCGCCGCCCGCGAGGAGGAGTGGTTGGATGCACGATGAGCCGTCCGAGGTGGCCGGCAGCGCCTCCGAGTTCTTCGGGGCGATGGCGAGCGAGTACGATTCCCTGATCCAGCGCGCGGTGCCCGGCTACGACGCCCTGGCCGAGGCGCTCCTCGCCGAGCTGCCCGAAACCGCGAGCACCCTGCTCGAGCTGGGGTGCGGCACCGGCAATCTCTCGCTCCGGTTGGCGGCACGGTACCCCGGTGCCGCCGCCACGCTGGTGGACGCCTCGGCCGAGATGGTGGACACCACTCGCCGGCGCCTGCAGGCAGCGCACCCCGCGTTCGCCGGGCGGGCGCGCTTCGTGGTGGCGCGATTCGAGGAGCTTGCGCTGCCCGAGGGCCAGACCGACCTCGTCACCTCGATGCTTGCCCTGCACCACGTCGCCGACGTGGAAGGGACCTATCGGCTGCTCCACCGGCTGATGGTGCCGGGTGGGCGCTTTTGCTTCGCCGACCAATTGCGCCTGGCCCGCGAGGCGTCCCACGCGCGCCACTGGGCGGACATGGTCGCCTTCTGGCGGCGTCCGGGACACTGCTCCCCCGCGGAGGTGGCAGCGTTGCAGGAGCACTCCGACCGCCACGACCACTACCGCACCCTGACCGACATGCTCCGGGCTGCCGGCTTCCGCGAGGTGGACGCGCCGTGGCGGCACGGCATGTGGACCGTCCTCGACGCCACCGCCTGATCCCGGCCGTCAGGCCGGGGTGGACCAGTAGCGTCGCAGCGAGCGGATGATGACCGGGAGCCCCCGCAGCACGCAGAAGGCGAGCGCCACCCAGGCCAGCCACTGCATGGCCGTCAGGAGCGGTTCCGCGCGGGCGTGATACGGGGATGTCACGGGCAGGTGCTGCCATGCCAGGGCCAGGGCCAGGCCGGTGAAGGTCACCACCTTGGTGACCGAGTAGCCGGTGCGCATCACCGGGGAGCCGACCAGGAACCGGCCCAGGGCGGAGCGGTGCTGGTCGAACGGCGCCACGCCATCGGCCACGCCGATCGAGCGGAAGGCGTCGGTGAGGGTGGTGCGCGCGATCACCACGAGCGGAATCACGATCGGGATCAGCCCGAGCGACGCGAACACCACCCAGAGCACCAGTTCATAGGTCCGGTCCGCGGCGATGTCGAGCACGGCGCCGAAGAGCGAACTCTGCCCGCTGCGCCGGGCCACCATGCCATCCACCGTGTCGAGCATCAACCCGAAGACGAGCAGCCCGACGCCGGCCAGCCGGAGCGGCGCACTGCCGTGATACAGGATCCAGATGATGCCCACCAGCAGCGGGAAGCGCGAGAGGGTGACCCAGTTGGCCAGCATCAGCGGGCCCGCGACCACACCCCCAGCCCCCAGAAGCAGGGATTCTCGCTGCACTGGTACATGGTGATCTTGACCCGCAGGTCGCCCGAGCCGTTCACGTCGAACGCCACCATCGGCAGGTCGCTCACCTGGGTGTCGGACACGATCACCCGGCCGTTGAGGTCGGTCACCTCGATGTCGATGTCACGGCAATCGGCATCGCACGCCCCCGAGATCTGGTAGGTGCGTCCCGCGGTGAAGTGCATGGTCCAGGTGTCGGTGGCGGAGTCGTTGAGCGAGCCGATCAGGTAGCGCGTGATCCGATAGTTGTCCTTGATCACGGCGTTGTGCCGCTCCTGCAGCTGGTTCCACACCAGCTGGGCGTGGCTCTGGGCATGCAACGCTGCCGGGGCGAGGGCGAGCGACAGGACGGCCGGCACCGTCCAGCGGAACCGAGACAACGGCAGCATCGGGACTCTCCAGGGAGGTGTGCGATGGGGGCACGCGACAGAAGCGTGTCGCGTGTTTCCGATTGCGTCAATCCTCCCCCCCGACCGTCACCCGCCTTGCCGTGGGGCACCGGGGGCACGACCATTCATCCGTCCCGTGCCTTGGATGGCCCCCGATGTTCGTCCCGCTCCTCCTTGCCTCGGCCCTCGCGTCGCCGGCCCCCTGCCAGGCCGACACCCTCCGCGCCCGCTTCGAGGGCGGCGTGCCCTACGCGACGTTCCTCGCCGCAGCCGACCAGCGCCGAGACCAGTGGCGCGACAACACCGAGCGTGCCCGCACCGGCCTCGACTCGGCCATGGTGGCCCGCGGCCAGGCGGTGCCGGGAACCTGGCACCTGCTGATCGTCACGGTGGACTCCTGCGGTGACTCGGTCAACAGCGTGCCCTACATCGCGGCCCTCGTGGACCAGCTGGCGCGCGTGGACCTGGCCATCATCTCGCCGGAGGCGGGGCGCAGCATCCAGGAGGCCCACCGCACGCCCGACGGCCGCACCGCCACTCCCACCGTGGTGCTGCTCGACGACCAGTGGCAGCCGCGCGGCTGCTTTGTCGAGCGCGCCCCGCAGCTGCGTGCCCACGTGGATTCCCTGCCCTCCGCGGAGCGGGGGAGCGGCCGGATGGCGTGGTACCAACGCGATGCCGGCCGAACCACCGTCGCGGAGATCGTGCTGATGCTGGAGGCCGCCGCCCGCGGCGAGGTGCAGTGCCGCTAGCGGCGTCCGCCTACTGACGCACCGCCTGCAGGTCGATCGTCACCTTCACCTCGTCGCTCACGAGCACGCCGCCGGTCTCGAGCGCGGCGTTCCAGGTGAGGCCGAAGTCGCGCCGGTCGAAGGCACCCTTCGCCGCGAAGGCGATCCGTTCCCCACCCCAGGGGTCGCGTCCCCGGCCACCGGTGGTCACCGACAGCGTCACCGGGCGCGTCACGCCCCGGATGGTGAGCTCCCCGGTGAGCGCGAACTCGGCACCATCCTCCAGCGAGGCGCCCGGCACCGACTGCGCCGTGAAGGTGATCGCCGGGTGCGCCTCGACATCGAGGAAGTCGCCGCTTCGCAGGTGGGTGTCGCGCTGCGCCGAGCGGGTGTCGATGCTCGCGGCATCGAAGGTGACCGACACGGCGGAGCGCGACGGGGTCTCCTCGTCGAGCTCGAGGGCACCCTCGATCGCGCCGAGGTTCCCCTTGACGGTGCTGATCATCATGTGGCGCACCGCAAACTCGACCTGCGAGTGCACGGGGTCGATCGTCCAGGTAGTGGTGCCGGAAGTGGTTGGGGCGGTCATTGCTGAACTCCTTATCAGTTGTTGTGAGGACTTCTTACTGCTGAGCTATATAGAAACGACAGGTGTCGCGACCTGCTCCGGCTACCCCTGCTCCGCCGCCGCCAGGCCCAGTTGCCTGAGCAAGGAGGCCGCGGTGGCTTGCTCCTCAGGGGAGAGTCCCGAGACCGCCACCTCGATCGCCTGGCGGTGGGCCGGGAAGATCTCGGCGATCAGCTCCCGACCGGCTGCGGTGAGGCCCGCATAGCGCGCCCTGCGGTCGGTGGGACAAGCCAGCCGCTCCACGAGCCCCTTTTCCTCCAGCCGGTCCACCAGGTAGGTGGTCCCCCCACTGGAGACCAGGACCTTGCGCTGCAGGTCGCCCAGCAGCAGCGGACCCTTGTGGAAAAGCGCCTCGAGCACCCCGAACTCCGCCGGGGTGAGGTCGTGCCGCGCGATATCCGCCTCCACCCGGGCGGCCACGGCGGCGTGGGCCCGCGCCAACACGGTCCAGAGTCGGAGCGCATTCCCCGTCTCCGCGGGGTCGGTAGATAGCTGCTTGGTAGTCATCTTACCAGTAAGATACTCACCGAGCAGGTTCTGTCAAGACCCCCGGCCCGGGCCACCGGTGACGGCCCCTGCCCGCTTCCCGCGCAAGGTGCGGTGACCCCCTCCACGACCGCCGCTCTCAGAAGGAGGCCCCATGGCCCGCCGAGGCAAGATCCTGCGCGACACCAACGCCGGACCGGGACTGCTCGTCGTTGAAGGGACCCAATACCCGTTCACGCTGGAGGCCCACTGGCGCGGTGAGATCCCGCCCAAGGTGGGCATGGTCGTGGACGTTGACCTCGGGGTCGGCGGTGCGGTCGCCTCGGTACGTCCGGTCGCCGAGAGCCAGCTCGCCAAGGAGCAGGCCGACCAGGCGATGCAGGCCATCAAGGAGAAGGGTGGTGCCGTGGCCGGGGCGATGGTCGCCCGCTTCGGCATGCGCGACCTGGTGGCCCTCGGCGCGCTGCTGGTCGGCTGGTTCGTGCTCAAGGCCGGTTCGTTCGAGGGTGGCCTGATGGGCAGCCTCACCTTCACCTTCTGGCAGGTGCTGGGCTACGTCAACTCCGGCGCCGAGAGCATTGCGCGCCGTGCGACGGGCGGCGGCGCCGGGGTCGGCATCTACGGGCTGGTGGCGGTTGCGGCCCTTGCCGGCCCGTTCCTCCACCATTTCTGGAAGGACCGCAAGGCGCACCTGGCCGGGCTGCTGCCCCTGCTGCTGATGCTCTTCGTGCTCTGGCGGGTGTTCAGCGGCATCGGTGACACCGGCGGGCAGGCGATGTCCATGTTCGGTGAAGAGGGCGCCCAGATGGCGGAGGAAATGCGCCGGGAGATGCGCGATGCCGTCTCGCTGGGCCTCGGCTTCTACGTCTCGATCGCGGCGTCGGCGTACTTTGCCTTCACCAGCATGCGACGCTGGCTGAGCGCCTGACCAGGGCTCACGGCCCCGACGGCCCGCGCGGTGGCGCGGGCTCGTCGGTGAGCAGGGCGATCGAGTAGGCCGCGCGTCCCCGCGACAGCCAGACCTCCCGGGCCCCGAGGCGGGCGAGCCGCTCACCCAGTGCGCGCTGTGCCTCGGGTGTCCATTGCTGCATCGCCGTCGGACTCGGGGCAAACACCTGCGCCACCACGCGGACCCGAGCCCGGTAGAGGTCGGGCAGCATCGGCAGCGCCGGACCGATGACGGCCACGGGATGCGGCGCACCGACCGCGGGATGGCTCGGCGCGAGCTGTGCAACGCGCGCAGCAGCAGACGCGGTGACCAGCAGTTGGTCGCGCACATGGTACCCGCCGATGCCCAACGCGACGACGCACGCCACGGCGGCCACCAGGGGGAGCGCGCGCCGCTCCTCGCCCTGCCGGCGCCATTCGAGGATGCCGAGGGCCACCAGCAGGGTGAACGGCGCCACGAGGCGCGGTTCCGCGTGCACCGCGGCGAACTGCAGCACGCCGAGCATCCCGGCCATCACCGTGGCCGCGGCCGGGGTGCGCCAATGGGTGCGCATCGTCGGCGCGCCCTTCGTCAGTGCGCACGCGGGCACGATCACCAGGCCAATCAGCAACGCAGACCAGACGCCCACCACCAGGGCGAGTTGCACACCGACGTAGGAGACGAACTCCCAGACCGATGGCGGGACGCGTTCCTGAGTGACGAGTCGTGCCTGCCACGCGGTCGGGTCTGACCAGGGCGGGTAGGTCCAGGTCGTGTCGCTCATCACCGCGAGCCGGGCGGTGGCGCCGGCCGCCACCTGCTCCACCTGGTAGTCCTGGTGATCGCCCGCGTGCGTGTCGGGTGTCCGGCCGTCACAGGTGAAGAGGTACCAGCAGGCGTTGAGCCGCGCCGACGAGCCCAGGGTCGGCGTGCCGGCATCACGCGACATGGCGGCCACCCACAGAGTGATCGGTACGAGGGCGGCTGCGGCCCCGATCAGGATCCGGCGACGCACCCCGCCGTCATGCCAGCCGAACAGCAAGGCGCCGATCGCGACCGCAGCGAGCCACGGCCATGACGAGGTCTTGGCGAGGAACGCCATCGCCGCCCAGAGGCCGGTGGGCAGCGCCCGCCAGCCCCCTGGGCGCAGCCATTCGGCGGCGAGTCCGGTCACCGCGAGCAGCAGCAGCAGGTCGGGTGTCACGGCATCCACCCGCACCGTGCGCGCACTGCAGACGAGGAACGCCGTGATCGCCAGCAGCCCCCACGTGGCGTTGCCCCGTTGCCGCGCCATGCCGTGCAGCAGCGCGATCACCCCGAGGGCAATCATCGCATTGACACCGTGGGCGACGCCGATGGCATCGGCGCCGGAGGCACCGGTGAGCGCAAGCGGCAGCGCGAGCAGGATGGGGTAGAGTGGCGACCAGTACCCCTGCACGAATGCGGACCAGTCTGCCGCCCCGACCCGGTGCGCCAGCTCGAGGTAGCTCACGCCATCCACGTTGAGGTTGCCGCGCGCCGCCCACGCCAGGACCACCACGAGCAGCGCCGCCGCGAGCGCGGCTGCCGCGCCCCACCACTGCGCCGTCGTCGGCGTGCCCCGGATGGGCGCCGGGGCGGCGGCGCGAGCCCGCGCCGCGGCACGATCACGTCGCTTCATGGGGCGGACTCTCGTGCGGGAGCGCAGCCATCAGGGGAGATCGAATGGCTCCGGTGGAGGAAGCGAGGCAGGCGCGGGGCGCCGCCAGTCGGTGTCCTCGGTGCCGACGGCGAGATTCCCATCGAGGGCGTCACGCGCGGCGATCACCATTCGACCGATGCTCCAATGGTAACGGCCCTCGTCGTGGAACGCCCCGGATGGCAGCAACTCGAGCCAGGCACCATCGGGCGACACGCGGAACGTGGCACGATACACCACGTCGGCAAAGGCCGGCACCCGCCCCGCCACCAGCAGTGGCACGCCCGACTGGGTCCAGTGCATGCCATCGGCGCTCCTGGCCAGGAAGAGCGCCCGCGTGACACAGCTGCCGCCCACCGCATAGGAATTGTAGAGCGCCCAGTACTCGCCGCGGGCCGGAATCCACTGGACATCCAGGTGCCAGATGACCTGACCGGGGAGCGCCAGGTCCGTGATTTCAGGCGCACCCCACTGCAGCCCATCGGCGGAGATCCGCCGTTCCACCACGGTGGTCGAGGCGCTGCACCCGGCGGCCCCGGCGTTGACCGACCAGAGCTGCCACGGCCGGCCCGATGCCGGGGTGGGGACCACCACGGCGGGGGAGACCGCCCGATGCGAGGCGACGTCGAGCACCACGTCTCCACCGGTCCAGGCGATCGCGTCGCTGCTGGTGAGCACGCGGATCAGGTTGCGCCCGCCTGAGACGTGCCGGTAGTACAGATGGTACCGACCCCCCTCGGGATCGTGCACCAGGTCGGGATCGGAGAGGTGCCCACCGCTGGGCGTGACCAGCGGTGCCGCCACGCCGCCCGGCGTGCGCCAGTGCCGCGCGTTGGCGCTCTCGAGCAGCGAGGGGTTCTCGAAGGTGGCGTTGCCGAAGGGATACGGCGTGAAGGCCATCAGGTGCGGCAGGCCCGCCGATGTGGCCCGTGCCTGCAGGTCGGGGTGGACCCCCTGCCCCGATCCATCGTAGGTGGGGAAGGTGACCAGGTGGAACGGCTCGGCCCGCTCGAGCGGCTCCCCGGGGCAGGCGGCCGGGATGCACGCCGCCGGAGTCCCGCTGGCGCTGGCGATCACCGGCTCCACCTCGGCGGCCGTCATGCGCAGGCGTTGCGGGGTGGTGGCCTGGCCGAGCAGCCAGACCACCGCCGTGAACCCATCGCGATCGGTGATCCCCGACCGGTTGAGCACCTCGCCCCCTCCCGCCACCACGCTGAAGTCCACGCGGGCATCGGGAATCGGCTCGCCGGCTTCGGATCGGAGCTGCACCACGAGCGGCCGGGGCAGCGGCGCACCGGGGAGGCCGTGCTGGCCGTCGCCGGCCACGAGGGCCAGCGTGGCGCCGGCGGGCGGTGGCGCCGTCGTCGTGCCCCCGCAGGCGGCGGCCAGGAGGACCGTGGCGACGGGTCGTGAGGCGCGATGCATCCCCAAGGACTCGCCGGCCCACCCTGGCGTCACCTCGCGCCGTGAGTGCGTTAGGATTCCCCGCTGCTCCGGGGCGGCCTCGCCCCGACACGGTCACCTCACCCATCGGAATCCCCACCCATGGAAGCCCTCTCGGACCCGCAGATCTGGATCGCCCTGCTGACCCTCACCACCCTCGAGGTGGTGCTGGGCATCGACAACGTGGTCTTCATCTCGATCCTGGCCGGCAAGCTCCCCGCGCACCAGCAGAAGCGCGCCCGGCGCATCGGGTTGCTGCTGGCCATGGTCACCCGGATCCTGCTGCTCTTTTCCCTCGCCTGGGTCATCAAGCTCACGGCGCCCTGGTTCAACATCGCGGGCCAGGACATCTCCGGCCGCGACCTGATCCTGCTCCTGGGCGGCCTGTTCCTGATTGCCAAGAGCACCCACGAGATTCACCACAAGCTCGAGGGCGAGCAGGGGTCGGCCTCGGCCAAGGTGTATCCGTCGTTCCGGAGCGTGGTGATCCAGATCATGCTGCTCGACATCGTGTTCTCGCTGGATTCGGTGATCACCGCCGTGGGGATGGTCGACACGCTGTGGGTGATGGTCACGGCAGTGGTGATCGCGGTGATCGTGATGGTGCTGTTCGCCGAGCCGGTGAGTGCGTTCGTGGACCGGCACCCCACGGTCAAGATCCTCGCGCTCTCGTTCCTGTTGCTGATCGGCACCGCGCTGATCGCCGAGGGACTCGACGTGCACATCCCGAAGGGGTACATCTACTTCGCGATGGCGTTCTCGGTGTTCGTGGAGATGCTCAACCTCCGGGTCCGGCGCAAGTCCGATCCGGTGGCGCTGCACGAGCGGTATACGGAGGACTGAGGACGGAGGGCGGAGGGTGGAGGACGGAGCATTCCTCGGTTCTCCGCCCTCCACCATCCATCCTCACCTGATCAACGTTTCGCCGCGAAGAAGGCCCGCAGCAGGGCACCACACTCCTCGGCGCGGACGCCGCCGATCACTTCCGGGCGGTGATTGAGGCGGGGGTGGCGGAGCAGGTCGTGCAGCGAACCGGCCATCCCCGCCTTCTCGTCCCAGGCGCCGAACACGACGCGGCCCACCTTGGCGAGCACGATGGCGCCGGCGCACTGGGCGCACGGCTCAAGGGTCACGTAGAGCGTGCAGTCGGTGAGGCGATCGGTGCCGAGGCGGGCGAGGGCGCGCTGGATCACCAGCAGCTCGGCGTGGGCGGTGGGGTCGCGCGAGGTGACGGTGGCGTTCCGGGCACTGGCCACGGCTTCGCCGTCGCGGAGGATCACGGCCCCGACAGGCACTTCGTCGGCGGCAGCGGCGGCCTCCGCCTCGGCCAGCGCCAGCGTCATCCCCGCGTCATGCTGCCGGCCTGCGTGCGTCACCCGCCGCCCTGGCGTTCCAGCACCAGTCCGTCGCGGCCGCGGGTGACGCGGATGGTGTCGCCTTCCTGGTAGTCGCCCTCCAGCAGCGCCAGCGCAATCGGGTTCTGCAGCTCGCGCTGGATGACGCGCTTGAGCGGCCGGGCGCCGTAGAGCGGGTCGTAGCCGGCCTCGGCGATCCAGTGCATCGCGTCGGGGCCGAGATCCAGCACCATGCCGCGGGCCGCCACCAGTTGCCGCAGCTTGGCCACCTGCAGCGCCACGATGGCATCAATGTCGTCGCGTGACAGCGGGTGGAACACCACGATGTCGTCCACGCGGTTGAGGAACTCGGGCCGGAAGTGGCGCCGGAGCGCCTCGAGCACCTTGCCCTCCAC
>CAZNOJ010000022.1:0-31138 GCA_964574665.1 uncultured Gemmatimonadaceae bacterium
GCGGCCGGCGCGGACGAGGAGAAGACCGGCTTGGGCCGCGGTCCCCGGCTGGGAGGACCACCGGCCGGGGGACGCGGCACCCGCGGCGGGATGAACGGCCGGGCCGGCGGGGCACTGGGACGCTCGACCCGCGGCGGCGGCGACACCCGTGGGGGCCCGGCCGGCGGCGACACGGCCTCGCCCGGCTGATCCGTGGCGGGCGACGGCACCTCGGTCGGCTCGGTCGCCGCAGCGGGCGCCGCCGACTCGGTGGGCAGGTCCTTGAACAGCAGCCGGGCGCGCTCCTCGAGGGACAGCGTCGGCTTGGCCGGCTCGGTCGGTTCCTCGACGCGCTCGAACCCCGCCAGCGACGGCTTCTCCGCCTCGGCCTCCGCCTCGGCCTGTGCCTTGGCCTCCTGCTCGGCGACCTCCGCCGCGGTGCGACGGCGACGGACCGGCTTCGGCTCGGCCGCGACGGGCTCGGGCTCGACCACCTTGCGGCGACGACCCTTCTTGGGCTCCGCGGGCTCGGCGCTCTTGCGCTTCTCGCGCTCCCAGCGCACGCGAACGGCCGAGACCTGGTCCGGCTCGAGCGCCGACAGGTGACTGCGCACGAAGATGTTCATCTCGCGCAGCATCCCCAGGAGCTGATCCGAGGGGAGGCCGAATTCCGCTGCGAGGTCGTGCACTCTCGTCTTGACCACTCGACTCCTCCGTCAGGAACCATCGGGACCGGTCGTCGCCGCGCGAATCCCGCGGGCGAGGTGCCGATCCGTCACTGCCACCGTCATCACGGGTGGGCGGCCCAGCCGCTCACCGATCTCCCGGGCCGTGGGCCCGCCGACCACCGGGATCCCGCGGGCGCCCGCCAGCCGCACCACCTTTTCCGTCGCGCGCTCCGAGGCATCGCGTGCGATCACCACCATCGCGGCGCCGCCACGCTGCAGCGCGGCCCGCGTCGCCTCGACTCCCACCACCACCCCACGAGACCGGAGCCCCAGGCCCAGCAGCCCCAGCACAGCCCCGCCCGGATCACCCTTCGGCGGCACCGTCGGTCGGCTTGTCGCCATCCTCTTCCGTCAGTTCGGTGAGGAACCGCACCAGCTCGTCGGCGGTCCCCTGGGTCATCCCGGGAATCCGGGCAATCTCCTCCGGCTCCAGGTCGATCACGTCGTTGAGCGCCCCGAAGCCGGCCTGGTCGAGGATCGCCACCAGCTCGGGCGAGAGCCCCTCGAGCTGCCCCAGCGGCACGCGCGGCGTCTCGTCCTCGTCCTCGCCCGGCAGCGGCGCGAAGAGCGGCCCCTCGCCGCCGCGCTCCAGCCACTCGCGCGACGAATAGAGGTCGATCTTCCACCCGATCAACTCCGAGGCGAGCCGGACGTTCTGGCCGTTGCGGCCGATGGCGAGCGAGAGCTGGTCCTCGTCCACCACCGCCTGGATGGTCTTGGAGGGCACGTCGCTGAAGACCTTCGCCACCCGCGCCGGCGCCAGCGAGAGCCGGGCGAACCGCTCCGGATCCGGCGACCACGGCACGATGTCGATGCGCTCGCCACCCAGCTCCGTGACCACGCCCTGCACCCGCGAGCCCTTGAGCCCGACGCAGGCCCCGACCGGGTCGATCGCGTCGTCGCGGGAGATCACGGCCACCTTGGTGCGGGAGCCCGCCTCGCGGGCGATGCCGCGGATCTCCACGATCCCCTGCTGGATCTCGGGGACCTCCAGCTTGAAGAGCGCCTTGACGAAGAGCGGATCGGCGCGGGAGAGGATCAGCCGGGGCCCCTTGGGGGTCTCCTCGAGACGCTTGAGCACCGCCCGGATGGGGTCGCCCTGGTGGAACCGCTCGCGATGGTTCTGCTCGCGGTACGGGACGATCGCCTCCGCCTCGCGAAAGCGGTTGAGCATCACCACGAACTTGCCGCGCTCGACCTGCTGGATCTCGCCCGAGAGCAGTTCGCCGACCTTGTTGGCGAACTCGTCGCGGATCCGGTTGCGCTCGCCCTCGCGAACCCGCTGGATGATCCGTTGCTTGGCGGCCTGGACGGCGAGCCGGCCGAACGCCTCGAAGGGGACCTCTTCCTCGAGCATGTCGCCGACCTGGAACTCCTCGTCCTCGAAGCGCGCCTCCTCGACGGAGATCTCCGCACTGGGATCCTCGACCAGCTCCACGACCTGTCGGAGCCGGATCACCCGGAGGGCGCCCTCATCCTCGTCCACCTGCAGCTCGAAGCGGACGTTGGGACCATACTTCTTCATCAGCGCGGCGTGAATGCCGTCGCGCAACAGGTCGAGCAGCTCGCCGCGCTCCAACTGCTTGGTGTTGGAGAGCTCGCGGAACGCGCTCATCATCTCGGCGGACGTCGCCATCTCAGTGCTTCTCCTGCTTCCCGGTTGACCCGATTGCCGTCCAGTCCACCACCAGGGTGGCGCGCCGGACCGCCTCGAGGGGCAGCGTGCGATGTTCCTGGCCGATCACCACGGCCACGTGCTGGTCGTCGGGCACCGCCGCGATGCGGGCGGTCACCGTGCCCGGCACCCCGGCGGCCTTGAGCCGCACCTCGCGCCCCACATAGCGGCGCCAATGGTCCGGAAACCGCACCGGGCGCTCGATCCCCGGCGACGACACCTCGAGCGCCACGTCCCCGGCGAGGACCCCCGCGTCCTCCAGGGCCCGCGACACGCGCCGACAGTCGTCGGTGGTGACCCCGGCCCCGGGGACCGAGCCACCCAGGTGGTCGATCCGCAGCCGGAGCTGCCGGGAGGACGGCGACCCGGAGCGCTCCACCTCGACCAGCTCGTAGCCGAGCGGTTCGATCACGGCGCGGAGCGCCTCGGCGGAGTGCGGTTCCCTGGTGGCCATCGTGATCCATGGGGTAGAAACAAAAATGTCGGGGGACACCCGACATCTCGCGGACAGCTCGCAAGTTGCCCCAGCACTCAAACCTACCCCGGCGGCGCGAGGTCGGTCAAGGTGGGGGAGGACCGGTCCGGGAAGGCCCGGCGCGAGAGAAATTCGGTCACGACCGGGGAGGCCGGGGCCCGCAGGAGCTCCTCCGGGGTGCCGACCTGGACCAGCCGGCCCCGGTCGAGGAGGGCCACCCGGTCGGCCAGCCCCAGGGCCTCCTCCTGGTCATGGGTCACCAGGATGGCGGTGGCTCCCACGCTCCGGAGGATGGCGCGGAGCTCGGCGCCGATTCCCATCCGGAGGGGGCGATCCACGCTGGAGAGCGGCTCGTCGAGGAGCACCGCCGCGCAGCCGCGGGCCAGCGCACGCGCCAGGGCGGCTCGCTGCCGTTCTCCCCCCGAGAGCTGGTGCTCGTGGCGGTCCAGCAGCCCTTCGAGGGCAGCGAGTCGGGCCACCTCCTCGATGCGGCGCGCCCGCTCGCCCGGGGCGAGGTGACGCAGCCCGAAGGCAATGTTCTGGCGCACGGTGAGGTGCGGGAACAGGGCGCCGTGCTGGAAGACGAACCCGAGTCCGCGCCGCTCCGGCGGCACCTTGATGCCGGGGCCGCTGACCAGCGTGCCGCCCACGGTGATCGCGCCCGCCGATGGCGTGTCGAACCCGGCGATCATCCGCAGCAGGGTCGTCTTCCCCGCCCCCGAGGGGCCGAGGAGGGCCAGCAGTTCTCCCTCGGCCACCACGAGGGAGACGTCGTCCACCGCTGGTCGCGCGGCGCCGGGGTGGGTGAGGCTCACGCCGGCAATCGTGATCATGCCGCTCACGCGCCGCCCTCCAATCCGCGATGCCCGACACGATGCACCAGGCCGAGCAGCACCAGTCCCGTGGCGACGATGGCCAGGGATGGCACCGCGGCCTCGAGCCACATGGCTTCGGTGGTACGGAGCCACACCTCCACCGCGAGGGTCTCGAACCCGAGTGGGCGGATCAACATCGTCATCGGCATTTCCTTGAGCACCTCGACACCCACCAGGAGCGCCGCCGCCACCAGCGAGCGCCGCAGCAACGGGAGCTGAATCCGCAGCATCGTCCGTCCCGGCCCGGCCCCGAGCGAGCGGGCCGCCTCATCGAGCGCCACCGGAATGCGGTCCAGCCCCGACTGCAGCGCCTGGCGGGCGATCGCGCTGAACCGCACCACATAGGCAACCATCAACCCGGCGAGCGACGCCATCGCGAAGATGGGCGGCAGGTTCCCCGTGATCGCCACGACGACCGCGGCGATCGCGCGATCGGCTCGCTCGAGCAGCAGGAGGACGCCCACAGCCACCACCGACCCGGGCATGGCATATCCCAGCACGGCCACGCCACCGAGACGGCGGACCCAGCGGCGGGGATCATGCCGCCGCGCGAGCACCAGGACCAGGCCCGCCAGCACGACGATCAGCATCGCCACGGCCGCCACGAGGGCGGTGTTGCCCAGCAGGGCCGGGTAGTCCGGCGCGACGGCGCCGGTGCGGATCGCGCGCACGGACCACTGCACCAGCACCGCCACAGGCAATCCCAGCGCGGCCATCAGCACCGCCACGCATCCCCCGATGGCCACGAGCCCGCGCCCCCCACGCAGCGGGAGCAGCGGGAGCGGGCGCCCCGCCGTGGCCCCGTAGTGGCGCGACGCCCTGCTCCGTCGCTCGATCCAGATCAGCGCGATGGCGCACACCGTGAGCGCCAGGCTGAGCTGGCCTGCCGCCACCCGATCGAACATGCCGAACCAGACGCGGTAGATCGCGGTGGTGATGGCGTCGTAGCCGAAGACGGAGACGGTCCCGAAATCCCCGAGCGTCTCCATCAGCGCGAGCGCCAGTCCGGCCGCGATGGCCGGTCGCGCCAAGGGGAGGGAGAGCCGGAAGAAGGCGGTTCGCGTGCCCTGCCCGAGGGAGCGCGCCGCCTCGACCAGCGACACGGCGCGTTCGCTGAAGGCGACCCGCGCGAGGAGGTACACATAGGGGTAGAACGCGAGCGACATCGCGACGACCACCCCGCCCCAGGAACGGATCGGCGGGACCGGGCCCTGATAGCCGATCTCGCGCAGCCAGCCGACCACCGGGCCCGACGCATCGAGGGTGGCCACGGCCACGAAGCCGGTGACGTAGGCCGGCATCGCCAGCGGCAGCAACAGCATCCAGGTCATGAGGTCGCGGCCGGGAAACCGGTACACCGAGACGAGCCACGCCAAGCCGACCCCAAGCACGCCGGCGCCGACTCCCACGCCCAGCGCGAGTCGTGCCGTGTTCCACAGCAGCGTCGGGAGTCGGGTCTCGAGGAGGTGCGCCCAGACGTCGCCACGGGGGGCGAGGCCCGACCACGCCACCAACGCGACCGGCGCCAGAATCAGCGCCGCGACGCCCACGGCCGCGACTCGGAGCCAACCGACCGTCCGCATCACCGCACCCGGCGGGTCAGCGGTATCCGACCCGATCCATCAGCCGCACCGCCGCTGCCTGGTGCACCCCGGCTGCCGCGACGCCGATCGTCTGGGGCGCAAACTGTCCCATCGCCGCAGCGAGGGCCGGGGCGGTGGCCGCGGGGTTGGCGGGGAACTCGAACGATCCCGCGGCCAGCCTGGTCTGCGCGTCCGGGGTGCTGAGGAACTCCAGGAACCGGACCGCCTCGGCGCGGTGACGCGTGTGGCGGGTGACACCAGCCCCGGAGATGTTGACGTGGGTCCCGCCGGTGCCCTGATCCGCCCAGAAGGCCGCCACCGGAAGGTCGGGCTGCTGCTGCTTCAGTCGGGCGAGATAGTAGTGATTGGTGATGCCGACGTCGCACTGCCCCGCCGCGATCGCCTGCAGCACGGGGGTGTCGCTGGCGAGGATCGTGGGCGCATTGGCCATCCACCCGCGGAGCATCTGCTCCGTGGCCGGCTCGCCCCGGCCGGCGATGAACGAGGCCACCAGCGACTGGTTGTACACGGCCGAGGACGATCGGAGGCAGAGGCGTCCCCGCCACTTCGGATCGGCCAGGCCGGCGTAGGTGCCGAGGTCAGTCGGACGGACGCGCTCGGTGGAATAGACGATGGTGCGGGCCCGCACGGCGATGGCGAACCACTGCCCCTCCGGGTCCCGGAGGTGGGCGGGGATGTTGCGCTCGAGGACGGCCGAACGGACCGGCTGCAGCAGGCCCAGTTGTGCCGCGTGCCAGAGGTTGCCCGCATCCACGGCGAGGAAGACATCCGCCGGCGACCGGCTCCCCTCGGCGCGCAGGCGCTCGAGCACCTCGTTGTTGTTGCCGCTGAAGAACTCGACCTTGATCCCGGTCTGACGGGTGAACTCCTCGAACACCGATTCGGCGCCGTAGTGGGAGCGGGAGGAATACACGGTGAGGGTCCGACCCTGGGCGACCAGGGGAGCGGTGGCCAGCACGGACAGGAGGAGAGAACGGAAACAGCGCGCGATCACGGCAGTTGATCCCTTCGCGACATTGACGTTGAGAACGAGACTCAATCGGTGTAGTGACTTCGCCCCAGAGTATCGCCGTTGCAGGTGCAATGCAACTCGGTTAGTCGGAATTTGCTGGCGGAATGCCGAGCCAGGCGACCTGGCGGCCGTCGCGTCCGCCGCTGCGGCGATGCGAATGGAAGTGCCCTGCCTCGCGGGCCGTGCAATGCCCGCTCAGCGTGACCTCCGCGATCCCGAGCCCACTCGCCCGCTCCGCCAGCGCGGCGCGGAGGTCGAGGTGCCACGGCCCCTCCCCGCGCGCCGGGACACCGAGGCCGGCCATGACCTCATGTCCCACTTCATAGCATGGACCTGAAATCGCTACCCCACAATGCATTACGATGTCACCTGGCGTGGCACGAGAGATCGAGCACATCCGCTCCACCCCGCGCTCGAGAATGCCCGCGGCTGCCCCCCTCCACCCGGCGTGGAGCAGCCCGATCGCGCCGTGTCGGGGTGCGACGAGATAGATCGGGACGCAGTCGGCCACGGTGACGAGGAGCAGGACGCCGGGTCGCGCCGTCACGTGGCCATCCACCCCGGCGAAGTGGCACCACCCTGCCCCGTGGTGGTGGACGGCGACCACCGCGCCGTGTACCTGGTGCCCGAGCACCTGGGAGTCGAACTCGGGAAACAGCCCGAGAAACCGCTGCCACGCGGCCATGGCCGTGCCGACAGGCTGCTGGCCCCAGAGGCCGAGGTCCACCGGCTCGCCGTCGCTCGTGGCGCGCCCCGTGATGCCGACCCGCACCCCGAATCGCTGCGACCAATCGGGGAGGGTCCACAGGGGGAAGTCGCCCGGCAGGCGGACTTCGTCAGCCATCGAGCCGCTGGATCTCCGCGCCGAGTGCCCGAAGCCGGGTATCAATTTGCTGGTACCCGCGCTCGATCTGGCCGATGTTCTCGATGGTGCTCTGCCCCTCGGCGGCGAGTGCCGCGATCAGCATCGCCATCCCCGCCCGGATGTCGGGGGACTCGACGCGGCCGCCATGCAGGAGGGACCGGCCACTCACGACGGCACGATGCGGGTCGCAGAGCACGATGCGGGCGCCCATGCCGATCAGCTTGTCCACGAAGAAGAGGCGTGACTCGAACATCTTCTCGTGGATCAGCACCATGCCCTCGCACTGGGTGGCCGCCACGAGGGCGATCGACATGGCGTCGGCGGGGAATGCGGGCCAGGGGCCGTCCTCGAGTTTCGGCACATGGCCGCCGAGATCGGGGCGGACCTGACGCTCCTGGCCGGCGTCAATCACCAGCCGTGGCCCGTCCACTCGCGGCCGGATGCCGAGGCGATCGAAGCCGAGGAGCGTGCTGCGGAGGTCCTCGGCGCGGACGCCGTCAATGGTGATCGCCGAGTTGGTGACCGCCGCCAAGCCGATGAAGGACGCCACCTCGATGTGGTCGGCCCCGATCGCCACCGACGCGCCGCCGAGCGGATGGCCGCCCTCGATCTCGTAGGTGTTGGAGCCGATCCCCTCGATGCGTGCGCCCATGGACACCAGGGCGCGGGCGGTGTCCTGCACGTGCGGCTCCGACGCGGCGTTGCGCAGGATGGTGCGCCCTTCCGCCGAGACCGCCGCCATCAGGGCGTTCTCGGTGCCGGTGACGCTCGGTTCGTCGAGGAAGATGTCGGCCCCATGGAGACGCCGGGCGCTGATCTCGTAGCGATCCCCCACCAGGACCTCGGCGCCGAGGCGCTCGAGGGCCAGGAAGTGGGTGTCCACTCGGCGCCGCCCGATCACGTCCCCGCCGGGCGGCGGGAGCACCACCTTGCCGAACCGCGCCAGCAGCGGGCCGGCCAGCAGGATCGAGGCGCGGATCCTGGTGCAGAGCTCCGGGTCGAGGGGACGAGGCTGGAGGTTGGCCGGGTCAATCACGAGGGTGCCGTCCTCGCGCCACGTCACGGCCGCACCGAGGAACGCGAGCAGCTCGAGCAGCGTCTCCACGTCGCGGATCCGCGGCACGTTGCGAATCTCCACCGGCGCGGTGGCGAGGATGGTGGAGGCGATGACGGGGAGTGCGGCGTTCTTGTTGCCGGCGGGGCGGATGGTGCCGCCCAGGGACCGGCCACCGGTGACGACGAAGCGTGGGGGCATCGGTCAAAGTTCCCTTGGCGGCAGGGTCGCCGCAAGCCACGATCGGCCGTCCGGGCTTAGAATTCGTCCTGAACCGGATCGGGAGGATCGAATGGCCGGATGGGTTGGACCGACCGTGGCGATCTCGCTGCTGTTGATCGCACTCTGCGTGGTGGGGATCACCCTGGCCGCCGCCATGGTGTTTCGCGAGGTGCAGCAGGCCTCCAAGGGTCTCACGCACGAGCTGGCCGAGCTGCGGCACGAGCTCGGCCCCATGCTCAACGCCCTCAACCGCTTCGGCGACGCGGGCGCGGACCTGGTCGAGACGGCTCGCGGCGAGGTGCAGGAGCTGGTGGCGACCTCGCAGGAGCTGCGGGTGGGGGTGCGGCGGACCACGCGCCGGGCCGCGCGGCGGCTGGCCGACCTCGATGCCCTCCTCGAGGTGATGCAGGAGGAAGTGGAGGACACCGCCCTCGATGCGGCGACGGCGCTGCGCACCATCCGGGAGGGCAGCGGCGTGGTCAGCCAGGTGGGGAGGTTCCTCGCGCCTCGGCGCCGGCGGCGGGAGCACCGCGACGCGTGAAGCTGCTCGCCGCGGTGGCGATCACCGGGGTGGTGATGCTCTGCTTCCCCGAGTGGCTGCATGCCTGGACCCCGGGCACCCACGTGGTGCTCGGCGAACGGGTGCTGAGCTCCCTCTCCCTGCTCGTGCCCGCCGTGGCCGACCTGTTGCGCGCCTACCCCCACGACTTCCTGTACGGCAGCATCGCGGCCGACACCACCATGGCCAAGAAGTTCGCCCCGGTGGATCGCCACTGCCACGCCTGGCACGTGGGCCGGGAGGTGTACGACCTGGCGCCCACCGACGCGCTGCGGGCCTTCGGGCTCGGCTACCTCGCCCACCTTGCGGCCGACGTGGTGGCCCACAATCACTATGTGCCGCGCCAGCTGGTGGTCACCAGCAGCACCAGGGCGATGGGGCACACCTACTGGGAATCGCGGGTGGAGACGGTGCTGGGCGACGCCGTGCCGCGCGCGGCCCGTGAGGTAATCCGGCTCGACCACCGCGCCGCGGATGCGCACCTGGAACGGATCCTCTCCCCGACCATCTTCTCGGTCCGCACCAATCGCCGGCTGTTCCGCGGGATGGTCCGTCTCACCGACTCCCGCCCGTGGCAGGTGGGGATGCAGCTGGCGGTGGACCAGTCGCGCTGGGAGCTGACCGAGGAGCTGATCACCAACCACCTCGATCGTGCCGAGGCCTACATCCGCCAGGCGCTCAACGATCCCGAGGGCGGGCTGCGTGCCCTCGATCCCAACGGCGAGGCGGCGATTGCGCGCAGCAAGCTGGTGCGGCGCGACGCGCTCCGCGGCGCAGGCAGCCGCGATCGGGAGTGGGTGCTGGCGATTGCCGATGCGCAGTTCGGCCTGCGCCCCGCGCACGACGATCCGCTGGCCCGCGTGCCCGCTCAGCGCGCGGCTGGAGTCCCGGCGGCGGGCAGCAAGCCGACCTGACGCAGCACGGCGATGAAGCGAGGTTCGCGCGCCAGCCCGGCGAGGAGTGGCGTGGCGAGCGGCTCCGCGGCGAAGAGCGGATCGCGTTCGTCCACCGCCCGCTCCAGGGCGGCCAGGGCGCCGTCACGATCCCCCAGGCCGAGCCGCGCGTGCACCAGTCCTCCCGCCACCCCGGCGCGCCCCGCGTCGCCTTCCAACCCGGCGCGCAGTCGCCTGGCGGACGCGGTGTCTCCTCGCCGCGCCAGGGCCTGGGAGAGCACACCGCGCAGCAGCGGCTGCTCCGGTGCCACTGCGGCGGCGCGCCGCAGTGCCGTCAGTCCCTCGTCCCACTCATCGAGGTAGAGCCATGCGGTTCCGGTGAGAAAGCGCACGGTGCCATTGCTGCTGTCGGCTGCGACCGCCTGCGCGATGGCCGTGCGCGCCTCGGCGTGGCGACTGGCGAGTGCGGCGGCCACGGATTCCAGGGCGGCAAGCAACGCGGCGGAAGGAGCCAGCGCGCGGGCGCGACGGAAGGCCGCCAGTGCACCGGCCGGGTCGCCCCGCACCAGGAGCACCTCGCCGAGCGCCTGCTCCGATTCCGCGCTGGGGGCGCGCGCCAGCGCCAGCCGGAAATCGGCCTCGGCCGCGCCCCATTCCCACCGTGCCCGTTTGACCTGGCCCCGCGTGTACAACGCGGAAGGCAGCGCCGCGTCGAGCGCCAGGGCCCGCGCCACGGCGGCATCGGCGCGGTCACTGACGTCGGCGGCGGGCACGCCGGCGTAGAGCGGCAACAGCAGCAGGCCATCGGCCAGCGCGGCCCAGGCCTCGGCGAAGGTGGAGTCGCGCGTCACCGCCCGCTCGAAGGCCTGCACCCCCTGCACGATCGCGGTGTCAACCCGCGTGGCCACCAGGGCCCTGCCCCGCAGGTAGTCCGCATAGGCGGTGGGATCGCGCGTGGCGCGCGTCGAGGCGATCGCGCTGTCCGGCGCGGCGAGCAGGGTCCCTCGCACCGAACCCACGATCTCGTCCACCACCGAACCCGCTTCCTCCGGCCGTTCACGATAGGTGCCGGTCCAGAGCACGGCGCCGCTCCGGGCCTCGACCAGTTGCGCGATGACGCGCAGCTCATCGCCTTCGCGTCGCACCACGCCGTCGAGCAACGTGGTCACGCCGAGCGTCTCGGCGAGCTGGTCGGGGGGCAGCGGGGCACGGCCGGCCTGCTCCACCGCGAGGCGCGGCGCGACCTGGATCCCGCCCAGGGTGAGGAGCTGCGCGGCCACGTCGTCGGTCAGTCCCGTGGCGAGCCAGGCGGAGGCGGTGTCATCGCCCCGCGGCACGAAGGGGAGCACGGCCACCGAGGCCGCGGGTCGCGCGGCGGCGGGAGCCGGGCCGCGCGGTCCCCCGAGGAGCAGCGCGCCGAGGGCGATCCCTGCCACGCCGACCCCGGCGCCAAGGTACCAGCGGCCGCGGCTCCGGGCGGCGAGCACCTCGCCGCTGGTGCCGGCGAGGAGGGCCTCAACCCTATCCACCACGGCCGCTGCGTCAGCGGGCCGGTCCGCCGGGGCCTTGGCCAGGCACTGCTGCACCAGGTCAATGAGGCCAGGCGGGACGCCCTCGCGGAACTTGGCAAGCGGCGGGACCGGATCGGCGAGGTGGGCCTTGAGCAGCTGCTGCGACGTGGTGGCCTGGAACGGCGGACGGCCGGCGAGCAGCTCGAAGGCCATCACCCCGAAGGCATAGAGATCGGCGCGGTGGTCGAGCGCGGGATCGGCTGCGGCCTGCTCGGGCGCCATGTAGGTCGGCGTGCCCAGCGTGAACCCGACCCGCGTGAGACCGGCGGCGGATTCCGCCGGCGTGGTATGGGCGCTGATCAGCGCCTTGGCGATGCCGAAGTCAATGATGACCGCGGCATCCCCGGTGAGCAGCACGTTCTCGGGCTTGATGTCGCGGTGCACCACACCGCGTCCGTGGGCGTAGGTGAAGCCGCGGGCCACGTCCCGCAGGATCCGGAGGGCATCGCGAATCGGGAGTGGACCGTCATCGGTGAGCCGGTCGCGGAGCGAGCGGCCCTCGATCCACGGCATCGAGTACCACGGCGTGCCGTCGAGGTCGCCGGCGGCAAGCACCGGGACCACGTGCGGGTGCTGCAGTGACGCCGCCATCTGCATCTCGCGGCGGAACCGTTCCACCGAGACTCCGCCACCGGTGCCGTGCAGCACCTTGATCACCACCCTGCGATCGAGCGCTGGGTCGGTGGCCAGGAAGACCCGCGACATTCCGCCGCCGCCGAGCTCCCGCTCCATCACGAGCTGACCCCGGAAGTGCTCCTGGAGCCGACCTACCAGGTCGTCCGGCGCGAGGTCCGAGGGCGGCGGTGGCATCACCGGTATAGACGAACGAGCCGCGGACGGGGTTGCACTAGCCCACCAAAAGGGCCAGGAGACGATCGACGTCCTCGGCACGGTGATAGGCGGCGAGTCCGACCCGGAGCCATCCCTCACCGGCCACTCCGCAGCGTTCGGCCGCGGTGGCGGCGTAGAAATCGCCGTGGGTCACCGCGCAGTCATGCTGGGCGAGCCGGTCGGCCACCACGGACGCCGGCTGTCCGTCGAGCGTGAACGCGACCGTACCGGTGCGGGGCCCGCCGGGTGCGAGTCCGTACCGGGTGCACCCGGGGATCGTGCCGAGCCCCGCCCACAACCGGGCCAGCAGCAGGGATTCGCGGTGGGCCACCTCGCGGTAACTCGCCTGCAGCCGGTCGCGCAGCGGGCCCGCGGCATCGGTGAGCGACGCGAGCCAGTCCAGGGCGGCGGCAGCGCCGGCGATCGCCTCGAACGAGCCGGTCCCCGTCTCGAGGCGCTCGGGTGCGGTGGCAGGGGCCGGCCGAAGCCGGGGCGTGTCCACCTGTTCGAGCAGCTCGCGTCGGCCCCAGAGCACCCCGCAGTGCGGGCCGTGGAACTTGTACGGCGAGCACGCGAAGAAGTCGGCCCCGAGCGCGTGAACATCCGGCAGGCGGTGATGGGCGTAGTGCACGCCGTCCACCATCACCAGCGCCCCGGCGGCGTGCGCGAGCGCCGCCGCGTGGGCCACGTCGGGGATGGTGCCCAGCGCGTTGGACGCGGCAGTGATCGCCAGCAGGCGGGTGCGATCCGAGAGCAGCGCCGGGAGGGCGTCGAGCGGCAGGGTGCCCGAGCCCGGATCCATCGGCAGCCAGCGGAGCACCACGCCGCGTTCCGCGGCCAGCGCCTCCCACGGCGCCACGTTGCCGTGATGGTCGAGCTCGGTCACCACGATCTCGTCACCGGCACCCCATCGCCGCCCGAGCCCGCGGGCGAGGTGCATCGTCAGCGTGGTCATGTTGGCCCCGAAGACCACCTCCTCCGGCGCCCCGCCCAGGAACTGGGCGAACCGCTCCCGGGCCGACCACACGATGGCGTCGGTTTCCCGCGACGGGCGCGAATTCCAGTGGGTGTTGCCGTTGTGATGGATGAGGTACTCCGTCATGGCGGCGATCACCTGTCGTGGGACCTGCGTCCCACCGGGTCCGTCAAACCGCAGCGGCGAACGCCCCGGGTCGGCGAAGACCGGGAAGTCGGCGCGAATGGACTCCACCGGGCGCAGGGTCATGCCTTGAGCCTCGCGGTCAGGATCGGTTGGATCGCCTTGGGATCGGCCTTGCCGGCGGAGCGCTTCATCACCTGACCCACGAAGAATCCGGTGAGCTTCACCTCGCCCGAGCGGTACCGCGCCACCTCGTCGGGGTGCGCAGCGATCACCTCGTCCACCCACTGTTCCAGCGCCCCGGTGTCCCGCACCTGGATCAGCCCGAGTCGCGCCGCCACATCGCGTGGCTCGGCATCGGCGAGCACGAGTTCCCCATAGACCCGCTTGGCCGCCTGGAGGGACACTACCCCTTCGGCCACCAGGGCGGCGAGCGTCGCGAGCCGGGTCGGGGCCACGGCGAAGCGTCCCTCCGCGTTGTAGCCGGCGATCACCTCGCCCATCACCCAGTTGGCCGCCACCTTGGGGTCGGCGCCCGCCGCCACCACGTCCTCGAAGTAGCGGGCCACCGCCAGTTCCTGCGTCAGCACGCCGGCGTCGTAGTCGGACAGCCCCAGTGCCGCGTATCGGGCCCGACGGGCAGCCGGGAGTTCCGGCAGCTCGGCGGCGCGGTCCCCGATCCATTGGCGCGACAGCACCAGCGGCGGCAGGTCGGGATCGGGGAAATAGCGGTAGTCGTGGGCGTCCTCCTTGGCCCGCAGCGGCTTGACCTCGCCCGTGGCCGCGTTGAACGTCAGCGTCACCTGCTCGACGCGCCCGCCCGATTCGAGCAGGGCCACCTGGCGGGCGCGCTCGGATTCGAGCGCGCGCTCCACGTTGGCGAACGAGTTGAGGTTCTTGAGCTCGGTCTTGACGCCCAGTGGTTCACCAGGGCGCCGGACCGACAAGTTGGCATCCACCCGGAGCGACCCCTTCTCCATCGAGCATTCGCTCACGCCCGCGTGCACCAGCAACTGCCGCAGGGTGACGAGATAGCTGCGCGCCTCGGCCGGGGAGCGCAGGTCGGGGCCACCGACGATCTCGGCGAGCGGCGTGCCGGCGCGGTTGAGGTCCACCGCCGTGGCGCCGGGAATCCGGTCGTGGAGCGACTTGCCGGCGTCCTCCTCGAGGTGCAGCCGGACGATGGTGGCCCGGATGGTTCCCCGCTCCGCGGTCACGACCTCGAACCCGCCATCGGTGGCGAGCGGCTTGTCGAACTGCGAGATCTGGTAGCCCTTGGGCAGGTCGGGATAGAAGTAGTTCTTGCGTGCAAAGACGCTGACCGGGTGCACGGTGCACCCGAGCGCCAGCGCCCCGATCGCCCCGAGCCGCACCGCCTCGCCGTTGGGGACCGGCAGTGCGCCGGGAAGCCCGAGGCAGACCGGGCAGACCACCGTGTTGGGGGGCTCCCCGTACGACACGGGGCAACCGCAGAACATCTTCGTCCGGGTGCCGAGCTGGACATGCACCTCGAGGCCGATCACGGTTTCCCAGGTCATGCGGGCACCTCCGCCGCGGCGTCGCTCGCGGCCTCGAGCGCCCTCGCCACCGCGATCATCCGCCCCTCCGCAAACGCCGGGGCGATCAACTGGCCGCCGACCGGGAGTCCGCGATGCCGCGCGATCGGGAGTGACATGGCCGGCAGCCCGGCGAGCGAGGCCGGCGCCACGAAGACATCGGCGAGGTACATCTGCACCGGGTCGCTCAGCTTCTCGCCCGCGGCGAAGGCCGTGGTGGGCGTGGTGGGCGTGAACAACAGGTCGACGCCCTCGGCGAAGGTGCGGGTGAAGTCGTCCATGATGCGACGCCGCGCCACCTGCGCGCGGAGATAATACTGGTCCGCGTAGCCGGCACTCAGCACGAAGGTGCCCACCAGGATGCGGCGCTGGACTTCGGCGCCGAAGCCCCGGCCGCGCGTGGCGCGGTAGAGCGCGCGCACGTCGCCCTCGTCGCCCACCTCCCGCACGCCGTAGCGCACCCCGTCGAAGCGTGCCAGGTTGGCGGCCGCCTCCGCCGGGTTGACGATGTAGTACGTGGGCACCGCGTAGCGCGTGTGCGGGAGCGACACCGAGCGCACCTCCGCCCCGAGCTGGCGCAAGCTGTCGAGGGCGCGATCGCACGCGGCGCGCACCCCGGCATCGAGGTCGGCCGGGAAGTACTCCGCGGGGACGCCGATCACGGTGCCCCGGAGATCGGGGCCGGGCGGCGAGAGGTCGATGGACTGCGTCTGCACCGTGGTGGCGTCGCGCGGATCGGGACCGGCGATCGCGCCGAGCAGTCGGGCCGCATCATCCACGGTGGCCCCGAAGGTGGAGACGCAATCGAGGGAGGAACCGAAGGCCACCAGCCCGAAGCGCGACACCCGGCCGTACGTGGGCTTGATGCCGGTGACGCCGCAGAAGGACGCCGGCTGCCGGACCGAGCCGCCGGTCTCCGATCCCAGCGCCGCGCGCACCGCGCCCGAGGCCACCAGCGCCGCCGAGCCGCCGCTCGACCCGCCGGGGACGCGGTCGGGATGCGTGGGATGCCGGACGCGCCCGTACGCGGAGTGCTCGGTGGACGACCCCATCGCGAATTCGTCCAGGTTGGTCTTGCAGGCCGGCAGTCCCCCGGCCGCCCGGATCCGCTCCACCACTGTTGCGTCAAACGGCGAGCGGTAGCCCTCGAGGATCCGCGAGGCACAGGTGGTGGGCATCGTGGTGGTCACGATGTTGTCCTTGATCCCGATCGCCATCCCGGCGAGGAGGCCGTCCGGCGCGGGGGCGACGCGACGTGCCTCCTCGCGGAGCGCCTCCTCGGACCAGGCGAGCACCGCATTGAGTGGCGACGCGGCCGTGAGCCGGCGTGCGGTTTCGGCCACGAGGGTCTCGAGGCTCATTCCTCCGCCAGTCCGCCGAGCTTCGGCACCACGAAGAAGCCGTCCACGAAGGCCGGGGCGATCCGCTCGGGACCGTGCGCCATCGGGATCGGCTGCACCACGTCGTCGCGGAGGCGCACCTCGGCGGGGCCCACGACCACCGCGTGCGCGGACACGTCGTCCTCCAGTTCCGCCAGCGCCTGCACGAAGGTGACGATCCCCTCGAGTTCGCGCGTCAGCCGCTCCGCCTGGGCATCGTCCACCGCCAGTTCGGCGAGCTGCGCCACGTGCCGCACCTGTTCCACGCTCAGCTTCACGCACCCTCCCAATCGCGCTCGAGGCCGGCAAAGGCCACCAGCAGTTGCTTGGTCCCGATCTCGGGATCGTCGAATGCCACGCTCACCTTGAGGTCCTTGCCCGCCCCGCTCAGCCCGAGGATCGCGCCCGACCCGAAGCGGCGGTGCCGGATCCGCTCGCCCTTGACGTAGCGGGGTGCGTCCTGGTTCTCGTCGCTTGCGAGGCGCGCGTCGTGCGCGCTGACCGCCGCCTCCCGCACCCCTCCTCCCGGCCGGGCACCCGGTCGCGGGCCCCGCCGCGTCTCCCGCCACCCCTGCTGCCGCCCGCCGAAGCCCTGGTACGCGCCACCCACGAACGAGGTGCGGCGTTCCTCGACCAGGTCGGCCGGAATCTCGCGCAGGAAACGCGATGGTGCCCCGGGCCGCAGCTCCCCGCCCCGTCGCCGCGAGCGGGTCCAGGTGAGGTACAGCGCGTCCCGCGCGCGGGTGATGCCGACGTAGCAGAGCCGGCGTTCCTCCTCGAGTCCCTCGGAGGTCTCGAGGGCCCGCGCCAGCGGGAAGAGGCCGTCCTCCACGCCGGTGATCACCACCACCGGCCATTCGAGTCCCTTGGCGGTGTGCAGCGTCATCATGGTGACGCCGTCGTCGCGCCCCTCGGTGGTGTCCACCGCCGAGAGCAGCGCGGCTTCCGCGAGGAAGCGCTGCAGCGGCGTGCCGGGCTCGTCGTCCGCGACGGTGACCACCTCGGACCATTCCGCTGCACTGGCCACCAGTTCGCGGACGTTCTCCCAGCGCTCGATCCCCTCGGGACCCTCGGCGGCGAGCATCCCCTCGTAGTCGAGGGCCGCAATGAGATCGTCCATCACCGTGGCAGGTGCGGCGTGGCCGCTCCGGTCCTGGGTGCGCTGGAGCAGCTCGGCAAATCCCTCGAAGGCCGCCCGGACGTTGGGGCGCAGCGCGGACAGCGTCCCGGCGCGCGCCGCGGCGGCCAGGAGCGGCATCTGCCAGGTGCGGGCCTGGGCCACCAGCTCGGCGAGGGAGGCGTCACCGATGCCGCGCCGCGGCACGCCGATGGCCCGGAGGAAGGCCTCGTCGTCGCTGGGGTTGGCCACGAGCCGCAGGTAGGCGAGGAGGTCCTTCACCTCGCGGCGGTCATAGAACGACACCGCGCCGACCAGGCGATACGGCACCCCCGCGCGCCGCATGGCGTCCTCCAGGGCGCGCGACTGCGCGTTGGTGCGATACAGGATCGCCATGCCGTGCCAGGCGACGCCGCCGCGCTCCCTCGCGGTCAGCTCGCGGGCCACCCACTCGGCCTCGTCGCGCTCGTCGGCCGCGGCCAGCACCACCACCGGCACGCCGCCCGGCCGCACGGTGCGGAGCGTCTTGCCGAGCCGACCGGTGTTGCGGGCGATGACGGCATTGGCGGCGTCGAGGATCGGGCGGGTGGAGCGGTAGTTCTCCTCCAGGCGCACCAGCCGCGCGGTGCCGAAGTCGCGCTGCAGCGCCGCCATGTTGCCCACGTCGGCGCCGCGCCAGCCGTAGATGGACTGGTCGTCGTCGCCCACGGCGAAGACGTTGTGGTGGCCCGCGCCGAGGAGGCGGATCAGCTGGTACTGGGCCCGGTTGGTGTCCTGGAACTCGTCCACCAGCAGGAAATCGAAGCGCCGCTGCCAGCGGGCGAGCACGTCGGGGTGTTCCCGGAAGAGCGCCAGCGGGTGGAGCATCAGGTCGTCGAAGTCCATCGCATTCGCGGTGCGCAGCGCCTGCTGCATGGCCACGTACACGTCGGCGGCGACCCGCACCAGCTGGTCGCCCGGCGCCGAGCGCTCCAGGTCGCCGGCCGACTGCATCCGGTTCTTGGCGCCGGAGATCACCGCCTGCACCGCCCGCGGCGGATAGAGCTTGAGGGGGTGTCCCCGCTCCTCCAGCAATCGCTTCACGAGCGAGAGCGAGTCGTCCTGGTCGTAGATGGTGAACGCCCGCGAGAAGCCGATCCGCTCGGCCTCGCGCCGCAGCAGCCGGGCCGACAGCGAGTGGAAGGTCCCGATCCAGAGCCCGGCGGGGTCGCGGTGCAACAGGGCACCGATCCGCTGCTTCATCTCCCCGGCGGCCTTGTTGGTGAAGGTCACCGCGAGGATCCGCTCGGGCGCCACGCCGTGGGTCTCGATCAGGTGGGCAATGCGGGCGGTGAGCACCCGCGTCTTGCCCGAACCGGCACCGGCCAGCACCAGGATCGGGCCGTGCACGTGCGAGGCGGCCTGGTGCTGGGCCTCGTTGAGGCCGCGCAGGAGGGTGTCGGGACCGGTCACGTGGCCGTCGCGATCGGGAAGCGCATCAGGAACGTGGTGCCCACCTCGGAGGGTTCCAGCGAGAGGGTGCCGCCGTGGCCATCCTCCACGACCCGTCGCACCAGGGCGAGGCCGATCCCCCAGCCGCCGCGCTTGGTGGTGACCCCGGGCTCGAACAGCGTGCGGCGAATCTCGCGCGGCACCCCGGGTCCGTCGTCGCTGACGCGCACCAGGGCCTCGCCATCCACCGCCTCGGCGGCGATGACGATCGCGCCACCGCGGCCCTGCAGGGCGTCGGCGGCGTTCTTGATGAGCGCCTCGAGCGCCCACTCCAGCAGCACGGGGTCGCCGTGCACCACGGGGCCGGCGCGTGGCGCCTCGACGCTCACCGAGATGGCGTTGGCGTGCCGGGGCAGCCGCGAGCGATAGTAGCCCGCCACCTTCTCCGCGAGCGCGCCCAGGGCGACCGGATCGCGCCGCGCCGGATTGCCGATCCGCTCGAAGCGTTGTGCCACGCGCTGCAAGCGGTCGGCATCCGCGTCGAGATGCTCGGCGAGTCGCGGCGCCGGCATCGTGCCGCCGCGGAGCTGCTCGATCCATCCCTGCAGCGAGGTGAGCGGCGTGCCCATCTGGTGCGCCGCCTCGCGGGCCATCGCCACCCACAGGCGGTCGCGCCGGGCCCTCGTCTGGGAGCGATACGCCACCAGGGCCACCACCACCATCACCACGATGGTGCACCCCTGCAGCACGGCGAGGGTGCGCAGCAAGCCGCTCACCGGCACCGGCCCGAAGTGGACTCGTCCCACCAGCACCCCGCGCGAGACGATCTCGAGCGGTGGCGTGGCGCGATCCAGCTCGGCCGCATACCGGAGCACGCGCGCCGGGTCGGTGGCGCCGTCGAAGGGGAGGTTGGCGCTGGTGAGCAGCCGACCCGCGGTGTCGGTCACCACGGCCGGGATGCCGAGCCCGCGCACCCGGACGCCGAGCTCCACCAGCGCGTCGGTGGCCGCGGCAGGATCCGGGTCGCCGAGTCCGGCGAAGGTGATGGCGTAGATCTCGGAGGCGGTGCGGGCCTGCTCGCGGAACTGGCGCGCCACGATCAGGAAGGCGGCGAGCGCCAGCGCCACCAGCACGGCCACCAGCAGCAACGCCACCGCCGGCGCGAAGCGCCGGACCCCTTCGCTACGACGCGGGGACGAGGCGGTCGGTGCCGACATAGGGCGCCAGGGCCTCCGGCAGCACCACGCTGCCATCCGCCTGCTGCCCGTTCTCGAGCAGGGCGATGATGGTGCGCGGGAACGCCACGCCGGAGGCGTTGAGCGTGTGCACGAACTCCGGCTTGGCGCCCGGTTCGGGCCGGAAGCGGATGTTGGCGCGACGGGCCTGGAAGTCGGTGCAGGTGCTGGCGCTCGACACCTCCAGCCAGGTGTCCACGCCGGGTGCCCACACCTCGAGGTCGTGGGTGCGTGCCGAGGAGAACCCGGTGTCGCCGGCTGCGAGCACGATCACCCGGTGCGGCACCTCGAGCAGGCGGAGCGCCGTCTCCGCGTGGGCGGTCATCGCCTCCAGCTCGCGGTCACTCTCCGCCGGATGGCAGATGCGCACCAGCTCCACCTTGTCGAACTGGTGCACGCGAATCAGGCCGCGCGTGTCGCGTCCGTGGGCCCCCGCCTCGCGCCGGAAGCACGGCGTATACGCCGTGAGTGCGACCGGCAGGTCCGCCGCCGACAGGATCTCGCCGGCGTGGATGTTGGTGAGCGGCACTTCCGACGTGGGGAGCAGGTAGAGCTCGTCGCGATCGGTGCGGTAGAGGTCGTCCTGGAACTTGGGCAGCTGGCCGGTGCCCCGCGCGGTCGCGGCGGAGACCAGGTACGGTGGCTGCACCTCGGTGTAGCCATGCTCCCGGGTGTGCAGGTCGAGCAGGAACGACGCGAGGCCGCGCACCAGCCGCGCGCCCGGCCCCGTGAACAGCGGGAAGCCTGCGCCCGAGAGCTTGGTGCCGCGCGCCAGGTCGAACAATCCCAGCGCCGCCCCGATCTCCCAGTGCGGCTTGGGCGCGAACGGGAACGACCGCACGGTGCCCCACCGGCGCAGCTCGAGGTTGGCATCGGCCCCGCCGTCGGGCACGTCGGCTCGCACCGTGTTGGGAATCGTGAGCAGGTGCGACTCCACCAGCGCCTCGAACTCGCGGAGGTCCTCCTCCAGGTCCTTCAGCGTGGCGGCGCGCTCCGCCAGCCCGGCCTGGAGCGCGCTGACGTCCTCGCCCGCCTGCTTGCGATTGCCGAACTCGCGCGAGGCACTGTTGCGCTCGGCGCGCAGCTGCTCCACCCGGCCCAGCAGGGCGCGCCACTCGGCATCGAGCTCCAGCACGCGATCGAACTGGGCCAGCGCCTCCGCGTCGCGGCGACGCAGGAGGTCGCGGCGAGCCTGTTCAGGGTCCTGCCGGATGCGGCGCAAGTCGAGCATGACGCCTCAGTCCGACGGCAGGCCGGGAGCGAGCGAACGATATCCGCAGTTGACGTTGGTGATGGCGCGGAAGGTGAGGGTCTCGGCCGCGGGGTCAATGGCCGTCACCTGCAGCTTGGCGTACTGCGGCACGCCGAGGAACGAGCAGAGCCGCGAGCGCGCGACGAGCACGTCGCCCACCGCGACCTCGAGGGAATCCGTGGTGACGTACCCCTCGGCGGGCGGGTCGGTGATGTTCTCGAAGAGCTGCGTGCTCCGGAGCAGGCCGGGATTGGCCGACCGGCCGCCCAGCCCGAGCGCGTCGAGCGGGACCAGCAGCGAACGCGAGCCCACGCGCACGTAGGCGAAGTCGAACGAGGCGGTCTGGTCGGTGCGCACCACAGCGTCATCGAGCACCGAGAACGCCGAGGGCACCGCGACAGGGGTGCTGGTCAGCGAGCCGAGGACGAAGCTGTCCTCGGTGTTGTCGAACACGGCGTCGGGGAGCTGGTCGTCGGCGCAGGCGGCGGTGGCGATCAGGGCGAGGGCGGCGAGCAGGCGGGAGGACGGCATCAGGGAAGGTTAGACCGGTCGTCGGAACGCGGCAACCCGCCGTCATTGCTTGACTTCGGCCTCGTCCGGCGCCTAGCTTCGCGCGGTCCCCACCCCCGCCCCGGAGTCGCCGTGCTCTCGCCCCTCCGCCACCAGCTCCACGCCATGGCCGACCGCCCGGATGCCGCCGGGGCGATGGTCATGAGCGACGAGGGGCTGGTCATTGACGCGGTCCTCCCGGGAGGGATCGAGGCCGAGGCGGTGGCGGCCCTCGCGGCCACCGCGCTGCGCACCCTGGCGGGCCTCGGCGAGGCACTCCGCACCGGACAGCCGCGCCAACTGGTGTTCGACGCCCCGCATGGCGTGGCCGTGCTGGAGCGCTTCGGCAGCGGCACCACCATCCTGGTGCTGGCCGCCGAGCATGGCGACGTGGGCCAGTTGCTGCACGACCTCCGCCTCCAGGGGCCGGCGATCGCGGAGCTGGTCTGATGCAGTGGGGGATCCTGCTGGCCGGCGGATCGGGCACCCGATTCTGGCCGCTGTCGTCGCCCTCCGCACCCAAGCAACTGCTCAAGCTCACCGGCACGCGCTCCTCCGCGGAAGACGCCATTGACCGGCTCACGGGCTTCATCCCGCCGGAACGCATCCTGGTGGTGGCCGGGGCCCACCTGGCCGCCAAGCTGGCGGAACGCCTGCCGGTCCCCCGCGAGAACTACCTGGTGGAGCCGCGCGCCGCAGGCACCGGTCCCGCCCTGGTGTGGGCCACCCTGGCCGCCGCCCAGCGAGACCCCGAGGCCTCGCTGGTCTCGATGCACGCCGACTGGGCGGTGCGCGATGCCTCGGCGTTCGTGGCCACCGCCGCCTCGGCGCTCGACACCGCCTGCCGCCATCGCCGCCTCGTGACGGTCGGCATGGTGCCCTCGCGGCCGGAGACGGGGTTCGGGTACATCGTGCCCGGGGCGCAGCTCGATTCCGCGGCCCGCGCGGTGGAACGGTTCGTGGAGAAGCCCACCGCCGCGGTGGCGCTCGACCTCATGGCTGAAGGCGCCCTCTGGAACAGCGGGCTCTTTGCCTGGTGCGCCGGTGACCTCCGCCGCGAGGTGTTGGCCCACACGCCGGAGATCGCACCCTACCTTCCCCGGCTCGACGCGGGGGACGTGGCCGGATTCTTCCGCGACGTGCGCAGCGTGTCGATCGACGTGGGCGTGTTCGAGCGGAGCACGGCCGTGGCGGTGGTGGCCGGCGACTTTCCCTGGGACGACATCGGCACCTGGGAGGCACTGGCGCGCGTGCGGCCGCGCGACCGGCGCGGCAACGTGACCCACGGCCCGGTGTCGCTGGTCGATTGCAGTGACTGCATCGTATGGAACGACGGCCCGCCGATGGTGCTTTCCGGGGTGCACGACCTGGTGGTGGTGCACGCCAATCACCGCACCCTGGTGATCGACCGGAAGCGGGCACCCGACCTCAAGCAAACCCTCGACGCACTGCCGCCCGAGGTGCGCGACCTGGAGTGAGATGACCGCACTGTACCTGCTCGAACCCGACCGACCGGGCCCCGCGTGGGCCCCGTTCGCCGTCGCCGGCCCGCTGGCCGACCTCCGCGTCGGGGCGTGGACCATGGCCGAACGCTGGGCCCGGGCGCTCGGTGGCACCCGGGCACAGGGCACCCTGGCCGTCCACGCGGCCGGCCCCGCGCTGCCTGGCAGCACCCCGGTGGTGTCCGCCGGGACGGTGGTGGGGCCGGCGTGGGTCGCCGACGCCACCTTCGCGCCCAAGCTGCCGATGCGTGCCACCGGCGCCGCCCGGCGCCTGCTCCACGAGGGCCGCACCGTGGCCTGGCGCCTCGATCCCGGTGAGCGCTGGCAGGGTCCGCACGACCGCGGCGACGGCGTGGTGGTGGACGGCCTGCCACTCGCCGGCGCATGGGACCTGGTGACCGCGCTCGAACAGCTGCTCTTCGGCGACACCCTGGCCGACCTCGACCGCGGCAGCGACCCGATCCCCGCGGGCGTGATCGTGCTGGGCAACGCCGGCGCCGCGGCGCTGCACGGCGCCGAGGTGGAGCCCGGCGCGGTGCTCGACGTCCGCAAGGGCGCGGTGATCCTCGAGCGCGGCGTGGTGGTGCGGAGCGGCAGCCGCCTGGAAGGGCCGATCTGGCTGCGGAGCGGCACGGCCGTGCATGGCGGCGTGCTCCGCCACGTCAGCGCCGGTCCCGACTGCCGGTTGCACGGCGAGATCTCCACCACGGTGTTCACCGGACGCGCGAACAAGAGCCACGACGGCTTCGTGGGACACTCCGTGGTGGGCGCCTGGGTCAACCTCGGCGCCGGCACCATCACCTCGAACCTCAAGAACACCTACGGGCCGGTGCGGCTCGAACCGGCCGGCACCCGGATCGACACCGGCCGCACCATGCTCGGCGCCCTCATCGGCGACCATGCCAAGACGGCGATCGGCACGCTGCTCCCCACCGGGGCGATCGTCGGCGCCGGCGCCAACCTGTTCGGCGGACCGCGTGCAGCCAAGTACACCGCCTCCTTCGCCTGGGGCGACACCGGCGAGGTGATCACCGCCGCCCAGTTCGTGGAGGTGGCGCGGCGGGTGCTGCCCCGTCGGTCGGTGGCGGTGGATGCAGGGGTCGAAGCCGCCCTCGCCGCGATGCATGCGCGCGTCACCGGATGACCACGCTCCACATCCTGGGTTCGGGCTCCAAGGGAAACGCCCTCGCCATCGTGCACCAGGGTGCCACCCTGCTGGTGGAAGCGGGCTACTCGGCGCGGGAACTCGAAAGGAAGATGGACGTCGCCGGGATTCCCCGCGACTCGCTGGTGGGGATCGCCGTGACCCACGAGCACACCGACCACGCCGTCGGGGCGATCCGGCTCGCCCGCCGCGCGAACGTGCCGATCCTCTCGTCGGTGGGCACCTGGCGCGCGCTGGCGCGCGGCGGCGACCCCTGTGGCTGGGAGCCGGTTTCCTCGACGTCAGCGGCCCGAGTGGGGCCCTTCCTGCTGGAGGGATGCCCCTCCTCCCATGACGCCAGCGAGCCGATCGCGCTCGGCGTCCGCTGCCACGACGGGCCGGCGCTCGCGGTGGCCACCGACATGGGACGCCCCACCCAGGCGCTGCGCTGGTTCCTGCGCGAACGGCACGCGCTGGTGATCGAGGCCAACCACGATCCGGTGCTGCTTCGGCAGAGCGGCTACCCGGTGGTGCTGCAGCAGCGGATCGCCGGCGTGGGCGGACACCTCTCCAATGCGGCCTGCGCGCGGCTGCTCGAGGAGGTGTTCCACGAGGGGCTCAGGACCATCGTACTGGCGCACTTGTCGCAGAAGTCGAACACGCCCGACACCGCACGCGCCGCGATCAACCCGGTGCTGGCGGCACGGGGGTTTGCCGGCGAGCTGCACGTGGCGACCCAGGACGGCCCGATGCCGGCCATCCGGCTCACGGGGCCGATGCAGCGGACGCTGGCGCTCTAGACACCGGAGAACAGAGGGCGGAGGGCGGAGGACGGAGGGTGGAGGAGGCGCTCCGTCGTCCGTCCTCCGTCCTCTGTTCTCAGCCCTCCGAGGAGAGCTGCTCCCGAAACCGCGCCAGCTCTGCCCGATCCACCTCCGGGTAGCGCAGGTCGAGCCGCTGCAGGGCATCGGCGATGGTGGCGGAAATGAGCAGCCGGGCGTTCTTCTTGTCGTCGGCCGGGATCACGAACCACGGCGCCTCGTCGGTCGAGGTGGCGGCGATCGCCTCCTCGTAGGCCTCCTGGTAGGCATCCCAGTGCACCCGCTCGGCGACGTCACCGGCCGAGAACTTCCAGTTCTTCTCGGGATCGTCGATCCGCTCGAGAAACCGCTGGCGCTGCTCCTCGCGCGAGAGGTGCAGGTGGAACTTGAGGAGCACCGTCCCGTTGCGGGCCAGGTGCGCCTCGTGCTCCACGATCGAGCGGTACCGCTCGCGCCAGAGTGCGGGCAATCCGCCGGCCCGCGCCGGGAGACGCTGGGCATCGAGGTACTCGGGATGCACCCGCACCACGAGGACCTCCTCGTAATACGAGCGATTGAAGATCCCGATCCGTCCGCGCTCGGGCAGCCGCACGGCGGAACGCCAGAGGAAGTCGTGGTCGAGCTCGTGGCGAGTGGGCTGCTTGAAGGAATGGACCTCGACGCCCTGCGGGTTGATGCCGCGCATGACGTGCTCGATCGCGCCGTCCTTGCCCGCGGCATCCATGGCCTGGAAGATCAGCAGCACCGCATGCCGGTCGTCGGCGTACAGGCGCGACTGCAGGTCGTGGAGGGCCTTGGTGCGCTCCTTGAGCTGGTCCTCGTAGTCGTCCTTGTCGCGGTAGAGATCGGGCAGCCGGGTGGGCCGACTGGCCAGCCCCGGAGCGCTCCCCGGCAGGATGCGCAACGAGGCGAGGTCGAGCGGCGGCATGCTGGCCTGCTCAGCCGTCGTCGGGCACCGGCGGCACCGGCACATTGGCGGGCCGGGGTGTCGGGGGACCGACCCGCTGCAGCGTGACCGGCTTGGTCAGGTCCCCGCCGGAGAGGCGGAGGTCCCGGGCGCGAAGGCGCAGGTCATAGATCTCCCATTCGCCGCCGATCGCGATCCAGATCTTGTCGCTGACCCGCCGCCAGCGGACGGTCTCCCGACCCCACGACGCCGACGAGTCGGCCCGAATCACCACCTCGCGCGGTCCCGAGCCCACGTCGGCCCCGGCCGCGACGCGCCAGGTACCCGTCAGTTCCGGGGCCTGGGCGGCAATCGCCGCAGGGGCCAGCACCAACGCCGCAATGAGGACGGAGGGTCGAGGACTGAGGACGGAGCGACGACGGAGGACTGCGGTGCGCACGGGTGCATCCTTCGTAAGGTTCGACCGGCAATGACGTCCGCAATATAGCGGAGCACACACTCCGTCCTCCGTCCTCCGTCCTCGACCCTCCGTTCTCCGTCAGACCTCCTGCGTCCGCCACCTGCCCAGCCGCCACACCACGGCGGCGGCGCCCGCCAGCACCGAGAACGCGGTCATGATCGCCCAGAACGCGCCGTCGGGGCCGAGCCCCACCTGGCGCGCCAGCACCCACGCCAGCGGCAGCTCGAAGACCCAGAACACCGCCAGGTTGAGCCAGGTGGGGGTCCAGGTGTCGCCGGCGCCGTTGAATGCCTGGGTGATCACCATCCCGAAGGCGTAGAGCGGGAAGCCGAGCGCCACGATCCGGAGGGCCCGGGTGGCGATGTGGGTCACCTCCGGATCCTCGCCGAACACGCCCACGATCGCCGGGGCGAAGAGCAGGAAGAGCACGCCCAGCGTCCCGAGGAACACGAAGTTGTAGCGCGACGCCACCCACACCGAAGTGTCGGCGCGGTCCGGCTTGCGGGCGCCCAGCGCCTGTCCCACCATGGTCGCCGCGGCGTTCGACAGGCCCCAGCTCGGCAGGATGCCGAAGATCACCAGGCGGATGGCCACGGTGTACCCGGCCACCGCGCTCGATCCGTAGGTGGCGAGCAGCCGCACCAACCCGATCCACGAGGCGGTGCCGACCAGGAACTGCAGCGTGGCCGTGCGCGCCAGCTTGAGCACGCCGCCCAGCACCTCGGGATCCCAGTGGAAGTGCCGTCGGGTGACCAGCAGCCGGTTGCCGGGGGTCACGATGGCGCGCACGGCCAGCAGCACTCCGATGCCGCGCCCGATGGTGGTGGCCACGGCCGCACCGGTGACGCCCATCTCGGGGAACGGTCCGTAGCCCCGGATCAGCAGCGGGTCGAGCACGATGTTGATCGCGTTCGCGATCCAGAGCACCCGCATGGCGATCACCGGATCCCCTGCCCCGCGGAACGCCGCGTTAAGCAGGAAGAGCAGGATGATGGTGACCTCGCCGCCGAGCATGATGCGGGTGTACCCGATCCCGATACGCACCACGTCGGGCGAGGCCCCCATCAGCCTGAGCAGCTGCTCGGCGAAGAGGAAGCCGGTGACGCCCAGGACCACGGCCACGCCGCCGCCCAGCATGAGCGCCTGGGCGGCGGCGTGCGAGGCACCCTCATGGTCCTTCTCCCCCCAGCGACGGGCCACCATCGCGGTCACGGCGATGGAGAGGCCCATGGCCAGCGCATAGACCAGCGCGAGCAACGCTTCGGTGAGGCCGACCGCGGTGACCGCGTCGGCGCCGAGGTGCGACACGAAGTAGATGTCCACGAGGGCGAACACCGACTCGAGGAACATCTCGAGCACCATGGGAATGGCGAGCAGCACCACGGCCCGGCCGATCGAGCCCTCGGTGAAGTCCTGCTCGGAGCCCCTGAGCGACTCCTTGATGGTGGCCCAGGCAGAAGGTGGGCGGGTGCTGGCCGTTTCAGGGGTTGCGGTCACGTGTGGTCGCAGGTTGATGGTCGATGCTCAATGGTCGATGGCCTGCGGACCTGCCGACTTCATGGCGTTCCCCTGCCCAGCGAAGCTTCGCGCACCGCCTTGAACTCGGTGCCATCCTTCCACTCGGGCCAGGTGTCGTCCTGGGCCACGCGGCGCCCCACGGCGTACAAGAGGCGCAGGTCGGCGATCGCCCCCGACATGTCCCAGGCCGGATCCACTTCGTCGGACGGCTTGTGGTAGATGGACGCGGTCCACTCATCGCGCCGCTGCTGCCCGAAGCCCTCCGGCTTGTTCAGGTACTCGTCGCCCTCGTCGAGGTAGAGCGCGGGCACCCCCTTCTTGGCGAACTCGAAGTGGTCGGAGCGGTAGAAGAAGCCCTTCTCCGGCTCGGCGTCGGGCACCAGGGCACGATCGAGTCCCTCGGCCTCGTCGGCGAGGATGTCGTCGAGGGTGGAATTGCCGAGGCCGATCACCACGACGTCCACGGTGGGTCCCCAGGCGTTGAGGACGTCCACGTTGATGTTGGCGAGGGTCTTCTCGAGGGGGTAGAGGGGATTGGCGGCGTACCACTTGGCGCCGAGGAGCCCCTGCTCCTCCGCGGTCACGGCGAGGAACACCACGGAACGGGCCGGGGCACCCGCGGCGGAGAAGACGCGGGCGAGCTCGATCAGGCCCGCCGTGCCCGAGGCGTTGTCGCGGGCGCCGTTGTAGATCGAGTCGCCGTCCACCGCCTCGCCGATGCCGAAGTGGTCCCAGTGGGCGGTGTAGACCACGTACTCGTCGCGGAGCGCGGGATCGCTGCCGGGCAGGATGCCCACCACGTTCTTCGACCGCACGTCGCGGAACTGCTGCCCGATGGTGAAGGCCGCCGTGGCAGGAAGCGTCACGGGCCGGAAGTCGCTCCGCGCGGCCGCGGCCTTGAGGGCGTCGAAGTCGCGGCCGGCGGCGGCCAGGAGCTCGCGCGCCTTGGGTGCGGTGATCCACCCTTCTACCGCCACGCGGCCGGCGTTGCCGTCAGCCGGGCGCGTCTCCATGCGCTCGCCGCCGCCCCAGCCGCCGCGGACCACTTCCCACGGATAGCCGGCGGGGCCGTCCTCGTGGATCACCAGCACGGCGGCGGCGCCCCGCTCGGTGGCGATCTCGTACTTGTAGGTCCAGCGGCCGTAGTAGGTCATCGCGCGGCCGCGGAACATGGAGGAGTCGAGCGTGGCGGGATCGTCCGGGCTCGGCACGGCCGGATCATTGACGAGCATCAGCACCGTCTTGCCGCGCACGTCCACGTCCTTGTAGTCGTCCCAGCCGTACTCCGGGGCCACCACGCCATACCCCACGAACACGACCTCGCTCGACGGCACCGAGACCTCGGGCGTGATCCGGCGCGACACCGCGACGTAGTCGTCGCGCCAGGTGAGCGGGAACGGCTGGCCGTTCACGGTGAGCGAGGCGTTGGGCGCACTGGTGATGCCCACGAGGTCGACATCCTGGGTCCAGGTGCCGTCGGGGTTGCCGGGGGAGAGGCCGGCGGCAGCGAACTGGGCGGAGAGGAAGGCGACGGTCTTCTCCTCGCCGGGGGTGCCCGGGGCGCGGCCCAGGAAGGAGTCGGACGCGAGCACGCTGATGTCCGCCAGGAGGCGGGCGCCGTCGAAGTCGGTCACGGGCTCGGCGTCGGGGGTGCAGGCGGCGATGAGGAGGACAGGCAGGAGGCGGCGCATCAATGGACTCCGGGTCGTCGGAAGGGACGCCAAATGGTCGATGGTCGATGGTCGATGGTCAATGGGGGGCGGTGTCACACTCCCCTGCTCCGTCGTCCCATCCTGTGACACCAACTGGAGCAGCAGATGCGGAAGTACCTGAGGATGGCGGCGGCGGTAGCCGCGGTGCTCGGCGCGCCGGGCGTGGTGCGTGCGCAGGATTCGCTCGAGACCCGTCCGGTGGTGGACGAGACCTTCACGATCCCCGACGGGGAGTTCGTCCGGGTGTTCCTGGCGGAGGGCGAGACGTACCGGGTGGAGATCGCCGGCCGGGGGCTGCAGCTCCGCGTGGCCCCGGTACGAGCCGGGGTGCAGGATCCCCTGGTCCAGCCGCTGCTGCTCGGGGAGTCGCCGAGCGCGACCGTGCTCTACACCGTCAAGCCGCGCGCCGACGCGGTGTACGAGTTCCGGAGCGTGGGCGGGGAGCGCGGGCGCGCGGCGCGGGTGCGGGTCACACGGGAGAAGAGGCCGGATGGGGGACGCGTAGAACGCTTGCTTCTCTCCGTGCATGAAACACGCACGGCCACCCGCGTGGGTGGCCGTGGTGTTTGGGGGTCAGGGGATCCCTCGGTCGCTGCGCAACCTCGGGATACTGATCGGCCCTCGGCCGATCAGTACATCCCCCCCATGCCGCCCGGAGCAGCCGGCGCCGCCGGCTTGTCCTCCGTGCGCTCCACCACCACGCACTCGGTGGTGAGGAGCAGCGAGGCGATCGACGCCGCGTTCTGCAGCGCGGTGCGGGTCACCTTGGTCGGGTCGATCACGCCGGCCTTGACCAGGTCCTCGTACTCGTCGGTGGCGGCGTTGTAGCCGAAGCCGCCCTTGCCATCGCGGACCTTGGCCACCACGATCGACCCCTCGACGCCGGCGTTGTCGGCGATCGCCCGGATCGGCTCCTCGATCGCGCGCCGCACGATCGCGACACCGATCTTCTCGTCGCCCGACACCTTGAGCTTGTCGAGTGCCGCCTGGGCCCGGAGCAGCGCCACGCCGCCGCCGGGGACGATCCCCTCTTCGACGGCCGCGCGGGTGGCGTGCATCGCGTCCTCGACGCGCGCCTTCTTCTCCTTCATCTCGACCTCGGTGGCCGCGCCG
>CAZNOJ010000023.1:0-30350 GCA_964574665.1 uncultured Gemmatimonadaceae bacterium
AGGAAACACTCACGACTTTACGATCCTGAGTGGACCTCAAATGGGGGAAACGTCAAGGAACCCTGTGGGTGTCCCGTGCCGTAGACGTAACTAGTCCTGATGGATGGAGTCGACTACAAGATCAGATCGCTGATGCCTCAACCCGGATCGCGTCCATTTCGATGAGACGGCTCAACCGAGAGTGGCGGGGGGCGGGGAGCTGGACCACTGTGACACCGATCAGCTCAGCGCCCAGTGGCTGTTCCCGGTGTACAGTCCTCACAACGTCGGGAGTCATTCTGTCCGATTCCTGAATTGCGTTCAAGCAGGTTGTCGCGCAGGCGAGCACGCTCGTAAGCTTACGCGCTGAGTGCATGTGGTTCACATTCAGAGGTTCCGAGGCTGGCTCTACCATCCGGCCCCCCTGGGCGGTGGCAATCCGCACGGTAGCGAGGTCGGAGAATTCGGATTCCTGCCTTGACGAGGCCAGACATGCGACATCGACAACTCTGGGCAATCGTCTTCGGGGGGACATTCGCCATGGCATCCTGGCTCCCACCGGAATTGTTGGCTGCTCAGCAGGCGCCATCGCTCCGGGTCACTCCCCGACAGCTCTCGTCGGAGACTCTTGCATGGCGCGCGCCGCCCCGGGACGCGAAACCACTCCCGGGACTGGCTTGGAGGCCCAGAGCGACGACCCGCGGCGCGCTCATCGGTGGGGGCGTCGGGTTGGTGCTCAGCGCGCTCGCCCTGGTCCTCTATGTCGAAGGGACCGACCCAGGCAACTATTCCGGACCGGTCGTTCCTATCATCGCTGGTGCTACCGCCCTCGGCGCCGTGATCGGTGCGGCGATCGGAGCGGGAAGCGACAGGTGAGCTGTCTAGTGCCGTATCGAGCAACACCGGGAGACGGGAGGCGTAGCCGATTGGCTAAGTTCAGTCACGGCAAGTCGTTGGGGCGGCTCACCTCTTGACTCTCTTCAAGGGGGTCCCCAAGTTGTCATTAGCGCCGCCTCGCGGGCGGCTCCCCCCATCTCAGGGCCACCCTTGCAGCTCACAGTCGATCCCTCGCGGTGTGTCGCCTGTCTCGCGTGCGTGCGGGTCTGCCCCACGGACGCGATCGCGTTGCCGCCCGAGGCGCGCGCGGTCGAGATCGTGGAGGAGAGCTGCATCCGCTGTGGCGAGTGCCTGCCGGCCTGCCCGCACTCGGCGATCCAGGCCAGCGGGGCCGTGGATCGCGGCGTGGCGGTGGCCGAGCGGGGGACCGGAGCCGTCATCCTCTCCCCAGAGGCGCTGGCGTGGTTTCATCCTGTAACGCCGGAGCAACTGGTCAACGCCTGCTATGAGGCGGGGTTCCGCCACGTCTCCCGGGGGGTACTGGGCGACGAGCTGGTGGCGCAGGAATACCTCAGGTTGTGGGAGGATCCCGACTGGGGGACCCTGATCCGGTCCACCGATCCGGTGGTGGTGGCCGCGATTTCGGCCCACCACCCGGAGCTGGTCCCCTATCTCGCCCCGGTGACCTTCCCCTGCGTGGCGGAGGCGCGATTCCTGCGTCATTTGCTGGGGTCCGAGCTCCCCGTGGTCTATGTGGGGACCGGGGCCCCTGGGGGGGTGGCCGAGCTCGATGCGGTGATGACCTTCGCCGACCTGGAGCGGTTGTTCGCCGAGCGGGAGGTGCGGCCGGAGCAGATGCCGCTGACCTTCAACCGGGTGCCCTCGGAGGGGCGTCGGCACGCCTCGGTGGCGGGTGGGTTGCCGCTGGAGATGGTCGTGTCAGGATCGTCGGGCGGGCGCCGGATCTTGAACGTGCGCGGACTGGACGGCCTGGCGGCGTTGGCGCGGGCCGTGGGTCACGACCGGATCGCGCTGGGGTTCGTGGACCTGTTGTCGCACGCCGGGTCGGTGGCGCACCCCACGGCGGGGCCGCCCGACGAGCTGCATCACCGGCGGCGGTTGATGGCCCAGTACGAGCCGGCGCGGAGCCGGGTGCCCGTGGTGCCGTGGCCGTCGCCGGTCGAGGTGGGTGCCACCTTCCCCCTCGGCGCGCGGCGGGCGCAGGCGGAACCGCAGGCGGTGCGGGCGATCCTGGAGGCGATCGGGACGGGTCCCAACGGCAAGCCGTGGGACTGCCGGGCGTGCGGCTACCAGACGTGCAGCCGCTTTGCCAACGCGGCGGCATTGGGACGGGCCTCGCTCCGGCAGTGCGTGCCGTGGCTGTCGCGGCGGGCCGACGATGCCTCGCGCGACGCCAGCACCGATGCGCTGACGGGCCTGGCGAGCTACCGGACGTTGCAGTTGCGGTTGAGTCACGAGATGGAGCGCAGCAAGCGCAGTGGCGACCTGTTCGCGGTGCTGTTCGTGGACCTCGACCGGCTGAAGCAGTTGAACGACCAGTACGGCCACGAGCGCGGCAACGCGGTGTTGCGGGCGGTGGCCGAGGAGATTCGCCGGACGATCCGCGCCACCGACCTGGCGGCGCGCTATGGCGGCGACGAGTACGTGGTGCTGCTCACGCGCACCGACCGGGCCGGCGCGCTGCGCGTGGCCGACGCGGTGCGGGAGCGGGTGGAGCAGGCCGGCGAGCGACTCGGCTTCGGGCCGGGCTACATCACGGTGAGCATCGGGGTGGCCGAGTACGACCCGGCCTCGCCCGGCGAGGGCTCGCTGCTGGAGCAGGCCGACCGGGCGCTGTACCTGGCCAAGGCGGCGGGAAGAAATGCCATTGCGTAGTTGTGGGTCGTGGGTGGCGGGTCGTGGGTCGGGGGAGGGCGGGTCCGGCGGCTTTTTCTCGCGACCCGCGACCCACGACTCGCGACCCCGACAAGAATCCAAGCTCTCACGGACAGGATAGCCCTTTGACCGCATCTCCCCAGCAGTTCCACGACCCGGCCGGATCCCGTTCCGGCGCGCCGATGGATCCCGCCACCGACCCCTGGGGGGTTCGGCGGGCGGAGAACCTGCTGACCTCGCTGGAGGGGGTGCTCTCGGCGCGGGTGGTGACCACGCCGCTGGGCGAGGTGAGCGAGATCCACATTTTGGCCACCAACGCGCAGACGCCCAAGCAGGTGGTGCGCAACGTGGAGAGTGCCTTGCTGGCGCACCTGGGGCTCCGGGTGGATCACCGGAAGATCTCCGTGGCGCACACCGCCGAGGTGCAGCCGCTCAAGACGCTGGAGCAGACGGCGGTGCGGACGCAGGCCAACCAGCGGGTGGTGCTGTTCGACGACGTGACGCTCTCGACCGGGTCGCGGCCGCGCTGGATTGCGGCGTCGGTGACGCTCACCTGCGACGGGCAGGTGGAGCAGGCGGTGGAGGAGGGGCCCGACATCGCCCGCAACCGGATGGAGACGGTGGCGCGGGCGGCGCTGCGGGTGATCGAGCGGCTGCTGGAGAAGCACGCGCTGGCGCTGGACGGGATCCAGCAGGTGGAGGCGTTCGGGCGGCCCTGGGTGATGGTGGGGGTGACGGCGGTGGGTGGCCGGGCCTCGACGTTGCTGGTGGGGATGGCCGAGGTGCGGGAGAGCCCCGAGCATGCGGCGGTGTTCGCGGTGCTCGATGCCACCAACCGGTGGGTGTCGGCGCGCCGGCAGCTGTAGCCCCGCCCCGAGCCGCGACGCGGCGAGGGGGCGAACGGCGAACGGCGGGGAATTGAGACGGAACTCTTAGGCGCGAGGCCCTGCCTCGCCCGTGCACGACACCATTAGCACGAAAGGAATGTTGGGGGGAAACACCAGGGTCCGGCAGTGAGCGGAGCCGAGCGGTCCAAACAAGCGAAGCGTCAGGTGGATCATAGCGGGATCTGCCCCTCTCGTAGTTCAGGATGTCCCGGAGAGGAGGTGACGCACATGCTGGAATGGCTGGCCGCTGCGGTGGACTTCATCGCGGGTCTCTTCCGCGCTGAGACTGTTAGCTGGGGTTAAGCCGACCTGAACTGGAGTTTCCCCCTTCTTTTATGCCCTTCAACGCAGCGGTGAAGCGATATGTCACGGGTGTGGCGATCACAGCGCTCTTGGTGCTGTGGTTGACATCCTTGCTTGACGCTCCCGAGCCGACGTTGTGGGCGCTGTTCAGTTTGCTGTTCGTAGGGTGCCTCCTCGAGATCTCCCGTACGCAGCACAAGTCCGGGGGCCTGACGGGTTCTCTCGTCTTCGTCTTTCATCTCGCGGTCGGGTTGATTCTTGGAGGCTTCTGGGGCGCGCTTACGGCAGGCGTGGTAAAGCTCATCTCTCAACTCTACGAGCGCACACCTGTCATCAAGGCGACGTTCAACGTCTCGGAACGTATCGCGTCGGTCGGGCTCACGTTTCTTGTCTACAGCCAGCTCGGAGGGCAACATCCGCCCGGCTTCCTGGCGCCGGGGACATCGGGTACGATCTCATTTGACGTCGCTTTGGGCGAAGTCGGTATCTTCCTCCTTTCGGCTTTCGTATACTTTGTCGTCAATTCTGTTGCCGTCAATATTGTGGTCGCACTCGCGACAGATCGACCTATCGTCTCGACATGGCGCACGAATACACTCTGGGTCTTGGGATATGACCTTGCCGCAAGCTCGCTGGCCATTGTAGTCACTTGGCTCTTCTTGCTGTCAAATCAGTCACAAGGAATGGGTCGGTTCCTCTTCCTAGTGATCGTTCTGCCGCTCATCGGGGCCCGGCATATCTACGGCAAACTGAATCGCCTCGAAGAGGTGCACAAAGAACTCGATCTCGCCTACGAAGAGTTGGAGCTCAACGTCAGAGAACAGCTGGCGATGATGGTGAAAGCCATCGAAGCCCGAGATCCTTACACCTCAGGTCATTCGCGCCGAGTGTGCGGGCTGTCTCGCGCGATCGCTATCGACCTTGGGCTTTCTGAAGGCGAGCTGGACGATATCGTGAACGCGGCCTTGCTGCACGATGTTGGCAAGATCCATGAAGAGTTCGCGCCGCTGCTCCAGAAGGAAGGGAAGCTGACTGACAGCGAATGGGAGATCATGAAGACCCATTCGATCAAGAGCGCTGAGCTTGTCTCGCTGTTCTCGAGGTTCCAGGGCTACGTGGTCGCCTGTGTCCGGCATCACCACGAGCGGTGGGATGGCCGTGGGTATCCGGATGCGATCGCTGGCGAGGCCATTCCCCTGGGAGCGCGTATTATTACCATCGCTGATACGATCGATGCGATGACAACGAATCGTCCTTACAGAAATGCGCTTGGGCTTGACGTGGTGCTTTCGGAGCTGAACAAGGGGCGCGGGACTCAGTTCGATCCGGAATTGGTCGAGTTGACCGTCAATTCAGTCACTGTCCGTCGACTGATTGCGGACCCAAGCTCCCTGCCTGACATTCCCCACCCGAGGCTGCGCGCGAGGGATCGAGCGGCAAAGGCGATCGCTGGCAATCAGTCGAACATGGTGGCTGGTCACCGAGGTTAACGGGCTCTGCAAGTCGTGTCCAGCTAGCGGTCCCGTACTCCCATTCCGAATCTCCTTAGCGTCCGCGCGATACCTGATGGCAGGCCTGCGAGCCTGCGCTCCAACTCCATTCGGGTTGCCGTTGAGTCGGCAAATGTGGTTTCCTCCAGCAGAATGAGCGAGGCAAGGACCTCTACATGATCCTTCGAGTGCAAGCCAGGCGCCGGTAGCAGGCGCCGGCGCATCGTTTCTGCTGCGGTTGCTGCTTCTCCTGCCCGAACTGCAACCAGCGCCCTCCAGCGCGCAAAGATGCCCGTTAGGTCTGCCAGAAGCGGCTCATCCCGAGAGATGGCCAAGGCCTTCCGCGCGAACGAGTAGGCGCGCTTCTCATCACCGATCAGAGCCAGTACGTCGGCACGCATGAGGTGGGCCGCCTGCATGGCCCACGCTGGACACTGTGAAGTACAGCGTGCGTTGAACCCAGCGAGTATCGAGCGCGCGGCTCCTTCGTGAGAATCGAGCGCAAACCCTAGAGCTTGCTCGTAGGTTGCGGCGAGCGCGATCAGGCTCCAGTCCTCTTCAGGGATAGCGGCGAGGGCACGGCCCGCCCAGTCGATTTGTTCGGGCGTGTGGCCGAGACGTCCATGTGCAGTAGCGAGGCTCACCGCCGCGGCCGCGAAATGGACCGAGTTATCCAATCGCAGTGCCATATCAACAGCCCGAGTCAGCAGTGGCGTGGCGAGCGAGTATTCGCCGTGTACTGAATGAATGATGCCGGCGCCGACGAGGACACGGACAGCAATTGTGCTGGCAAGGTCCTCGGTGTCGACCAAAGCGAGCGCCTCACTCAGTAGCGCACGAGCCTGCGGGAAGCTGTTGACGCGCTCGCGCTGCCACGCGGAGGCGAGCAGGAGGTGGGCTCTGTCATAAGGGTCACATGGGAGGGGAAGGAGGGCATCGGCTAGCACCCCCATCTCATGGAGCGCGATGGCATCATGGGTCTGAGACAGAAAGTATGGGAGCGCAGCCAGTGCGCGCACCCTAACCCAGACTTGTGTGCCGGACCCTGCGATGCTAAGGAGCGTCGTCGTGGAGGCTACAAGCTCTGGCACTCCTGAGGGAGTGGCCCAACGTGTCGCGGTCACCGTAAGCACTTGCTTGAGAGCCTCCTCAGCTGGATTGTAGGGATCCGATGGGAGTGCGAGCACCCTAAGCGAGTCATTCCAGCGCGCAAGCTCCTGCAATGCCTCAGCCAGTAGGAGGATGCCCGTTCGTCGCGCCCTGCCGCTCAATGCGGGCAAGCCCGTGGAGAGTGCCAGGTCGCATTCGTGCGGTGCACCACGCCGGATCGATTCTCTCCCACCTGCGAGTAGGAATGGGACCGCTTCGGGCAGCCTCTCAGCGCGGACTAGATGCCATGCAACCTCCAGTCCGGGGATCGACTCGCCATCGGCATTTCCCACCATCAACCTGTCTGCCACCATGGAATGCAGCATCCGCCGGATCGGGCCGGCCATGGCCTGGTAGCACTCCGCCCGGACGGCCACGTTGGCGAACTCCAGGTGGGTCCCTGCGTCGCGGAGAATCCGCTGCGACGTCAGCTGCGTCATGGCCCGCATGGTGCCTGTGATGGGGATGTTGACGAGGGTGTACATCCCGAAGTCATTCAACCTCCTCCCCAGCAACGCCCCCAGCTCGGCCACCGCTCGCGTGTCGGGGTCCAGCCCGCCCAGCGCGGCCGTAACCAACCCCGGCACCGCGGAGCCGTCGCCCGGTCGAGTCATCGCCCCGGTCGCCAGCGCCAGCGAGTCCTCGCCCCGGCGCCGCCAGTCGCCCACCAGCAGCTCCAGCACCATCGGGTTGCCGCGTGCCCCCCGCAGCAGCGCCCTCCGCACCGTCGGACCCGGATCGGCCACCCCGCCCAGCAGCGTCGCCAGCAGCTCCACCGCGTGTGCCTCGGGCAGCGGACCGACTGACAGCACCGTTGCACGGATCGCCGCCGGCCGCAGCGCAAACCGCCCCGCCTCGGGGATCAGATCCCCGGGAGCACCCGTCAGCGTGGCCAGCACCATCAGCGGCTCCGCGTCCATCCGCCGCAGCATCAGGTGCAGCACCGCCAGCGACGCCACGTCGGCCAAGTGCAGGTCGTCGCACACCACCACCACCGGCTGCTCCGCCGCCAGCGCCGACACGAGCGCCATCACCGCCTCGGTGAACGCGATCCGCGCCGACTCGCCTGTGGCGTTCAACGGCGCCGGCAGCGCCGGCCATCGTTGGCGAACCTTCGCCACCAGGCGGGCCAGTTCGGCCAGGTGCTCGGGCGCGGTCGCCGCGGCACCGGGGAGGTCCATCAATTGCTCCACCAGCGACCCCACCACGCCGAACGGCAGCTCGCGCTCCAGCTCATGACACTGCACCCGCGCCACGCTCGCTCCCTCCAGCGCCAGTGCCGTGGAAACCCGACCCGCGATAGTGGACTTGCCGATCCCGGGCTCGCCCAGCAGGATCACGTGGCGCGGCACGCCGCTGCGCACCACTTGCCACTCGCGGTAGCAGCGCTCGAACTCGCTGCCGCGCCCCACGAACGGCCGCTCGCGCCACTGCTCCGCCGGCACCGGCGCGATCACCCCGCCCGCGTGACGGTCGAGTGCATGGCGCCGCAACCGGTCGGCGATCCGCTCCACCTCACGCGACGGCGCCGCACCCAGTTGCTCGGCGAGGTCGCGCCGCCACTGGTCGAAGGCCCGTAGCCCGCTGATCCGGTCGCCCGCCATGGCGCGCGCTTCCAGCACCGCGCGCGCTGCCTCCTCCGACAGCGGGTCCACCCGCCAGAGCTCGTGCGCCAGTCGCTCCATGGTGCGCGAATCGCCGGTGCGGCGACACTGCTCGATCCGCCGCGCCAGCTGGCCGTGCACCAGCGGCAACAGCCGCGCCCGCTCGCGATCCACCCAGTGGCCGAACTCCACGGCATCGGCCACCTCGAACTCCTCGAGGAAGCCGGCCGAGCCGATCACGTCAAGTTCGAGCGGGTCGCCGGCCTCGAGCGCCACCACGTCGGTGACCACGCGGCCGGGGACCAGGCGGATCGTGTCGCGCGTGCCGTCGAATGCATCGGCGCCGAGATGGGCGCGAAGCACGGAGAGGGCGGTTGCGAGCGAATGCCGCGCCTCGTCGAGCTCGACCCGGGGCCAGAGCATCGCCGCCAGCCGGTCGCGGCGCTGCGGCACCGGCGGCACGCTGGCGAGATAGACCAGCAGCGCCAGGTGCTTCCGGGTCCGGAACCGCACCGGTTCCCCATCGGGCCCCGCCAACTGGGGCGCGCCGAGACACCTGAGCCGATGTGGCAGCACACGACCCCCTTCCGCGACAGACGGCGTTCCCCAAGCTCCCGCACCACCATCAAATACCCCTCAAATCGCACCACCGCCATCGGGCCGCAATCCCGACCGCAGAGGTGGCGGATTCGCCCGGCAGGGCCGATATTCCCCTGACCCCGCGAAAGGCCGCGGGGCCTGCCGTCTCCTGCCACCCCGGAGCGATGCAGATGCCGCCTGCCTCCCGTCGGTCCCTCCAGGTCTGGCTGCCCGCGGCAGCCGCGCTCCTCCTGCTCGGACTCGCGACGGCCCTCACCCTGGTCTACCGCTACGAGGCCCGGCGACTCGCCACCGAGCTCGCCGCCACCCGGTTGCTCACCACCGTGGACCGGATCGCCGCCTCGGTGGGCACCGGCGTGCCCCGCTCCCTCGACGCCTTCGGCCGCCTGGCCGCCGACACCGCCGTCGTCCGCCTGCTGCAGGACGGCCGCTCCACCCTCGCCGACACCGCTGCACCCACCCTGCAGCGCTTCCCCGCCGACAGCAACACCGTCACCATGCTGTGGGACCTCGGCGAAGGCCCCGCGATCGCCGGCTTCGCGCGCGCCGACACCACCGGCGGCTGGGTCACCCGCCCGCGCATCGTGGACTCGGTGCTCCTGGGCCCGGTGGAGGTCAGCGCCGAGAGCGTGGTGTTCTACGATGTGGTGGCGCCGGTGCGCATCGGCGGCCAGCTCGCCGGCATGCTCCAGCGCCGCACCCGGGTGCTGCCCTCCGAACAGACCGCCGCCACCGTGGCCGCCATGCTCGGCGAGCACGGCACCCTCCTCCTCGGCTCGCACCACGGCGCGTGGACCGACTTCTCGCGGGCGGTGCCGGCGCCCGACACGGCGGTGAGCACTGCCCGGGAGGCGTTCCGCTACCCGCGCGACGGCGCGGAGCGGCTCGGCATCGGCCGGGCGATTCCCGGCACGCCCTGGATCCTGGTGGCCGAGCTGCCGTTCTCCGCTGCCCTGGCCCCCGCCCAGGGGGTGCTCGGCCGCATGGCGGTGGTCGGCCTCGTGCTGGCCCTGATCGGTTCGCTGGCGGCCTGGCACCTGGGACGCGGCGTGACCCAGCCGCTCCGGTCGCTCCGCCACGCCGCCTTGGCGATTCGCGAGGGCGACGCTGCGGTGCGCGCGGTGCCGGGCGGGCACGCCGAGCTGCGCGACGTGGCGACGGCATTCAACCAGATGGCGGACGCCACCGGCGCGCACCTGCAGGCCATCGCCGCCAGCGAGCAGCGGTTCCGCTCGCTGGTCACCGCCAGCGCGCAGATCGTGTTCTGGACCGATGCGGCAGGCAACGTCCGGGAGCCGCTCCCGCTGTGGCAGGCGTATACCGGCCAGGGGTTCGAGGAGATGCGCGGCTCCGGCTGGACGCGGGCGGTGCATCCCGACGACGTCGCGCTGGCGGTCGAGGCGTGGCAGGAGGCGCTGGAGCACCGATCGTTCTTTGAAACCGAGTATCGCGTCCGTCGGCACGATGGCGAGTACCGCCGCTTCCTGGCGCGCGGGGTGCCGGTGCAGGCGGCCGATGGCAGCGTGCTGGAATGGGTCGGCACCTTCACCGACATCACCCGGCAGCGCGAGGTCGAGGAGACGCTGCAGCGCAAGGAGGTGGAGCTGCGCCAGGCCCAGCGGCTCGACGCCATCGGCCGCCTCGCCGGCGGGGTGGCCCACGACTTCAACAACCTGCTCACGGCGATCATGGTGCCCGCCGAGCTGTCGCGCGACCGGCTCCCCGAGGGCGACCCGGTGCGCCTCGACCTGGAGGAGATCCGCGAGGCGGCCCTGCGGGCGACGGAACTGACGCGGCAACTGCTGGTGTTCGGCCGCAAGCAGGTGATGGACCCCGAGGTGCTCGAGCTCGATGAGGTGGTGTCGTCGGCGGGACGGATGCTCAAGCGGGTGATCCCCGAGTCGGTGCAGCTGGAGCTGTCGCTCGATGGCGGCTCGGGCCTGGTGCGGGTGGACCGCTCGCAACTGGAGCAGGTGATCCTCAACCTGGCCGTCAACGCTCGTGATGCCATGCCTGACGGTGGCCGCCTCACCATCGAGACCGAGCGCGTGGTGCTCACCCCGGATTTCTGCGAGCGGCATCCCGGGGTGGCGCCCGGGCCCTATGTGCTGCTCGCCATGACCGACACCGGCACGGGGATGGACGAGACGGTGCGCTCGCAGATCTTCGAGCCGTTCTTCACCACCAAGGGCCAGGGCAAGGGCACCGGTCTCGGCCTCTCCACCGTGTACGGCATCGTGCGGCAGTCCGACGGCCACATCTGGGTGTACAGCGAGCCCGGCCGCGGCACGGCGTTCAAGGTGTATTTCCCCGAGGCGGTGGGCGAGGGCCAGTCGGTCGAATCGGCCATCGCGCCGCCACCTCCGCCCACGGGGCAGGGCACCATCCTGTTCGCCGAGGACGACGCGGCGCTCCGTCGCCTGGGTGTGCGGATCCTGGCCGGCCTGGGCTACACCGTGCTGCCGGCGGAACACGGCGACGCCGCGCTCGCGGTTGCGGCTGCCCATGACGGCCCCATCCACCTGCTCGTGAGCGACGTGGTGATGCCGGGCATGAGCGGCATCGAGCTGTGGGAACAGCTCCGGCGCACGCACCCCGGCGTGCCGGCGCTGTTCATGTCCGGGTGGGCAAGCGACGCCGTGGTGCGCCACCGGATCCTCGAGGGCGAGGTCCCGTTCCTCCAGAAGCCGTTCTCCGTGGAGCAACTCGGCCGTAAGGTTGCCGAGGTGCTGCGGCGCGCCAGCCCCGAGCGAGGCGAGGGGAAGTAACCTCCCACTAGCTTCCTGTATCCCACCACCTTCGGATCCCCCGTGTCACTCCGCTCCGTTCCTGTTGCCCTGGTCGTCGCGCTCGGCTGCGCAGCCCCCGAACCCGATGCCCTGGTCATGGACTCGACTCCGGTGATCACGTCACCGGAGAGCCCGATCTTCCAATCCGGCCTCTGGCCCGGCGAGGGGATCCCGGTGTTCGAGGCCACCGGCGCGCCGATCATCTTGCGCGACCGGCCCGATCCCGCCGCCCTCGCGCGCGACACCATCGTGCCCACGCTCGGCACCCGACTCGGCTTTGATTCCACTGCGGTGGTCACCTGGGTCGGCTCGCCGCTGGTGGCGCTCCGCGACGTGGTGATCTCGGGCCGGAACCTGGGCCCCGAACGCACGATCTCGTCCACGCGGTACTACGAGGGCACGGCGCCCACCGTGCAGCAGACGGTGGACTCCGGGGCGACCATCACCCTGCTGCAGTACCGCGCCGAGGGCGGCTGCTTCGTGCTGGTGGGCAGCAACGTGATCGAGGCCGAAGGTTGCCCCACCATGATGGACCCACCGGCGTTCAAGGTGGAGCGCGAGCCCGCGGTGTACTGGTGGGCGTGGATCGTGTCGGGCGAGCGGGCCGGATGGGCCGAGGTGGATGACAAGGCGATCAAGGTGGTGGATCGTGAATTCTGAACGGGGTCGATGGTCGATGGTCGTTGGTCGATGGTTTGCGGCATTCCTCGCCCTTGCGTCGCCCGTGTCCGCCCAGGCCCCGCGCGACCTCGTGGGCACCTGGGCCGACGATTACGGCTCGCGCCACGCCGTGAGCGACTCCCTCTGGGCGCACGACGGCGCCAACCGCTACCAGATCCTCCGCTGGGACTCCGCCGGCTCGTTCGCCATCGCGCGCAACGCTGCGAGCAACGGCACCGATGCCGGCCTGTTCACCCGGATTGACTGGCTCCGCCTCGAGGGGATGGCCCCGTGGCAGTGGGGATTCTGCCTCACCACCTGGAACGCCCCCACCGCCGACTCCGCGGCCCGCACCGCCCCCGCCCGCCGCGACACCCCGCGCACCGGCTGCGGCGGCTTCCCGTTCACCCGCCTCAAACCGGCACCCGGAAGCTGACCACGCCGTAGGGCAGGCAACCCCTCCCCCTCGCGGTGCCCGCCTTGCGCAGGTATCTCTTGGGACCGTCCTTCCCCCTCCCCGGATCCGGTGATGCCACGACGCTCCGCCCTGCCGCTGCTGCTCGCCACCCTCGCCGCACCCCTCGCGGCCCAGGACACCGACTTCTTCGGCGCCGGCCTCGCCTTCTCCGGCGATGAACTGGCGGTGGTGAAGCGCGCCCCCGCCCGCGGCCCGGCCGCCATCTATCTCTATCGCGCCAGCGGCCAGGGATGGCAGAAGTCGGCCGAACTCCGCGCCGCCGGCAGCGTGGAACGCGGCACCGCGCTGTCGCCGACCGTGGTGGCCACCGACCACGGCATCCTCGTGGGCGGCGGCGATCCCGACAACCGGATCGGCGCCCACGCCTGGCGTCGCACCGCCGCGGGCTACACCGCCGAAGACGACGTGGCCCTGGCCCCGGCACCCACCGACGCGCCCACCGTCACCCTCGCCACCGTGATGCGCGTGCTGCAACCGGCAGCGCGTGGACTGGCCGCGCGGGGTGAACTGGCCCTGGTGGGCGTGGACAACCGCGCCCACCTCTTCCGGCGGAGCGGTGCCACGTGGACCCGCGTGCCGCTCGAGCTGCCCGCCGCTCCCGGCACCGGCGCCGCCATGGCGCTGGGCGATGGCGTGGGGTTCGTGGCCACCCCGTCGGCGCGCGGCGGCCGCGGCGAGGTGACGGTGATCGCCCCCGATGCCGGTGGCACCTGGCGCGCCACCGCCACCATCGCGCCGGATTCGCTGCCACCCGCCGCCGTGTTCGGCTCGGCCCTCGCGCACGACGGCAACACCCTGGTGGTCGGCGCACCGGGCCAGGGCGCGGTGATGGTGTATGCGCGCCAGGGCAGCGCGTGGGTCGAGCAACAGCGCCTCAGCGTCGCCGGCGTCGCGGGGCTCGGCGCGTCGCTCGCGCTCTCGGGCGACGACCTGCTGGTCGGCTCGTCGCGCAGCCGCACCGCGGTCCGCTTCCGCCGCACTGCCACCGGGTGGCAGGAGAGTGGCCGACTCGCGGTGCCGGCGGGCGCTGATCCCGCCGGGTTCGGCAGCGCCGTGGCGATCGGACCGCGCCACCTCGCGGTGGGTGCGCCGTTCGCCGATGGCAGCCGCGGGCGGGTGTGGGTCTTTCCGCGCACCGGCAGTGGCGCGCCGGTGGAGCTGGCGCCGGCGCCCTCGCCCGCCACCATCACCGGCGGCGAACGGCGCTGCACCGACGGGTCGCTGGAGGGGTTCCGCTGCGACAACGTGGACCTGCAGTCGTTCCTCTCGATCAGCGGGCTGGGCGGCGAGCCCGGCGAACGGGTGACCGACGTGTGGGGATGGACCGACCCGGTCACCCGCCGCGAGTACGCGCTGGTGGGGCGCACGATGGCGTACGCCTTCGTGGACATCACCGATGCCGCACGGCCGCGACTGGTGGGGGTGCTGCCGGCGGGGCCGAGCGGCACGCGGGGGATCAAGGTGTACCGTGACCACGCCTACCTGGTCGCCGACGGGGCGGGGAACCACGGCATGATGGTGTTCGACCTCACCCGGCTGCGCGGCCTCACCACCCCCGCGCTCGACCTCCGTCCCGACACCATCTACACCCAGATCGCCTCGGCGCACAACATCGCGGTGGACACCGCCGCCGGCCTCGCAATCGCGGTGGCGTCCAACTCCGGCGGCAACACCTGCGGCGGCGGGTTGCACATGATTGACATCCGCGAACCCAAGGTGCCGCGGTTCGCGGGCTGCTACACCGACACGGAGGGACTGGTGGCGCCGGGCCGCACCCACGACGTGCAGTGCACCCGGTACCACGGTCCCGACCAGCGTCACGTGGGCCGCACCATCTGCCTCGCCTCCAACGAGACCGCGCTCCGGATCGTGGACGTCACCAATCCGGCGGCGCCCGTGGTGGTGGGGCGCGCGGTGCACCCCGGCACCGGCTACATCCACCAGGGGTGGCTCACCGAGGACCAGCGCTACTTCTTCCTCAACGACGAACTCGACGAGCTGGTGGGCACCACCGACCGCACCCGCACCCTGATCTGGGACGTGAGCGACCTGGAGGATCCGGTGCTGGTGGGCAGTCACCTCGGCCCCGACAACGCCACCGACCACAACCTCTTCATCCGCGGCAACCGCATGTACCTCACCAACTACCAGGCCGGCTTCCGGGTGGTGGACGTCTCCGATCCGCGCGCCCCGCGCGAGGTGGGGTACTTCGACACCACGCCCTACGAGGGCAACGCCTCGGGGTTCTTCGGGGCGTGGGGCTCGTATCCGTTCTTCGCGAGCGGCAACGTGGTGGTCACGTCCATGCAGGAGGGGATGTTCCTGCTGCGGCCGCGTGCGCAGGTGGTGCCCTGATGGCCACGATCCTCGTGCTGTACGGCACCACCGACGGCCACACCGCCAAGGTGGCGGCGTTCGTGGGGCAGGCGCTCCGCGACCTCGGGCACCAGGTGGAGGTGGACGACGCCCGCGAACCGCGGCGCAACCCGCAGGCCGCCGACTTCGACGCGGTGATCGTGGCGGCCTCGGTGCACGTGAGCGGCTACCAGCAGGCGGTGCGGCAGTGGGTGCGGCGCAATGCCGCCGACCTGGCCGCGCGGCCCAACGCGTTCCTGTCGGTGTGCATGGGGATCGTGCAGGGCACCGAGCGGGTGATGACCGACCTCCGGGCCATCGTGGCGCGGTTCGCGCAGCACACCGGCTGGACGCCCGCCCGGGTGGAGTTCGTGGCCGGCGCGATTCCCTACTCGCGCTACGGGATCTTCAAGCGCTGGGTGATGCAGTACATGTCGCGCCAGGCCGGACAGCCCACCACCCCCGACCGCGACTGGGAGTACACCGACTGGGAGAAGCTGAAGGCCTTTGCGGCGGAGTTCGGCGACAGCCTGCACAGATGACGGAGAACGGAGGACGGAGGACGGAGGGTAGAGCAACCGGGTCGGGTTCCTCCACCCTCCGTCCTCTGTTCTCCGTCCTCTGTCTAGTTCGCCCGCAGCACGTACAACCCCTCCGTCCGGCTGGTCATCACGATGATCCCGCTCGGGAAGAAGGGGTAGTTGCTCCACGTCCCGCCGAAGCCGGGCAGGTCGGGGAGGTTGGGCGAGGTGTCGAAGTGTCCCACCAACGCGGGGGCCAGCGGGTTGCTCACGTCCACCACCCGCAGTCCGTACTGGTAGTTGGACATGAACATCCGGTTGCCGCGGATGTAGTGGTTGTGGTCGGTGGCCGGGGTCGGGCCGATGTACTGGTTGACCAGCACCGGGTCGTCAATGTCGCTCACGTCCCACACCAGCGTGCGGGTGCCCTGGACGCTGCCGCCCAGCTCGTCGAGCTCGTCGTTGATGAAGAAGTAGCGCTGGTCGGGGGTGAGCCATCCCTGGTGCGTGTACGACACCGCCGGGTAGGAGGTGCGCGAGATCGCGATCGGTGCCTGCTTGTTGGTCACGTCGGAGATGGCGAGGTGGGTCTCGTTGGACCCGAAGCAGATCTCGCGGCCGGTGTGGGCCGCGTCGGGACCGGCGTACACCACGCACTGCACGTCGTGGGTGTAGCCGGTGTTGACCCGGCCGGTCCCGGCATACGCGAAGCAGCCGGCGAAGACCGGCGCCTTGGGGTTCTGGATGTTGATCATGTGCATCCCGCCGCCGCAGGTGGTGCCGCCGGAGGAGCCGCCCACCGAGTAGGCGAACCCGGTCGCCTCGTTGATGAAGATGTTGTGGGCCGAGTTGATCTGGGTGTAGGTGAAGTCGGGGGTGAACTGCTGCGGCACCGTCACGCCGCGCAGCCGCGTCATGTCGAACACCTGCATCCCGTGCGCCCCGGCGCCGTCGGCCACGATGAAGGCGTGGTTCTGGTACAGCTTCACGTCGTGCCAGGTGTTGGGGTTGGCGCCCGGCGTGATCGGCAGGTGGCCGAGGTAGCGCGGGTGGAGCGGGTTGCTCACGTCCACGAAGGCGGTGCCGTCGCGCCGCATCACCGCCACGTACTCCTTCTGGTCCACCGGGTCCACCCATCCCCAGATGTCGTTGAGATCCACATTGCCGCTGGCGCCCACGCCGCCCAGGGGGAGGAAGGAGAGGAGCGTCACGTTCTGGCAGGGGAAGGTGCCGGCCGACATCCCGCCGGTGCACGGGTGCTCCACGCCGACGCGGGCGCCGCCCACCGGGGAGGTGAGGGTGACCGAGCCGGCCACCTGCACCGTGGCCGCGCCACTTGCGGCGGTGATGGTGGCCGTCCCGGGACCGACCGCGGTGGCGACGCCGGTCGGGGAGACGTGCACCACCGCGGGATTGGAGGAGGTCCAGGTGGCGGTGAGTCCGCTCACCGGCCGGTTGTTGCGATCCACCAGCGAGGCGTTGAGCTGGGCCGTCTGGCCCGAGACGGCGAACACCGGTGCGGCGCCGGTGATGGCCACCCCGGTGGCCACCTGCTCCACCCGCACCTCCACCTTGGCCACCTTGCCGCCGGCCAGCACGAACACCGAGTCCACCCCGTTGCCCACCGCGGTCACCACCCCGGTGGACGAGACCTGGGCCACGCCGTTCCCCTTGACGCTCCAGGTAAAGGTGGTGAGCACCGGGTCGCCGGCCGCGGTGCGGGCGGTGGCCGTGAGCGGGGCGGTCACCTGCAGCGCGTCGAAGTCGAGGTCGCCGGGGGCGATCGTCACGCTGGCGATGGTGTCGTCGTCTGGGGTGGGGTCGGTGGTGGAACCAGCGCAGGCGAGGGTGGCGAACGCGAGGAGGGGCAACCAGCGGGCGGATCGCATCGGGGTCTCAGGGCGGAGGAAGGGGGGTCGTGGTGGAAGGACCCCGTCACCCAAAGATATCGTCACTCCCCCTCGGGCCCTGCAAGGGAGCGCTCCAGGGCGGGGGCGTGCTCGTCCACCCAGCGGAGCAGCGCGGCCAGGGAGTCGAGCCCGATCAGGGCGCGCACCTCCCCCAGGTGGTAGTAGATGGTCCGGCGTTCGATGCCCAGCATCCGGGCCACCTCCTGGCTGTCGTGGTGCGCCCGGAGCAGGAGCAGCATCTCCACCTGGCGCCGCCGGAGCGGCACGCCGTCCACCATGATGCGGGGCGCCTTCCGTTCGCCGCGCTCGGTGAGCGGCGTCGTCGGCCGGCCAGCGCGCTCCGCGTCGGCGGGGTACCGCTCGCCGGCGAGCGCGGCGCGGACCGCGGGGAGCAGGGTGCGCGGGTCGTCGAACTTGGAGACGCAGGCGAGCGCGCCCTTGGCGAAGACTGCTTCGCGCGTCGCGCGCGAGGCGTTCATGGTGAAGACGATGTAGGGGCAGGTGACGATCCCGCGGGCGATCCCGTCCGCGATCACGGGGAGCGAGCTGCGCTCGCCCATCTGCAGGTCGAGGATCACCAGGTCGGGCTGCAGCTCGGAGATCGTGGCCAGCAGCAGGTCGAGTTCGCGCACCGGGGGGAGCACGGTGCAGTGCGGCGCCAGGATGGCGCGGATCCCGTCGGTGACGATGCCATGGTCGTCCACCGGCAGGATGCGCGGCGGGCTCATCGGCGGGGGAGCCGCGCGATGACCCGGGTGCCGCCGCCCGGTCGCGCCGTGATGGTGAGGGTGCCGCCGATCATCGCCATCCGTTCGTGCATCGAGCGCAGCCCGAAGGCGTGGCCGCGCGGGTCGGGGTCGGGAAGTCCCCGGCCGTCATCGTCGATCACCAGCCGGAGTCCCTCGCGGTCCTCCGTCAGGGTGAGTGCGACCGTGCGTGCGCCGGCGTGCTTGCGCGCGTTGGCCACGGCCTCCTGCGCCACGCGGTAGAGCGCCAGCTTCTCGGCGGCCGGGAGCTCGGCCTCGCTCTGCGTGTCGAGCGAGATCGCCGGCCCGTCGCGCGTGGCGTCGGCCTCCTGCAGGTCGCCGAGCATCTGGGCGATGGTGGCCGTGCCGATGCTCGGCGGGTGCAGGCCGTGCGACACGGCCCGGAGGTCGGTGGCCATGTGGTGGAGGCGATCGGCGAGGTCGGAATCCTCGTGCGCCGCGATCGCCATGGCGCGAGCCCGGACCAGCTGCGACACGACCCCGTCGTGCAGCTCGCGGGCGATCCGGCGCCGCTCGTCCTCCTGCGCCTGGAGGACCTGCCGACCCCAATCGCGGGCCTCGCGCGCGGCGCGGCGCTGCCAGGTGGCCAGCACCCCGACCAGGATCAGGAGCCCCAGCAGCACGCCGGCCCCCGAGAGGGTCGCGATCCAGAGCGTCATGCACGCCCCGGGTGCGGGAGGTACGCCCAGGCAAAGATGAGCGACCCGGCGATCGCGAGCACGATCCGGCCGTGCCAGAGCCGAGTGAACAGCTGCGGGCTCTCGGCGTAGATCATGGTGCCGAGCGGCTCGAGCGCGATGATCGGCAGGTAGGTGATCAGCAGCCCGATGGCGATGAGCGTGCCGACGTCATGCAGCGGCGTGCGGGTCTCGCCCATGCGGCGGACGAGGATCACGGTGGCCAGGGAACAGAGCAGCACCCAGAGCAGCGGCCCGGCATACGAGGAGAAGCCGGTGCGCGGTACGCCGGTCACCAGCCAGAGCACGCAGTACAGGGCGAACCCGCCCCAGAACGCCGTGCGCACCGCCGGCCGCGGCTCCAACGCGAGGAGCCCGCGCAGCCCCACGAAGCCGTAGAGGGGGAAGGTGGCCCAGGCGAGCGGCGCGTTCCGGATGCCGCGGAGCGTGGTGGCGTAGAGCAGGGTGTTGAGCACGGCCCCCAGCAGCAGCCACCACCAGACCGCGCGCTGGGCGGGATCCAGGGCACGCCAGCGGCGGGCTCCGATGGCCGGCGCGAGCCAGCAGGCCACCAGCGTGAGGGCAGCGATCACGGGCCGTGCGGCCTATCGCGACCGCTGGAACGGTGAATCGGGCGGGCACATCGGCGGGCAGGGGAGGGAGTACTCCGCGATCTCCCCGTCGTGCTGGTCGCCGCCCTGGGCATCGGCCCCGAGGAACACCAGGGTCGGCGAGCCCTTGTCGTCCAGCGCGAAATAGACCCGCAGCTGTCGCGTCGCCTTCTGCTTCAGGATCCGCTGGATCGCCTTGGCGTCAATGGTCCAGCAGGTGACCGGGAGGAGCTTGGCGCGCCGGGCGCGGCGCACCATGCGGAGGGCGTCCTTGAGCGGAATCCGGTGGGGGTCGCTGGGCATCGCGGCAGGGTCCCTGGGGAATGGGTGGGGTGGGGGGACGGCACCACATCACGCCGAATCCTAACCCGATGTTTCATCCCGCACACTGCAATAATTGACAGTGGCTGTTTCGCGCCGCGTCAGGGAGATTGGGCGGGAACTCCCTGGAGCGGTCCCGTGTCCTCACTGCCGTTGCGCCGTCCCAATGCCTTGCCGCCATCCGACTCGCCGGAGCTCGAGCTGCTGGTGGAGCGGGTGCTGGCGTGGTACGCGATGCCGCGGGAGGAGGCGCTGGTGGCGCTCGGCATCTGGGCGCGGTGCACCGACGCCGAGATCGCGGAGTGGCTGGGCTGGACGGTGGCGCAGGTGGAGGAGCGGTTCCGGCACTGCTGCACGGTGCTCCGGCCGCTGGGGCTGGGGACCCGGGTCGGTGCCGGCGAGGCGGTGGTGCGTGCGATGTCCGGGGCAGGGTGGTGAGTGTCGGGGGGGGGGTAACGGTCGGTGGCGCGGACTGCCGCCCGCGGGGACGCCGGAGTTAGAGGAGCTGGTGGCCCGGCTCCGGGCTGCGTTCCCTGCGCTGTCGCCGCGTCAGGCGGCGGTGGCGCTGGGGGTGTGGGCTGGGCTGAGCGAAGGCGAGTGTGCGGCCTGGTTGGACCTGTCGACCGAGACCGTGCACGGGCATTTCCGCAGTGTACTCGAGAGGCTCAGGCACGTCGGGATCAGCCGGCGAGCAGACCTGATCCGGGCGGTGGAACGGAAGCTGAATGCGCCCGGGGAGCGTGACGACGGGAAGGGATCCGCATCCCCTGAAGAGGGGATCCCCTGAAGTGGGGATGGCGGGATTCTGCGAAACCAGGAAGTTGGGGGATGACTAAGCAGGTTTGCCCAGCGTAGCGAGCGTAAGCCAGCGATCTCCGCTCTTGCTCACCCCTTCACCCAGATGCGAGGTTTACATGCGGATCGTCACGAAGACCTTCCTGGCGATACTGGTCGGCGCAATGTTCGCAGCAGGACGGTCGGCAACCGCGGAACCGACGAACGGCCTCCTGTGCGAGTGGAGGGAGGACGATATCTTTCAGGATGACTACGCCCATTCGAGCATCTGTACCTCCGAGCCGCCGCAGGGAGGTAACGACTGGGTCGTCATCTCGTACGGCCACTGGACCAATTCGCATTCCGTCTGGGTGTACACCACCATCCTCAATGAGCCAGGCGATTCACACACTCCCATCGAACCGTAGGCCATCCGCAACTCCGACATCAATAGTCGCTGCGCCGTCGCGAATTGTGCTGGTGCAGCGACTTCGGAGACGGATCTCAGGACATTCGCTTCGGGGGTTGACGCTGGGCCTGATGGCCTGTGGCGGGGTCAGGGACGATGGCCAGCCATCAGTGGCTCTCGTCGCTACCTGCGCGGAGGTTGATCGTGGTCGCTGGCCTCCGGGGGGCGTGGTCGTGATCGCCGACGACCCGTCGCCCCCGTGTCGCCTCGTCCTAGACACCACCGTCATCCGCTCCTACTCATCCGCCGAGGCGGATTCGCTGGATCTCGCGACGGTCCGCGAGGTCGACCGTCACGGCAATTTCTACATCCAGGGCTACACGCCGGGCGTGATTACTGTGCTCACTCCCACCGGGGACCTGTTGGACCGGATCGGGGGCGAGGGACCAGGCCCAGGAGAGTTCCCATCGGGATATCTGGGCGTGGATGTCTCGGAAAACGACTCCATCTACATCCACGACAATCGCCGCAGGTGGTCCGTCTTCAGTCCCGAGCGACGCTTCAGCCGATCGATGGCCCTGGGTGATGTCCAGTCTGGATCGAACGTTCGTTGCGTCCTCCCTGACGGTGCCGTCATCTCCGCCGCATTGGTCCGAGGCGGGAAGGGAACGGCCACCCTCAGGCGGATTGGTCCCGAGGGCGCCATCGAGCGCGAGTTCGGGCTCCCTGAGCACACCACCTTGTCACTCTCGAGCCTGGTGCTTCGCGGCGTGACGTGCGGCCTGGATGCGACGGTCTGGGCGCTCCCGAATCCGCACGATCCAGGCTATCGGCTGGAACGCTGGGGCCCGGATGGCACACTGCTCAATGTCATCACGCGCACCGCGCCGTGGTTCGATGCCGGTCCCGAACTGACCCGGACCGAGGCGATGGCCCAACAGCCGCATTCGGCCGTGCGCCAGGTTTTCGAGGCGCGCCGGGGACTTCTCTACATCACGATCGTGAACCCCGATCCGCGCTGGGAGCCAATCACTCGCGACCAATGGGAAGCCCGCCAGGCTCAGATGATCGATGTCCGCTTCGAGGCCCTCGACGGAATCTCGGGACGGCTCCTGGGGGTCCTGCTCGTGGATGATCAGCGGACCCTGCCCAATGCGCGGATCCTCCGGGACGGTCGGAGCTATCAGCTCGTCGTGAGCGGCTCCGGCGCGGTGCAGCTCGTTGCCTACACTCTCCACTTGGCGGATCCGTGACCAGGCCCTGGCTTGCCATCCTCCCAGTCCTTGCGCTCACCGCCTGTACGGGCCCCGTCGACCACGGGTCGGCCGATTACACGCGTTCGTGGTCGGCCTCGCCGGTGGACTCGGTCACGGCAGATCGCTCACGGACCGTGCGGGCGCCGAGCGCGGAGAGGCTGATCGCCATTAACCTCGACACCGTGCTGGGAACTCGCCTCCAAGCAGCTCCGTATCGAATCCGCATCGTGGATGACGGCTTCGTGGCAGTGCTTGCGGATCAGCGTCGCCTGGTGCGATTCGACACCTTGGGCGGCCTCCTCGCCGAAGTGGCGATGGTCGGTGTGACGGAACCGAGGTCTGCCGGGATCTGCGTGCGCAGCGACTCGGCGTTGATCGTGGATGGGGCGGGACTCATCAATCAACCCCGCCGCCTGGTCTCGTTTGCGCTTGCCTCCGACAATCCGGGTGCGCCGGATTCGGTGAGCATCAACCTGCCCGTCGGGACCCTGGATGTCGACTGCACCGCGCTGGGATCCCGTTGGGCGCTTCTCCTCACGATCCCGGAGAGCCCCAGCGACCTGACCTCTCCTCTTACGGTGCAAGTGGTGGACCTCGCCTCGGTAATCCGGGGCGGCGCCGTTCCCTTGCTCACGCTGACCGATCGTTCGGAGCAGATGCGTGATGCAGAGGGGCGTACGATGATGCAGCCGAGTCCGTGGGCAGCGCCGCCCCTGGTCGCGGCGGATGGTCGTGGGCGCCTGTTCATCGTCGACGGCCCGTCGGGAGTGGTGAGGATCATCGACACGACGGCGACTGGTGCGAGGCTCCGCGGGATCACGCCGAGCGGGACGGTGCTGACCTCGGCGGTGATCGACAGCGTGGCCTCCGCGCGACGGGAAGGGGAGATCGCCGCGGCGGCGCGCAGGGGACCGCTCACGCCGGAGGACGAGGTGGTGATCGACGGAATCGTGGACGCGATTCGTGGGGTGACGCCGGGCGCACCGGTACCGGAGGTCGATCGTCTTCTCGTGGCAGCGGATGGCTCGTTCGCCGTTTCCGCGTCGGAGTGGGTCGCGCCGGGGGTCAACCGCTGGGAGCTCTTCGACGCCGACGGCATTCACATCGGTGCGGTCTCGCTGCCGTCTGGATCGCGCGGGGTAGGCGTCCAGCGTGGAACGCTGTGGTACGTCGATCCCGGCGACGACAGTGGTGGCAACTCACCGCGCCTCATCCGTGTCCGCCCGTCGCAGCCTGCCGAGCAGCGGTTCTGACCCAGCGCACTCGAGGCCGCAGCTTCCTCACGGGCTGGACCTCGGGCTCGCCCTCCCGACTCCTCCTTGCCCTCCTCACCCCGCCGCTCGCCGCGCAGACGCCAACGGTCCGCGACTCCGCCGGCATCCGCATCGTCGAGAACCCCTCCGCCGCCAGCCGAGTGGCACCGATTGCCTTCGCCGCGCGCTTCAGCGTGGACATCGGCGGGGAAGGCAGTGCCCCGGGCGATGAGTTGGAGGGCCTGGGGGCAATGGATGTCATCCGGCTCGCCTCCGGGCGCCTCGCGGTGCCGAACGGGCATGAAGTCCGATTCTACAGCGCCGAGGGCAGGCTGGTCGCCCGGGCCGGCCGGCGGGGCGAGGGCCCCGGCGAGTTCCGTGCCTTCGTGTGGGGCGGCTGCGAGCTGCACGACCAGTCGTTTCTCGCGCTCGAGATGCCGACCCCGCGGGTCACGCGGATCAGCCAGGACGGCAAGGTGCTGGGGATGGCCCCGATCACCGGTACCGCCATCCGAAGGACCTGCATCGGCAACGCGTTCCTCGCGGCACTCGGCCCGATCGAAGGCCGCGCCCGAAGCGATTCGGTCATGGACTACGGACTGTTCAACAGCGAAGGGCGCCTGATCCGGCGCTTCACCGGACTGCCCACGTGGCCTCAGGGCACGCTGTTTCCCCATGAGCCCCTGCTGGGCGCAGGTGCCTGGGGGATTGCGGCCGCCTGGAGCAGCCGGCACGAATACCGGGTGTACGACCTGAACGGCCGGCTCCGCCAGATCGTGCGGACCGCCGACCGTCCACGAACGCTGACCGACGACGAGTTCACCGCCCTGGCGCGATCGCGCGCCGGGGCCGGCGCATCGCGCGCGGAGCAGGACCGCGCGGTCGCGCGGATTCGCGCCCAGGGGCTCAGTCGATCCGTCCCGTCGTACGTGCTCCTGCATGTTGACGCCGCGAGGCGGGTCTGGCTCAGGGAGCCGAGGCTGGCACCCGGTGCGATGCAGGCGTGGGTGGTCTTCGATGCCGACGGGGCGCTCCTGGGCCGCGTGGTGCCCCGGGTTCCGGTCCCGCCCGGGGCCACCCGAGTCATGGTCCTGGGCTGGACCGATCGCGAAGTCATCGTCGCATACCAAGACGCCGACGGGTTCGCCCACATCGCGCTCCTCCCCTATGCGCTCACGCGGACCCGCCTGCCGTAGGAAGATCCGGGTGGATGAGTCGCGTTGACGCCTCGCAGATCCGGGCGCACTATTGCCGGATCCCCTCACCAGGACGGGCCCGATGCACGTGCTCCGCCTCCTCGCGTCGCTCGCGGTCGCAGTCGCGTCGCTCGCCGCGCAGGCCCCCGTGGTCCGCGACTCCGCCGGGATCACCATCGTCGAAAACGGCCCGCGACCGGTCGCGCCACGCACGCTCACCCTCGGCGAGCCCTACCTCCGGCTCGGTCAGCCGGGCGGCGACGTCTCCACGTCGTTCTCGCGCGATGGGTCGCGCGACGTGGTGTGGCTCTCCGGCGGACGGGTCCTGATCAACGACAACTGGACCGAGATCGTTGACCAGCGCCCGATGTTCCATCCGTACGTGAAGGTCTTCGATGCGACCGGGCGGATGGTGGAGCTGGTGCCCCTCGAGGGCACGGTCGAGCCGATTCGCGCGCTCAACTCCCTCTGCGCCCTCGGCGGCGACACCACCTTGGCCCACGACTCCAATGGCCGGGCGATGGTGGTGCTCGGCCCGCGCGGCCAGGTGCTCTCGCGAACGCCGCTGCCCGACGGCCGCATCCCGAACGGCACCTGCCTCCGCGACGGCTCGATCACGCTCGCCGAACGGCCCAATCTGGCCGAGATCCGCAGCGACCCCGATCCCCACGTGGAGCACTACCTCGTGGATCGTGACTTGCGCGTGGTGCGCGGGCTGGGATTCCTCCCGTACCGGCGCTTCCTGCCGATTGCCCACGAGACGCGGATCCTGGCGAGCGGCGACGAGTTGATCCTCGTTGATTCGCGCAAGACGGAGTACCAGGTGTTCTCCCGCGACGGCGACCTCGTGCGGATCGTCCGCTGGGCCGATCCCCCGCGCCCCGTGGTGGATCTCGACTTCGCCTCCGGCATCGAGAAGTTCAACGTGGCGTACCCGATGGGATCGCAGCCGAGGATGCCGGTCCGCGACGCCTCGACGCCCAGCCACTGGCCCTCGTTCGCGTCGGCGCAGGTGGACGAGGCCGGTCGGGTGTGGCTGCTCGACGGGCGCGAGGCCGGCTCCACCTCGTGGACGATCTTCGCCGCGGACGGGCGGCTGCTGGCCCGGTTCACGCCGCCGCCGGACACGGAGGCGCGGATCTGGAGGCTCATGTCGGTGGGCCGCGACGCGCTGGCGGCCGCCGTCTATCAGCGGGAGCCCGAGGCGGTGCTGGTGTGGCTGTATCGGCTGGAGGGGCTGGAATAGGATCGCCCCGAGAGGACGGGGGGCGGAGAAGAGAGGGTGAAGTGCTGAGGACACGACTTCGTCCCGAACGCAGTGAGGGACCTCCCACCCGTGGACTGGGCTAGAGGTCCCTCGCTTCGCTCGGGACGAGGCGCCCTTCCCACCCTCCGTCCTCCGTCCTCCGCCCTCCGTCCTCCGCCCTCTGTTCTCCGTCCTCCGCACTCTGTTCTCCTACTGCTGCCACCCCTCGATCAGCTCCGCCACCACGTCCTCGGCGGTCCGATCCGCCGCCTCGGCGGCGAAGTTGGTCATCACCCGGTGCCGAAGCACGTCGCGCGCCACGGTCTTGATGTCGTCGAGGTCGGCCTGCGGACGCCCGTCCATCGCGGCACGCGCCTTGGCGCCGAGCACCAGGTACTGGGAGGCGCGGGGCCCGGCGCCCCACTCCACGTACTCGCGCACCAGCGGCGGCGCCTCGCGCTCGCCCGGCCGCGTCATCCGCGCCAGCAGCACCGCGGCGGCGATCAGCGACTCGCTCACCGGGATCCGCCGCACCAGCCCCTGCATCGCCACCAACCGCGCGGCGTCGAGCACCGGCTGCACGTCGGCGTGCCGCGCGCCGGTGGTCTGCGCCACGATCAGTTCCTCCTCCGCGCGGCTCGGGTAACCCACGCGCAGCTCGAGCATGAAGCGGTCGAGCTGCGCCTCGGGGAGCGGATACGTCCCCTCCTGCTCGATCGGGTTCTGCGTGGCCAGCACGAAGAACGGCGCCGGCAGCCGGTAGGTCTGGCCCGCCACCGTCACCTGGTGCTCCTGCATCGCCTGCAGCAGCGCGGCCTGGGTCTTGGGCGGGGTGCGGTTGATCTCGTCGGCCAGCACCACCTGCGCGAAGATCGGCCCGTGCACGAAGCGGAACTGCCGCTTGCCGGTGGCGGGGTCCTCCTCCACCAGCTCGGTGCCGGTGATGTCGCCCGGCATCAGGTCTGGGGTGAACTGCACCCGGTTGAAGGTGAGGTTGAGCGCATCGGCCACCGTGCTCACCATCAGCGTCTTGGCCAGGCCAGGCACCCCCACCAGCAGGGCGTGTCCACCGGCCAGCACGGCCGTCAGGATCCCGTCCACCGCCGCCCGCTGCCCCACCACCCGCTCGGCCACCTGCGTGCGGAGGGAGTCGACCGCGGAAGCGAGCGAGCGGAGCTGGGTGATGTCGTCGGTGGCGGTCGAGGCAGGCATCCGGATCCGTTCGTAGGGGCGACGCCCCGCGTCGCCCGTGGGGGCAAGTCCGTGAGGCGAACGATAATACGGGATCGTTTCCCGTCGGTTCCACGGCCAAACGGCGGGCGAGTCGGGGCCTTGCGAACGGGCGAGGCTGGGCCTCTTTGGCGGGCGAGGCGAGGCCTCGCCCCTACACGAAAAATCGGCTTGCGAAACTTTTCACAAGCCCGTACTTTCCGCCCCCGTGACGGACCACGAGGAGCGGCCGGAACAGGCCATGGGGGAGGGGTATTCCCTCGTGGCGGCCGGGATCACCTTTGCCCTCACGGTCACGGGGGCAGTGCTGGGCGGGGTCTGGCTCGACCGGAGGCTGGGGACCCTGCCGCTCTTCACGGTGGTGTCGGCCCTGCTCGGAATGGGGCTGGGCGGCTTCTGGCTCTGGGCCCGCCTCAAGCGGGCCGAGCTCCGGCGGTGAGTCACCAGCTCCAGCGGCTGGGTCTGGGCGTGGTGGCGACCGCGGCGATCAGCGGCCTGGCCTGGGCAATCTGGGGGCCGGCCGGCGTGACCGCCGCGCTGGTGTTCGGCCTGGTGGCCACCACCATACAATTGGTGGCGGCGCGGATCGCGGCGCGGCTCGGTGAGCCGGCCACGCCGGACCGGCTCCGGGTCTATGCCGTGGGGATGCTGCTCCGGGTCGGTGGGGTGGTGCTCCTGGGCGTGATGGTGACAATGCATCGGGCCGCGTTCCCGCCGGGACCGGCGGCCCTTGGCTACCTGGGGACCCTGCTCCCCCTGATGTGGTTGGAGACCCGACTGGCGTGAAAGCAGCCGACGACGGACCGTTCAGCATCGCCGAGATGGTGTTCCACCACACCGGGGACGCCCACGAGCTGGATTTCCAGCCGTTCTTCACCATCCACCTGCCGCAGTGGGAGCCGGTCCACCTGGGCCCGCTGGTGGTGGACCTGTCGCCCACCAAGCACGTGGTGTTCCTCTTCCTCACCGCGTTCCTGACGTTCCTGCTGCTCAAGTTCGCCGCCAACGGCGTGGATCGCGCCCGCCGTGCGGGCCGGGCCCCCTCGGGGTTCGCGGGGATGATGGAGACGGTGGTGCTCTTCGTGCGGAACGAGATCGCCATTGACAACATCGGGCACGAAGAGGGGCCGCGCTACGCGCCGCTCATCCTGACCTTCTTCTTCTTCATCCTGATCGCCAACCTGCTGGGGCTGGTGCCGTTCGGCGCCTCGGTCACCGGCAACCTGGCCGTGACCGGCGCGCTCGCCGTGATCGCCTTCCTCACCATCGAGATCGGCGGGATGCGGAAGCTGGGCTTCAAGGGATACATGGGCACCATCTTCCCGCACATCCCGGGGATGGACGGCGTGGGCGGCGCGGTGATGACGGTGGCGATGGCGCCGATCGAGATCCTCTCCAAGTTCGTCAAGCCGATCGCGCTGGCGATCCGTCTCTTCGGCAACATGCTGGCCGGCCACTTCGTGATCCTGTCGCTGTTCGGGATCGTGTTCCTGTTCGGCGCGCTGCCCGCGATCGCCATCTGGCCGATCTCGATCGTGACCGCCAGCGTGGTGTTGGGCGTGATGATGCTGGAGCTGATCGTGGCGTTCCTGCAGGCGTACGTGTTTGCGCTGTTGAGCGCGGTGTTCATCGGGTTGATGCAACACGAGCATTAGTCGCGAGTCGCGGGAGGCGGGTCGCGAGAGTGTCTCGCGACGCACGACCCGCGACACGCGACCCACAGGCGATTCCCGAGCATCCCGTGGATCGCTGCACCAGGCGGACCTCCGCCTCCGGGAATCGGGCCCTGGCCCGCGGATTCCCGTCGCAGGGCCCCGTTCCGGAAGAGACGGGTCACCCGCGCGAGTGATGCGCACGAACCGTGATCTTCCCTTTGCACGGGTGGAACGATGCTGAATCTGTTGATGCAGGCACAGGCGATGACGGACACCGCGGCGGCTGCGGTCGGTGCGGGTTGGGGCGCCCTGGGCGCCGGGATCGGGATGGGTCTCGCGCTGATCGGCGCCGGGATCGGTCTCGGCCGGATCGGCGGCCAGGTGGCCGAGGGGATCGCCCGGCAGCCCGAGGCGGCCGGCCCGATCCGGGCGGCCGGCCTGCTGTTCGCGGTGCTCCTCGAGGGCGCCACGATCATCGCCCTGGTGTTCGCGCTGCTGTTCAAGCTGATCTGATCACGTCGGACACGAGGCCGGTATGCTGCCGTTGTTGCTGCTGATCCAGGACGCGGGCCACGCGGCCGAGGGGGCGCTTCCCCCGCCGTTCTCGCCGACGCCGGGATTGTTCCTCTGGACGATCGTGGTGTTCATCGCCCTCCTGATCCTGTTGTCGAAGCTGGTGTTCCCGCAGATCGTGAAGGCCACGGTGGAGCGGGAGCAGCAGATTGCCTCCCAGTTGGCCGAGGCCGCCCGGATGCGGGACGAGGCCAAGGCCACGCTGGAGGAGCAGCGGCAGCTGCTGGCCGGGGCGCGCGGCGAGGCGCAGGCGATCCTCGCCGACGCGCGCCAGGGTGCGGAGCGCGACCGGATGGCCGCGCTGGAGAGGACGCGCGCGGAGCAGGACGAGATCCTGGCGCGCGCGAAGCAGGAGCTCGCGTCGGAGCGCGACCGGCTCGCGGCCGAGCTCAAGCGCGAGACGGTGGACCTGGCGATCGCGGCGGCGGGCAAGGTGGTGGGCCAGAAGCTCGACGCCGCCACCGACCGCCAGCTGGTGGAGCAGTACCTCGCCGAGCTCGGGAAGCGCGCGTGAGGGACGTCACCATCGCCCGCAACTACGCCGAGACGCTCTTCGAGCTCGGCACGCGGGTTGGCGCCGTGGAGCGCTACGGCGAGATTCTCGACGAGGCGGCTGCGGCATTCTCGGCGCCGAGCGTGGAGCCGATGCTGATGTCGCCGCGGGTCACCAAGGACGAGAAGGCCCGGATCGTGGCGCGCGCGCTCGAGGGGGCACCCGGGCCCTTCGTGCAGTTCGTGGTGGCGGTGATCAAGCGGGGCCGGCAGCTGCTGATCAACACCATTGCCGACGAGTACCGCGCGCTGCTCGACGCCAAGCTGGGTCGGGTGCGGGCCTCGATCACCCTGGCCCGCGACGCCGACCCGCTCACCCGGCAGCAGATCTCCGAGCGCCTGTCCAAGGCGATCGGCAAGGACGTGATCGCC
>CAZNOJ010000024.1:0-29275 GCA_964574665.1 uncultured Gemmatimonadaceae bacterium
GGCGGGCTGGCGATCGGTGCCGCCTTCGTGGCCGACCCGCGCCTCGGCTGGACCGCATGGCTCGCGGCGGCAGCGCACGAGGTGCCGCAGGAACTCGGCGACTTCGGCGTGCTGGTCCATGGGGGCTGGTCGCGACGACGGGCCCTGATTTTCAACGTCCTCTCGGGAGGCACCTTCCTGGTGGGAGGTCTCTGTGCCTGGGCGGCACCGCCCGGCTGGCCCACCGCCTGGCTCCTCCCGTTTGCCGCCGGGAGCTTCCTCTACGTCGCGACGGTTGACCTCCTGCCGGAGGTGACCCGCCCAAGCGGCGGGCGACTCTCGGTGGGGGTCGTCGGCTCCCTGGGACTCGGCCTCCTCCTGATGGCCGTTCCCGCCATGCTGGAGCGCTGAACGTCGGGCGCGCTGCGACGTTCACGGCAAGGGTGCCCGGCCGAGGCACGACTATTTTCCGCCGCCATGCCCCACCGCATCTCCCTCGATGACCCGTTCATCCGGGTCTGGTTCACCGGTGTCCTGACCGGCCGCGACTTGCGCGAGGTAGCCGACCAGCTCCGCGCCCACGAACGCGAGCTCGGCCACGTTCCCGACCGGCTGGTGGACATGTCCGACGTGGTGACCACCGGCGCCACGTTCGAGCTGGCCATCCTGGCCGCCCGGGTGCGCGGCGTCCAGCGCTTCCCGAACGCCTTCCGCTCGGCGCTGGTGGCGCCGCTGGTGGAGGTGGCCGGCTTTGCGCGGATCTTCCGGGCACTCAACCGCAACCCGCAGATCACCGTCGAGGTCTTCGAGCGGGTGGCGGAAGCGGAGGCGTGGCTGGCGGAGGCACCCGCTGGCACGCCCGGGAGTCAGGTGGAAGACCTCCGTGGGGCGGGGCGAGGGGTGCACAACGTGACGAATAGATGAGTCCCGCCCAATGCCATGGATGACCACCTATCGCGGCCGTGCGTCCGGCCCGGCCTCGTCGCCCCCGGTGGTGATCCGCCGAGGAGTGCCGCCAATCCCGCCCCGATACAGGTCCCACCGGTAGTCGTCTTGTGAGTCCCGGTCGCTCATGAAGATCAGCTCCTGATTGTTCACCCATGTAGCGCCCGCGTCCCCGCGGCAGTGCACGCTGGCGTTCACCGGGCCGGACCCATCGGCATTCATCACGAAGATCTCCAGGGCGAAGTCGTAGCACTGATTGAGCCCCGGGCGATGCGTCGTGAAGGCGATCTGCACCCCGTCCGGCGACCACTTCGGGTAGTAGTCCACCCCATCATCATTGAACGTCAGCCGGGTGACGCCGCTTCCATCGGCGTTCATCCGGTACACCTCCAAGTAGGTGTTGGCGCCATACTTCGCATCGCGATCGCTGGCAAAGACCAACTGGTCCGCAGTGGGTCGCCAATTGGGTTGGATGTCGTTCGAGGCGGAGTTGCTGATGTTGACCTGCCCGCTTCCGTCGGCATTCATCACGAAGATCTGGGAATGACCCGGGGTCACCTCGCGCACGAAGGCGAGCTTGGAACCGTCACGTGACCACGCGGGCTGCAGGTCGGGGAGCGAGTTGCTGGTGAGCACCGACAGGGTACGCGCCTGCAGATCGTAGACATAGATCTCGTGGTCGCCGTCACGGTTCGAAGAGAAGGCCACCTTCGACCTGCCCGGATGGACCGCCGGCCCGAGGTCCTCCCCGCCATGATTCGACAGGTTCTGGGCCCCCGAACCATTGCCTGCGTTGAACCAGATGTCCCAGTTGCCATCGCGAATACTCGCCCACGCGACCGCGGCGTCTGCGAAGGGGTCCCAGGGCGGCGGATCGTCCGAGGAATCGGTCGAGTCGCAGGCCACCAGGGGCAGGACGAGGAGGAGGGGAACCAACCAGCGGCGGGACATCCGGATCTCCACGGAGGGGGACTAGAGGAGAAGGCGCAAACCGGGGCCAAACGGGCCGATCGTCATCCCGAGCGAAGCGGGGGACCCGCCGCCCACGAGACGTTATTCTCCACCCGTGACCCCCGACGCGACCACCCTCCTGCTCGAATGGCGCTCGGGCTCCCGGGCCGCCCTCGACGCCCTGTTTCCCCTCGTCTACGACGACCTCCGCCGCCGCGCCCACCATTACCTCGGCGGCGAGCGCGACGGCCACACCCTCTCCACCACCGCCCTGGTCCACGAGACCTACATCAAGCTGCTCGACATCGAGCGGATCGAGATCCAGGACCGCGCCCACTTCCTGGCCCTGGCCGCCACCGCCATGCGGCGCGTGCTGGTGGAGTACGCCCGGCGCCACAACGCCGCCAAGCGCGGCGGTGGCCAGGGAGTGGAGGCACTCCTCCCGGAGTCGCCGGCGCTCCCCGACCTCGTGGCACTCTCCGCCGAACGCGCCGACCAGATGCTCGAGCTCGACGATGCGATCGCCCGGCTCACGGCAGAGGAGGAGCGACTCGGCAAGGTGATCGAGTTGCGCTTCTTCGGCGGACTCACCGTGGAAGAGACCGCCAGCGCGCTCGACCTGGCGCCGAGTACCGTGAAGCTCGACTGGCAGCGCGCCAAGGCGTGGCTCTACCGGGAACTCGGCGGGCCATGACCCGCGACCGGGAGGAGTGGCAGCGGGCGATCGCCCGCGACTTCCTGGAATCGGGCGCCGAGCAGTTCGCCGCCCCCTACCTCGCGACCGACCGACCGGGCGAGCTCGCCGGCACCGTGATCGGCCGCTACCGCCTGATCGAGGAGATCGGCCGGGGTGGCATGGGGACGGTGTGGCGGGCCGCCCGTGCCGACGGGCAGTTCGAGCAGGAGGTGGCGCTCAAGCTGATCAAGCGCGGGATGGACTCCGACGAGGTGCTCGCCCGCTTCGTCCGCGAGCGCCAGATCCTCGCGCGACTGCAGCACCGTCACATCGCGCGCCTGCTCGACGGCGGGGTGAGCGACGATGGTCGTCCCTACTTCGTGATGGAGCTGGCCCAGGGACCGCCGATCACCACGTACTGCGAGCAGCGCGCGCTCGACACCCGTGCCAGGCTGGAGCTCTTCGTGGCGGTGTGTCGCGCGGTGCAGTATGCGCATCGCTCGCTGATCGTGCACCGCGACATCAAGCCCTCGAACGTGCTGGTCACCGAGAACGGTGAGGTGGCCCTCCTCGATTTCGGCGTGGCCAAGCTCCTCGGCGAGCCGCAGGGCGACGCCGTCACCACCACGTCGAAGCTGATGACCCCGGAGTACGCCTCGCCCGAGCAGCTTGTCGGCGCGCCGGTCACCACCGCCAGCGACGTGTACCAGCTTGGCCTCCTGCTCTATGAACTGCTGACAGGGAAGCGGCCGTATCCGATGGGTGATGCCGCGGCGCGGCGCGACGATCCCCCGGTGCCATCATCGCACAATCCCAAGCTGCACCGCGACCTCGACGCGATCGTGCTGGCGGCGCTGCAGCAGGAGCCCGATCGCCGCTTCGCGTCGGCGGAGGCGTTCGCGGAGGAGGTGGAGCGCCACCTGGCGCACCTGCCGATCCGCTCCGTGGCGCCTGGGTGGCGCTATCGCACCGCCAAGTTCATCCGGCGCAATCGACTGCGCGTGGCCGCGGCGGCCGTGGTGCTGGTCGCATCCACGGCGGCCGCGGTCGTGTACTCCGTGCAGATCCGGAATGAGCGCGACCGCGCGGAGCGGGAGGCCGCCAAGGTGTCGCAGAGTGCCGCGCTGCTGCGGCGCTTCTTCCAGGGGTGGAGTCCCGATGGCGCCGACCGCGACCGGGTGAGCAGCGGGGCCGTGCTCCGCGGGGCGGCCGAGCGCGCCGAGCGCGAGCTGGCCGGCGACCCCGAGATGCTCGGGCTGATTCTCTCCACCATCGGCGACCTGCACGCCTCGCTCGGCAACCTGGCCGATGCCGATTCGCTGCTGGGCCGTGCCTTCGCCATCCAGGAGGCGGGCAGCACGTCGCCCTCCGCAGACCTGGCCGCGACGCTGGCGCGACGGGGTCGCGTGTCGCATGCCCGCGCCGAGTACCTCGCGGCCGAGGCGCAGATGCGCCAGGCCCTGGCGATGTACCGCGCCCTGATCCCGCCGGAACGGCTCGAGCTGCTGCAGGTGGAGTTCGAGCTGGCCGAAGCGCTGGTGATGCAGGAGAAGCTGGCAGAGGCGGAGGCGCTGCTTCGGGACGCGCACCAGAAGTCGCCGCCGGGGGATGCCTTCACGACCGAGATCGCTTCGAACCTGGGCTACCTCTACATGCGGCAGGCCCGGTACGACGAGGCCGTGGCGTTGCTTCGCGCCACGCTGGCCGAGCAGCAGCGGATCTTCGGCCCGCTGCACATGTCCACCCTCCGCACCACCCGCGCGCTTGCGTCCTCGCTCCGGGCCCCGGCCGACCTTCCCGAGGTGATCGCGCTGGCGCGCAGCGCCCTCGCGACGGCGCTCACCCTGTTCGGCGAGCATCATCAGGAGACCTACAGCTCGCGGTTCGCGCTGGCGGTGCAGCTCGAGCGGGCCGGCGAAGCGGCGGAGGCGGCGACCCTGGCGGAGCAGGTGCTGGCGACCCGGAACCCCGGCATCGGCGAAGCGACGCTCTTCATGGCACAGGTGCTCCGGACGCTGGGCGCCGTGCGGTTGATGCAGGGTGACGCCGCCGGCGCCGATTCGGTGCTCCGCCGGTCGCTGGCGGCGTTCCGCGGGGCAAACGCCAGCGACAACGCGGACGTGGGCGACGTCCTCAACCGGCTGGCGTGGCTGGGCTTCGCGCTGCAGGCGCCGGATTCGCTGGCGCGCTACCGCGACGCGGCGGCGTTCGACAACGCCCGGAATCCCGATGACCCCCCGTTCGTGACCGACGGCTACGAGTACCTCGCGATGGCGGCGCGGCGCCGTGGTGACGCAGCATTCGCCGACCGACTCAAGCAGCGCGCGATGCCGGTCTACCAGCGGCAGTTGCCGGTGGGGCATCCGTACCGGGTGCTGGCCGAAGGCCAGTAGCGGCAGGACGGAAACCACGGGTGTCGCGGCGCGGCGCGGCTTCCGCACCGGCGCCTTCCACGAGACGCGCTACGGTGGGGCAGACCGTGCGCCTGGTGGGGTGAGCCCCGCTGCGTGGAAGCGGAGTAGCGTGGTCCCAGCCCCCGGTGCCCCGCGCGAACTCCTTGAGCCTCAATGGTGTCGCCGCTGCGATCGGTTCGAGCGTCGTCCTGTCGGCGAGCGCGCCCGCTGCCCACGCCGACCCGGAGGATCTGGCGAGGCGGATGGCCACCCCCTACTGTGTCGCGGGACCACGTGGCGCACGATCGGTCACCCTCCGGGAGCATCCGTGCCCCGGCTCGCGATGGTGCTCCGGATGTGGCGTGACGGCGTAGGCCCGTGACCGGGACCATGCGTTTCCCTGTGCGCACCGACTCCACCTCGCGGAGTATCATGTCGAACAGGATGCCGCTCTCCGTGATCACCGTACGACCTGAACGCGCACCCGATCACGAGACCGTCCGGCGCATTCACGCCAGCGCGTTCGGCGGCCCAACCGAGGCCTCGCTCGTCCACCGGCTGCGAGGGTCCCCGGGCAGTCTCTCCCTGGTGGCCACCGAGTGGGGCGACGTGATCGGCCACATCCTCTTCACCAGCGCGACCCTCGCGGGACGACCGTTGCGCCTCGCGGGCCTGGGGCCGATGGCCGTCCACCCGACCCGTCAGCGCATCGGTGTCGGCTCCACCCTGGTGCGAGGCGGGCTCGAGGAGTGCCGACACGCGGGGTATCAGGCCGTCGTGGTGGTGGGTCATCCGGGGTACTACCCGCGATTCGGATTCCAGCACGCCGACCGCTTCGGGCTTCGATGCCAGTTCGACGTCCCCGCCGAGGTGTTCATGGCGCTGGAACTGCAACCTGGAGCCCTCCTGGGCGGTGGCGAGGTGCAGTACGCGGCGGCGTTTTCGGAGGAATAGGGGCCGAGCGGTTCGCTCCCTGGCGAAGGCCGGAAGCGGGCCAAGGCCGACAGGGGACACTCAGTCGGGAGAAGTCCGTGCTTGAGAGAAGGACCCTCGTTGGCGTCCTCGCCGGCGGAGGCGTGCTCGCCGCGGTCATGCTGTTGCTCGCCGGAGCGGCGATCGCCTTCGGGATGGTCAGCCGTGACCTGACCGGACGGCTTGACCTGCGCTCCTGGCTCGTCCTCGAGATCATCGGGGGCATCATCGCCAGCGCACTGGCGGGCGCACTCTGTCGGCGGATTGCGCGTCGCGCCATGGGCCCCGTGCTCCTGGCCGCCCTGGTACTCGGCATCGGCCTCCTTGAGGCCGCGGAGCTCCTGCGCCAGGTTGCCGCCGGCCGTGCGACAGCACCCCGAGCCCTGGTGCTGCTCGCGCCGCTCCTGGCCACCGCAAGCGTCTTGCTGGGTGGATCGTCTGCTGCACGGCAGGTCCGTCGCCGATCGAGGCAGCATCCACCGTTCCGCCTGGCCCAGGTTGTCCGGTATGCCCCACCGGTGGTCGTGCTGGTGGCCGCAGCCGCACTGTCAGTCCTCGTCCTTCCTCGACGCCCGGTCGGCGACGACAGGATCGTGCTCGCGTCGGCCCTGACGCTGGACCTCGCCGTCGTCGCCCCCGGAATGGCGTTCGTGCTGCTGGCGCGTGCGAGGCGCGACCTCCTGCTCGCACTGCTCCCAATGGTCGTGATCGGGTACGCGGTCGCGGCCCTGACGATCCCCGCCGGACAGCAGCGCCTGCTCGACGCGATGCGACCGTTCCTGGTGTCAGCAGAGCTGGTTGTCGTGGGGTACCTGGCAGTGCTCGCGCACCGCGCGTCACGGCAGGAAGGTGGCACCGAAGACGACTTCACGACACGGTTTCGCGCCGCTGCTCACCGGGCACTGGGCAACCGCCGCGTCGCCGACATCCTCACGACCGAGGTCGCGATCCTCTATTTCGCCATCCGACCCTGGCGATCACCGCCGCTCCAGCCCGGCGCGCATTCCGTGCACCGCAGGGTGGGCTACTCCGGCACAGTGCTCGTCCTGCTGTTCGCCGTCATCGTCGAGACGGTGGCAGTTCACCTGCTGCTGCGGCAGTGGAGCGCCCTCGCCGCGTGGATCCTGACCGGGGCAAGCCTGTACGGATGCGCCTGGATGGTGGGAGACCACCGCGCGTTGGTCGCGCGGCCGCTGCGAGTCACGGCGACGCACCTGCTGTTCTGCATCGGCGTGCGATGGGAAGCCAGGATTCCCCGCGCCACGATTGCCGCGGCGGAGCCGATGGCACCGAGCCGGGAACCGCCGCGACCCGACGTGCTGCACGCGGCACTTCTCGGCCAGGCCAACGTGCGCCTCGTGCTGGATTCCCCGGTCGAGGTGGTCGGCCTGTACGGCATCCGGAGGCGGGTCACGGAGATCCGGTTGACTGTTGACGAGCCCTCGGCGCTCTGCCAGCAGCTTCGTGGAGGATCCGCGAGGTGAGGGAGCCGGCGGCACGAGGGCCACGCGGGCGGGACGTTAGATTCCCCTGTCGGCCGCTCCCGACTGGTGATTCCTCCCCCTCCCGCGAGACTCATGGAACCGCAGCTCCTCCGTGGCGTCGCCACGACCCTGGTCTTGCTGGTGCTTCGCGACCAGCCGTCGTACGGCTACGACCTCGTGCAGCAACTGTCGTCACGCTCGAACCACCTGCTCACCTTCGGGGAAGGCACCGTCTATCCGCTGCTGTATTCCCTCGAACAGCAGGGCATGGTGACGGGGAGCTGGAAGCAGCCCACCGGGGAGCGCCGCCGCCGCATCTATCGGCTCACCGCCGCGGGCCAACGTGAGCTGAAGCGCCGGCTCGCCGACTGGCACCGGTTCGAGGAGGGGATGCGCTTCGCCTTGCGCGGCGCCTGAGCGGGAGCCATCATCCCTTTGTAGAAAAGGTATAGGCCCGCCGCCCCGGAGGAGACCCGTGACCGCCAGCATGGCCACCACCCCAGGCACCAACCGGTCGGGGTGGCTGGTTGTCGTCGCGGGAACCGCCCTGGCCTGTTTCTGGGGCTACTGGGGCGCGGTGGAGAACTTTCACGAGGGGTGGTACTACCCTTCGGTCGGCGACAACCTCGCCCTCTGGCTCCGACAGTACCTCTGGCTCACCCTGGTGTTCCAGGGGTGTACCCTCCTCGCGATCCGTTCCCCACGCCTCGGTGCGCTGGCCTTTGCGTCGCTCGCCCTGGCAGGTTGGTGGCGATTTCGGGGCATCGGCTCGTGGGTGCTCTTCGGCTCGATCGTGGTGCCGCTGGTCGCACTCGCGGTCCTCGCACTCCGGTCCCGCTTCGGGCGACACCGCACCCGCCGCCTGGTGGCCGTCGTGATCGGGATGCCCGCGCTGGTCATCGTGGCGGCGGGTGCGGGCCCCGCGTGGCGAGTCTGGCATCGGCTCGACGACGGCATTCGCAGCGAACGCGCGATTGCGACCCCCGGCTTCACGTTGCACTGGGCTCCTGCCGGACCCGGTTGGCCCACCGAAGGCGTGACCTGGCACGAGGCCGATTCGATTGCCCGGCACCTGGCACCCGATGGCCGCTCGGTGTTGGCCACGCCCCAGCACGCGTGGCGGCTCCCGACCGTGGCGGAGCTGGTTGCTTCGTTGGTGGAAGGTGGCGGCACGGTCGGTGGCACGTGGGACCCGGTCCGTCGTGTCGCGCGGTTCGACCGGACCCCCGACAAGGAATCGCCACTCTGGGCCACCGACTCGAAGGTGATCTATTGGTGGTCCGCCACCCGTGCCGATTCGGGGCGGGCGTTCCGGGTGTCGTACAACGGTCACGTGCTGGCGGTCCCGACCATCGTGCGCTGGGGCTACCTCGGCTTCCGCGCAGTGCGCGACACGGCCGGCCCGATCACGCCACTCCACCCAGCGCCGCGATGAGGGCCTCGCGATAGGATCGCGTCACGGTCAGCCGGCGTCCGGTGTCGAGCGTGATCGCCCAGTCGCCATGCCCCAACGGCTCGAGTGTCCTGACATGCCGGAGGTGGACGATCGCCGAGCGACTGATGCGCTTGAAGCGGGCCGGGTCGAGGCGGACCTCCAATTCCCCCAGCGCGCGACGGGTGAGTTCGCTGCGGTTGGCCAGGTGCAGGCGGACGTAGTTGTCGGCCGCCTCAAGCCAGATCACGTCGGACAGCTCGACCACCACCGCCTCCCGCACCCGGCGGACCGCGACGCGTTCCAGCGGTCCCCGTCCCGCCAGCATCGCGTCGTACCGGCCCGGTGCCACCCCGGTCCGGAGCCGATCGCGCGCGCGGTCGAATGCCCGCCGGAACTGGGTGCGGTCGAACGGCTTGACGAGGTAGTCCACGGCGTTGAGCTCGAAGGCCCTCACCGCGTACCGGTCGTACGCGGTCACGAACACCGCCAGCGGCCGTGCCTCGGGCTCCAGGGCCGCGAGCACCTGCGTGCCGTCCATCTGCGGCATCTGGACATCAAGAAAGGCGATGTCGGGAGCGGTGGCCAGCATGCGCTCCAGCGCCTCCTTGCCGTCACGCGCCACCGCGACCACCTCGACACCGGGAATCGCCTCGACCTGGTCGCGCAGGTCGTCGCGGGCCAGCGGCTCGTCGTCGGCAATGAGGATCCTGAGCGCGGTCACGGGAACACCCTCGGCGCGGGACCCGGAGAAGCTACCCTCCCGATCCACCCGGTTGTGCGCCGGGGCGGGGCGAACCGGCCGAAGACGGGGTGAACCGCGCGGACCGGGACGGATCGAACCACAGTATTCACCCATCCCAACCCCGCCCACCCCGGAACAATCCGTGACCAACCGACCGAAGGCCCCATCGCTCCTCCGCTTTCTCCTGGCGGCCGTGCTTGTCGGCAGCATCGCTGGCGCCGCCACAGGCGCCTTCGGCCTCACCCCGGCCCTCCGCATCGCCCTCCTGGTGGTCGGCCTGGGTGGCCTCGCCATCGGGACCTACCTGCGGATGCAACGGCCGGCTGCCCCGTCGATCGACTGACGCCATGCAGGGTGTGCTGCGGGGGCTTGGACTGCCCGCCGAAATCGCCGAAGGACTCGAGACCGAGCTCGCGGTGGCAGCCGCGGCCGGCGTGCCGAGGGACATCTCCGGCGAGATAGCCGAGATCCGGCGCGTCCTCGGCGAGATGGGCGTGTCCACCGCTACCTTCTCCCGGAGTGCCTCTACCCTCCGCAATCCGATGACGCGCCCTGTCGTGCGGGAAGCGCCTGTCGGCGAGCCGCGCGTGGTCCGGAGCGCCACGCTCGCCGCGGCCCTCGCCCTGGGCCTGGTGTTCCTCATCGCGACCACCCACCTGCGCCTCACCCTGGGCTCCGACTCGTGGTCCATGGTGTGGGGGCTGGCGGCGCCGTTCTGGGGCAGTTGGCTGGTGGCCTCGCCGCTCCTGGTGCGACTCGCGCTGCGGTGGAGGTTCGCCGCGGGGCAGCGCGTGGCGAGTGCCGCCGTCCATCTCGGCGGCCTGTCGGCGATGCAGTTGGTGAGCGGCCTCCTCAGCTGGCGGGCCGTCCGACTCCTGCAACCGGAGCTTGCTGCCACGCCGGCGCCGAGCCTCGGCGACCTGCTGCTGCATCCCCGACTCCCGCTCACCGTGCTGGTGTATCTCGCGCTCTTCGGGCTGGCATGGAGCAGTGGCATCTGGTGGTCGCGACACGACCAGGCGAAGCGGCTCGAGCGCGCGGAACGACTTGCCGCGGAATCCCGCCATCAGGCGCTCGCCGCTCGCCTCCGGCCTCACGTCCTGTTCAACTCGCTCCACGCGATCGGGGTGCTGTTGGAGCGGGACGCGGGAGCGGCCCGCGCCATGATGGCCCAACTCGGTGCGCTGCTTCGCGACCTGCTTGACGAGGACGCCCCGACGCTCGTCTCGCTCGCCGAGGAGTGTGCCCTGCTCGACCGCTACCTGGCACTCGAGCGGCACCGGTTCGGCGATCGGCTTCGGGTGACGCAACGGGTGCCCGAGGCACTCCGCGAGGCGCAGGTGCCGCGCCTTCTGCTGCAGCCGCTCGTGGAGAATGCGATCCGGCACGGCCTGGCACGGCGCGGGGGTGGCGAGGTGGAAATCCTCGCCACGGAGACCGACGGCTGGATCGAGCTGGAGGTGCGCGACGATGGCGAGGGAGTGCCGGCGGCGGCGCAGGAGCGCGTCGGGCTGGGCACCACGCGAGCCCGTCTCGAGGCGCTCTGGCCGTCGGCGTCCGTCACCATCCGACCGGTGGCGAACGGACAGGGGACTTCGGTGCTGATCCGCATCCCCGTACCCGAGACCGATCAGCGGCCGGTGGCCACCACCCGCCGCACGTAGTCGAAGATGGCCTGATGACCGGCGGGGATCGTCCCGTCGCGGAAGTACCGTCCGACATTCAACGTATGGTCGGTGTCGAGGTAGTGGATCTCGATGCGCCGATGCGTGCCCTCGCGGTGCAGCCTCGCCTCGAGCTCGCGGACGGCGCGCACCGGCGTGGCGTTGTCCCATTCACCGTGGAAGATCCCGATCGGGATGTCGAGCCGCGCCAGGAAGGTGGGGAGCGTTGGATGGGCGAAGTGGTCCTGCCACCATCCGGCCGGCAGGGCGACGCTCGCGAAGCGGCGGGACCAGGCGTCGAGGATCGCGAAGTCGCTGCGGTCGAGCCCATCGAGGAATGGTCGCTGCAGGGTGGCGATGTCCTCAACGGTGAGGCTGCCGTCCCGGTTCACCTCCAATTGCTCCCAGGCCACCCCGGGGAGGTTTCCCTGCCGCCACCCGCGTGGATCCGCGTCCCACTCCGCCCGGGTGACGCGCCCATCGCCGTCGGTGTCCAGGAATCGTCGGTACGTGATGAAGGCGCCGTCCGTGAGGATGAAGCGGAAGTTGTCCCGCATGTTGAGGGCGAGCAGGCCGTACAGGATGAGCCCCGCGACGCGCCCGCCGGACAAGGCGGCGCCCTCGGTGGCGATCAGGGTTCCCTCGCTCGCACCCATCGCGAAGATCCGGGCGGGGTCCACGCCCGCCGTGCCGACGACGGCCTCAACCGCCGCCACGAGGTCGGCTGCCTTGGCGGACAGGGTGCTCGTGTTGTAGACCGCGGAGTCGATCCGCTCGTAGCGTGGCGGCGCGTCACCCGCGGTGATGCCGCGCCCCTCGTAGGAGAAGAAGCCGACGCCGAGGGGCGGAAGTTGCTGGCGGTAGATGTCGAAGTAGCTGAATGAGGCCCCGCCCGGGAGCGGGCGACGCATGTCGATCGTCATGCCCTCCGCCGCCTGCGCGTAGACGATCACCGGGTGCGGTCCTTCGCCAGCCGGGAGGACGAGGCGACCGCGGAGCGGCGTGCCGTCCGGGGCGGCGAACGCGATCTCGGTGGCGCTTGGCGCCTGCCCCGGCAGCGCGGCAGTGACGACGATGACGCTGGCGGCGTCGCGCAGGGCGGCGCGCCACCTCACGGAGCGGTGACCGTGTTCGCGGGTCGCACCTCCAGCACCGCGCGGTAGGCGCCAAGGGGAGTGGCCTGACCGGCGATGGTCCCTGGTCGGAGTTCCTTGAGCTGGAGGCGCATCCCTTCGAAGTCCACCCAGCCGTCCAGCCGGATCTCGACGTCAACCGGCGCGGCGCCTCCCGGCGGGAACCGCTCGAGGCGGAACCGGACCAGCGCGGTTCCCTCCCAGGGACATTGCACCGCTTCGGGGCAGCGCGAGTCCTCGGCGACCGCCATCAGCGTGATCAGCCAGGGGTGATCGGGGATCCGGATCGATGCGCCCGGCTGGACGCCGAATTCGACGGCGGGGGGGTTCGACGACGTGGTGACCGGCCTGGTGGGCGGGCCCTCGCAGGCGAGGGTGGCCATCAGCGCCAGGGTGGCGAGGGGGTGGATGCGGGGGGACATCGGGTGTGCTCCTGCCGGATGGGGGTCACGGCCCGACGAAGGCCAGGCGATCGCCGGCGCCGGACGAAGTATACCTTTGTAGCACAGGTATCGGCAAGGGGACCGGGATCGGGCCGCAGGTCGCCCGAACCGCACTCGCCGACTCCCACCAGCCCCGTTACCGGCTGTCGCCCAGCCGGCGCACCGCCTGCTCGGCCACGGTCCGCCGGGCGGTGAACGCGGCATCCGCGTGCGCGAGCGCCGAAGCCACGGCCCGCCAGTGCACGCGCGCACTGTCGCCATCGCCCGAGCGCTCGAACGCCTCCCCCAGCACCTCGTGCAACTCGGTCCGCGTCACGTAGAGGTTGCTGGCGTCCACCTCACCGCGCAGTGCAGCCTGCAGCACGGGGACCGCTTCGCCAGGCCGGTCAAGACGCAGCAGCGACCGCGCCAGCTCCAGGTTGATCCGCGTATACCCCAGGCTCGGCGAGTGCATGGCACGCCGGTACTCCCCGACCGCCTCCGCATCACGCCCCTCGGCCGCGAACAGCAGGCCGCGCAGGAAATGATGCAGTCGCTGGTCCCTGCCATACAGGCTCCGCGCACCCCAGGTCGCCACGGTGTCCGCCAGCCGCCGCACGCTTGCCGTGTCTCCCGCCGCGGCGAAGGCGGTGGCGGCCAGGGTGGAGTGCCAGGCCAGCCATCGGGCGCGCATCCCCTCCGCCCGCGGTGCCCCGCGCCCTCGCTGGATCTCGAACAGCGCCGCGGCGCGCAGCGGATCGCCCGACTCGAACGCGAGGATCGCCTCCTTGGTGTAGTCCGGATCCGGGGGGACGGCGGGTTCGGGGAGGCCAGGCAGCCATCCGGAACGCACCAGGGTGTGCGCATCCTCGAGGCGGCCCTGATTCCGGAGCGCGATGCCGAGCATCCACTGGCCGAGGATCACGTCGTGCGGGTTGGCCGACGCCAGCAACCGGCGTGTGATCTCCTCGACCCGCTCATACCGCTCGAGCGTGAGGAAGATGCGCATCGCGAACGGATCGTCCACGGCGCTCGCGGTCGCCGCCGTCAACTGCCTCAGGTGCTCCAGGGCCCGAACCGAGTCGCCGGCGCGGGCCGCGGCAAGCGCCAGGTCACGGAGCGGTCCGCTGCGATCAGGGTACCGCGCCAAATGGCGACGCGCAGTCCGCTCGACCGCGAGCAGCGAGTCCCACCAGAAGTACACCTGCGTCAGGTGGTCGAGTGGTTCGCAGAGCAGGCAGGCACCTGGAGCTTCCTCAACCCGATCGAGCAGCACCAGCGCGCGCTCCAGCGCGGCGACACTCCCCGCGTAGTCACCAGCGAAATGGAGCGCCCGGCCCAGGGCCAGGAACGCCTGGCCGTCCTCGGGATACGCCGCCACCCACTCCTGCACGGTGGCCACCGCCGCAGGATCGTGGTTGCTGATCTGCAGGTCGGCCCGGATCTGCATGCGCTGTCGCGGCGGCGCCCGCTCGGCGAGTCGGAGCGCGCGTTGCCGCTCCTCCCACCCATCGCCGGTGGCCATCAACGCCAGGTAGTAGGCCGGCATGGCGAACGTTGAATCCTCCCGCATCGCAGCCGCCATCAGCGACTGCGCCAGGTCCATCCGCAGGGACCGGTAGTGCTCAAGCCCCTCTTCATAGAAGCCGAGCGCCACCGCGGACCTTGTCCCCACGTCCGGGAGGCGGGTCAGGTACCACCGGCCCGCCAGCAGGGCCGCGACGACGGCGACCGCCACGAAGGCGAGTAGCGAGGGTGACCGCCATCGGGCCGGCGACCGACGTGCTTCGACACCCGGCACGCTGGGGACGACGGAAGGGACGACGTCGCGGGGAGCCGATGCAGGGACCGGTTGAGGGGAAGTGTTGCGCCGGAGCTCCGCCGCCAACGCGGTGACCTCGGCATCGGGCGAGGTGTCGAGTTCGCGGCGCACCAACGCCTCGTGCGTGCGCAACACGGCGATCGCCCGCGCGCGATCGCCCGCGGCGGCGAGAGCGCGAGCGTGCTCGGCCGCAGTCGTGCCGCTCAAGGGGTCCAGCTGCGACAAGCGCTCCCACCAGAGGGCCGCGGTGTGGTGATCCCCCGACGACGTGGCGCGGCTGCCGAGGCTGCGGAGGGCTGCCGCTGCCGCCCCGGCGAGGCCCGCCCGCTCATTCGCCACCCAGCGCTCGAACTCGTCCACCCCGCTGAGATAGAAGCCGTCGAGGAACGGCCCACGGTACAGGCGGATTGCCGCGGCCAGGTCTCCCCGCGCCATGGCGGCGCGGAAGTCGAACAGGTCTGACGAGAGGCTGTCCAGGTCAATGGTGAGGGAGGTCCCGGCCTGCCGGAGCACCGGACCGGCTTCCTCGCGGAGCGCGTAGAGCGCCTGGCGGAGGGAGTGGCGCCCGTGCTCCTCACTGGATTCCGGCCAGAAGAGCCCGATGAGGCGGTCGCGCGTGATCCCGGCCTCACCCGCCGCGGCAACCACGGCGAGGATGGCCAGCCGACGAGAGCCGATGCGGGGAATCGTCCCATCGGCCCGCGGAACCGCGGCCAGGCCGCCGAACGTCAAGAGGCGCAACACCTTGCCGAAAGCCTGTCGCCCGTTCGGCGAGCTGTCAAGCGATGCTCGGGGCGCTGCTCGGCGAACCGTTGACGATCCGTTGACGCGCCTTGCCGTGAGGCTGACGAGTGCCAGTTAGTCTGCCGCCCTCTGCCTCCGGCAAACCGCCAGGGGGAGCCTCCCCGTGGAGATCCCTATGCGTCCCCGCAACCGATACCTCCTCGCCGTCCTCGCCCTCCTCGTCGTGGCCCTCCCCGATCCCGCTGCAGGCCAACTCGGCGGACTCCGTCGTCGCGCCGAGGAAGAGGCACGCCGCCGTGCCGAGGCGGCCGCCCTCGAGAAGACCAAGTCCGATTCTACCCGCCAGGCGGCCGCCCGGGATTCGGCGGCGAAGGCCGACTCCGCCCAGGCACGACAGGCCGCCGGAGCCCCGGGGGCCGCGCCGGCCCGCCCCGACCCCCAGGTCTGGGACAACTACGACTTCGTCCCCGGGAGCAAGGTCCTCTTCTACACCGACTTCAGCGAGGATCGGGTCGGCAACTTCGCGCGCGGGCTCAAGTTCAAGGCGGGGTCGATGGACGTCGTCGAGCGGGACGGCGTCAGGATGCTCCGCTCCATCAGTCGTGGGGAGTTCATGGTCCCGGTGGGAACGAGACTCCCCGACCGGTTCACGCTGGAGATCGACGTGATCTCGCCGCGAGGCGGGAGCTCAGGCTACGACAACCTGGCGTTCGAGGGCGGGTCCACCTGGGACCGCGGCGCGACATCGGCGGAGATCAACTGGGCTCACACCGGCACGCTGATCATCGGTGGGGGACAGAATGCCGGCACCAGCACGGTCACCTTCCCTGGTGCGCTGGCCGGGCAGAACCAGGGGAACGTCGCCCATCTCCGCGTCCTGATGGACGGACCCTACTTCAAGCTGTACAACAACGAGCGCCGGATCTACAACATCCCCGAGCTTGGCTTCAAGCGCGACTCGGTGATCCGATTCCTCTTCAAGGGCTCCGAGGAGCCGGGCGGCGAGAGCTACATCACCATGATCCGGCTCGCCGAGAGCGAGGTGGACGTGCTATACGACGCGCTCATGGCGCGGGGACGCTGGGTCACGCAGGGGATCCTGTTCGAGATCGGCAAGGCCGACCTCAAGCCCGAGTCGCGGCCGGTGCTCAAGGAGATCGCGGCGACGATGCAGAAGTACCCCGAGCTCAGGATCCTCATCGAAGGGCACACCGACAACACCGGCACGGCGGCGGGCAACCTGACGCTGAGCGATGCAAGGGCGGCGGCGGTCAAGGCGGCGCTGGTGGCCGACTTCGCGATCGCCGCCGATCGGATCACCACGCGGGGGATGGGCGACACCCAGCCGGCGGCACCCAATGCCACGGCGACCGGAAGGGCGCAGAACCGGCGAGTGGAGGTGGTGAAGCAATGAAGCCGTGTCTTCGGGCTGTCGTGTCCTGCGTTGGCGTCGTTTGGGCCACGCAGGAGATGCGAGCGCAGGTCACCCTCACCCCGTCCAGCCACGACTACGGACGACTCGCCGTGAGGGCCTCCGCCCCGCACAAGTTCACGCTTGGCGGCGTGACTCGCGGCGACTCGATCGTCGCGACCCTGGAGGGTCCGGATGCCGCGGACTGGACCATGCCGGAGGGCTCGACCTACTCCGGCGGCATCGCGACATATCCACCTGGCACCGGCACGTTGCCCTGCGGCTACAATCCGAATGCCTTCCCTGCGCAGCATCCGACAACCTGCGACGTCACGGTCTATTTCTATCCGGGATCCGTCGGCAGGAAGCAGGCACTGCTGCGCGTGACGCACCAGGACGGTCGGACCGCGACGGCAATCCTGACCGGCACCGCCGTCACGCCGCTCTGCACCATCACCGTGGTGCCGTGCAACTACGCGCACCTGTACGACGGCACCTTCAGCTGGACCCACAACATCCAGGGCCAGGCGGGTTCCACCGAATTGGGCATCCAGGTGGCGATCACCCAGGGGCAGGCCGTCTGCACCGGGACGCAAGTATCGCGGGGGGCCGATGGCCAGGCGTGGACGGGCAGCATCGTCGGCCCGGGGCTTCTGGGAGTCGAGTTCATCCAGGATCCGATGTACCCGCTCGCCTATCGGATCACGGTGGCGTGCCCGTCCGCGAAGTTCCCCGATCACCCCGACGGGTCGAAGGGATGGGACGCCAAGCCGGCCGAGGTCGGCAAGGACTTTTCGATCGTGACCGATCCGCAACCGGCACGCGTCGCCGGCGAGCCGATCGCAGGTGCCATCACCTTCCCGGCGCCGGAGACCGATCCCGACAACGGGGTGACGGGTGCCGTGGCGGTGCAGTGGAACCTGTGGAGGACAGGGACACCGCAACCGCCGCCACCGGCGCCCCGCGGCCCTCCCTGATGACACCGCGCCATCGCAAGTCCTCCGCGCGTGATCATGCTCCGTGTGGAGGTGCGCCGAGGCAATGCGTGGTAGGGGCGACAAGTGAAGCGCTCATGGGCTGCCGTCGTCCCGAGCGGGGCGCCCGACAGGCACGGAGTAACGGCACATCCTACCCGTGCTTCCGCCGCACCTCCGCCACCGAGTTCGCGACCAGCTGCTCGAGCACCTTCACGTCCAGGTCGGCGAGCCGCTTGAAGTAGAGGCAGACCTTCCCCATCCGGTGCTTGCCCAGCTTGGCGCGCAGCGCCTGCTGCTCCTTCGACTCCACGTCGACGTACACCACGAGGTCCTTGCCACGGATCGCGAACCCCACCAGCGGCGCCTCGCCCGTGCGGCCACTCTCGTAGGTGTACCGGTACACGCCGTGCCCGACGATGCTGGGCCCCCACATGTGCGCCGGTTTCCCGGTGATCTTCCGGAACAGCTTGATCAGCGCACGGCAGTCCGCCGCCTGCTCCGGACTCGCCCGCGAGGCGATGTAGTCGTCGACACTTGCCCCGGTGGGCTTGGTCTTGTTCTCGGCCATGGGCTTGAAGCTACCGGCCCCGGACGGGGCGTCAATCGGGAGTCCGGCACCAGGGACGACCCGGCGAGCCGATGCATGGATCTGGCGCAGGTTCCGGCGGGGCGGTAGCGTTCTCGCGGGTATGTCCCTCGACGCGCTCAGGACTGGGCTGATCGACCGCTACCGGATCGAGCGCGAGCTTGGGTCGGGTGGCATGGCCACCGTCTACCTCGCCCACGACCTCCGGCACGACCGCGACGTCGCCATCAAGGTGCTCCACCCCGATCTCGGCGCGGCGCTGGGCAGCGAGCGGTTCCTGGCCGAGATCCGCACCACCGCCCGCCTGCAGCATCCGCACATCCTGCCGCTGCTTGACTCAGGCGCCGTGCGCCTGAGTCACCCTGAGCGAAGCTCCCTGAGCGGGGGCGAAGGGAGCGAAGTCGAAGGGCCCCCGTCCGTCTTCTACTACGTGATGCCGCTGGTCACCGGGGAATCGCTCCGTGGCCGCCTGGAGCGTGAGCGTCAGCTGCCACTCGGCGATGCGATCCAGATCGCCAGCGAGGTGGCGAGCGCGCTCGACTATGCCCATCGCCAGGGAGTGATTCACCGCGACATCAAGCCCGAGAACATCCTGCTGCACGACGGGCAGGCGCTGGTGGCCGACTTCGGCATCGCGCTGGCCGTGCAGCACGCGGGTGGCGCCCGCATGACGCAGACCGGCCTCTCGCTCGGCACGCCGCAGTACATGTCGCCCGAACAGGCCATGGGCGAACGCGCGATCGATGCCCGGACGGACATCTACGCCCTCGGCGCGGTGACCTACGAGATGCTCGCCGGCGAGCCGCCATTCACCGGACCCACCGTGCAGGCGATCGTGGCCAAGGTGCTGAGCGAGCGACCGGTCCCGCTGCACACGATCCGCGACACCGTGCCACCCGGCGTGGAGCAGGCCATCTTCACCGCGCTCGCCAAGCTGCCGGCGGACCGTTTCACCACCGCTGCCGAGTTTGCCGCCGCGTTGCAAAGCGGACGGGCCTCCGCGACGACCGCTCTGGGTGCGGCAACGCCCTCAAGGACGCACCCCCGCACCCGGTGGCGCGATCCGGTGGTGCTCGCCCTCGCGGGACTCACGGCACTGCTCGCGTTCACGACCTGGCATGCGACACGAATCGGCGGTATGGCCGATGACTTCGTGATGCGGGCGGTGGTCGCCGGCGATGCCGGTCCGGTCGCAGCGGGAACGATGTCACCCGACGGACGGTCGGTGGCGTACCCCGGTGCGCTCGGGGCCGGCTCCAGGAGGGTGCTCTTCGTCCGGCGCCTCGACGAGGTGGTCTCCCGAGAGGTCCCGGGTACCACGGCACCCGCCGTACCCGTGTTCTCGCCCGATGGACAGTGGATCGCCTACGTGGAGGCCCGTCGCCGCCTGGTGAAGATTCCGGTCGCGGGGGGCACGCCCATTCCACTTGGCGACGTTCCCGATGCCGGCGGGCTCGATTGGTCTCCCGATGGGGAGCTCATCGTGGGTGCGGGCGTCGACGAAGGCCTCCTCGGACTCTCGCGTGTCAGCGCCGATGGCGGACCGATGCGGGTGTTCACGCGCGTGGACACGACCCGGGGTGAGCTGTCGCACCAGGCCCCGGTCGTGATCGATGACGGCGCCGCGGTGCTGTTCTCCATCCGGAAGGCCGGCGACGACTTCGAGGTCGGGGCGGCATCGCTCCGCGCGGACGAGCCCCACATGGCGGTCGGTGTGCGCGGCCGACCCCTCGGCGTGCTCGATGGCCAGCTGGTGTCCCTGGACCGCGAGGGCATCCTGTGGGCCGTGGGCTTCGATGTCGGCCAGTTCCGGGTCCGCGGCGCGCCAGTCCAGGTCCTCGACGGGATCCGTCTCCAGTCAGGACCGGGACTCCGCTCGGCCTTCCTCTCAAGGACCGGTGCCCTGACGTACCTGACCGGAGATGCCGACCGACGACTCGTCTGGGTGGACCGGAATGGCGCAGCACGTCCCGCGATCGAGGGGCTCCGGGACTACGCCCATCTCGCCCTGTCGCCCGAAGGCGATCGCGTGGCGCTGACGATCAACAGTGGTGCCAAGAGGGACATCTGGATCCAGGACCTCGGGACGGGAACACTCACGCCGCTCACGAGCGTGGGATCCGCGCGGAACCCCATGTGGACTCCCGACGGACGGCGCATCGTGTTCGGCGCGACACTCGCGGGCGGCCGAACCGCCTTCTGGTCACAGGACGCCGACGGCAGCGGTGCACCGACACTTGCCGCCGTGCCGCAGCACAACCCCTGGCTCGCGCACCTGTCACCCGATGGGCGCCAAATCGTGTACAACGCCATCTCGTCGCGCACCTTCAACCTCGAGACCGTGTCGCTCGACTCTGCATCACCGTCGACGGTGCTGGAAGGATCGCCAACCGCGGCAGAGATTTGGGGGCGATACTCGCCCGACGGGCGATGGATCGCGTACACGTCGGATGAATCCGGGCGGATGGAGATCTACATCCGCGCGTCCACGCCGGGAGGAGGACGCGTGCCGGTGTCGGTGAATGGTGGTCGTCGCCCGGTATGGAGTCGCGACGGGCGGCGGCTGTACTACTGGGAAGAGCAGCGCATGGTGGAGGCGGTCGTGAGCACCGTGCCGAGCCCGCGCGTGGTGTCGCGCACCACGTTGTTCAGCGGTCCGTACGCCGACGACTACGACATCGCCGCCGACGGCCGGTTCCTGATGATCGAAGCGGAGCGCTCCGGGGTCTCGCTGGTGGCGGTGCCGGGGTGGCGAAAGGAACTGAGGCGCCTCACGGCAAGGTGAGCCGCGCCCGCGCCTACCGCACCCCGATCCAGTAGCTCACCTTGAGCGCCAGGAAGTTGTCCCCATCGGCGCTCATGGCATCGAAGAGCCGCCCCGCCGTGACCACCGTGCCGTCGGGCGTGAACCGCTGGCGGTTGTTCTGCCAGATCAGGTACGCCGTGCTCCCCGGCAGCCACTCCCACCGGAGCACCAGGTTGGAGCGGAACGAAAGCCGGTTGAAGTCGAGGTTGGGCAGCGTGAAGGATCCCGCCCCGTCGGTCACGGTGTACGACTTGTCCGGATGGCGGACGATCGTGGTGCCCGAGGCGGCCGCACCGTACTCCCGCAGCTCCCGGCTCCGCGCCGCGGCCAGCTCGCCGAATCGCGAGTACGCGCCGCTCGCGGCGAACGGCTCCGCGTAGGCCTCCACCGTGAAGTTGGGCGTCACCGCGTAGTTGAGCCGGAACCGCGCCGAGAGCTGGCTCCGCTCCACGAACGCGAAGATGTACCGGGAGCCGAAGGTGGCCGCAGCACCGCCGGAGCGGGTGCTCACGTACTGCCGCGCGTCGGCACCGCGGGTGTAGGTGGGATCCACCGAGGCCTGCCAGCGGGTGCCGGGACGCACGGACAGCGTGGCCCGCGCCGTGCCCGACCAGCCGCCGAACTCGTCGCTGGCGTAGCTCACGTTCGCACTCCAGGTGACCGGCCGGTTGGGCCTGCTGTTGAGGCCGCTCGAGATGCTCGAGGAGTTGGGCGTCCCCATCAGCGGACCGCCGCGCGTGAGCACGTCGCTCAGGGACCGGAAGCCCCGGCTCAGGTTGAGCGACACCCGCATGAAGTTGTGGAGCGTGACGTTGGAGTTGAGCCCGGCCGAGGTGTACTGTCGGATCCCGCCGAAGTTCCACCCCCAGCGCGTGGTGGCCTGCAGGAAGTACTGCCGGAAGTACCGGCTCGGCCTGGTGTCGCGCTGGATGAAGTCGGCGTTGAAGTCGATGTCGTCGGCCGTCTGCATCCGGCCCACGTTGTTGATCTCGAAGCCCGGCGAACGGGCGATCACCTGGATGCCCCACAGGGTGTGGCGGCCGGCGTTCTTGTCGTGGCGGAGCGAGATGGTATAGCCGCTGAGCGACGTGCGGCGGGGATCGAACCGGATGTGTCCCTGGTCGGGCCGCTGGAAGTAGTGGGCGCTGGTGCGCTGGAGTCGCCCGATCGCCGCCGAGTCGCCCTCCACGTGGGACACCCCGACGAACCCGGTGAGTTCGTACATCCCCTGCCGGGTCCGGAGCTTGAAGTCGAGCCCGCCGGCAAAGGCGTTCCGGGCGAGGATGCCGTTCAGGCCGCCCCGCTCGTCCACGAAGTGGTGCGCGTGGGTGAGGTTGATCCCCGCGTTCGACTGCTGCGACCCGAAGTCCTGCTGCAGGCGCAGCACCGCAAACGACGACGGCGGCTCCACCGCCACGGCCTCGTACGCCCCCGGCAGCGAATCGTAGGAGCGGGCGTGCTCCCGCGGCGTCATCGCCGCGAGCGCCCCGATGGACAGCCCCGACCGGAGCCGACCCGTGACCTTGGCCGCCGCGACGATGGTGGTGTTGGTGGGTTGGTCCACGAAGTCGCCGCTGGTGCTCCCCCGCGGCGGGGCCCCGATGCGCCGGCTGTAGAAGTAGACCGGCCGGTTGAGGAAGTTCTGCGCGAGGCCGGTGAGTGCCTCCTCGCCCTCGGTGAAGAACGGGCGCCGCTCGGAGAACACCGTCTCGAACGCGGAGAGGTTGACGTCGGCCGGATCGGCCTCGACCTGGCCGAAGTCGGGGAGCACGGTGGCGTCGAGGGTCAGGTTGGGCCCCAGCCCCATCTTGAGATCCCCGCCCATGCGCCCCGACGATGTCTCCTCGAACGGATTGCCGGGATGGACGTTGGCCCGGTAGGTCAGGCCGCCGGTCACGTACGGCAGCAGCTCCAGCCGCCGCGCCGGCGGGATCCCGGCGATCCCCTCGAGGCGGCCGAATTGCGAGAAGAAGCCGGCCACGTCGCGCGGGATCAGCACCCACTGGTTGCGCTCGTTCTTGTCGGGAATGCTCCGCGTGAGCTGCAATCCCCACACCTGCTCGTGCGCGGCGTTGAAGCGCAGCTGCGAGAACGGAATCCGCATCTCGGCGCTCCACCCCTCGTCGTCCACGCGGGCGTGGGCGCTCCAGACCGGATCGTACTGCGCCTCGCGCCCGCCCTCCTGGTCCTGCGGATGATACCAGTCGCCCCGCACCCCGCCGGAGTTGATCGAGAACGAGTAGCCGGTCTGTCGGTCGAGGTACGGGTCGAGGGAGATCATGAACACTTCGGCGTCGCTGTCGGTGTCGCGCCGCGACACGGAGCGCCGGATGGCGCCGGCATCGGGCCGGAGCATGCGTGCCCCCACGTACAGCGCATCGTCGTCGTAGAGCAGCCGCACCTGGGTGGTGACCGTGGGTGGCTTGCCCTCATCGGGGTCGCGCTGCACGAAGTCGGCGATCACCGGTGCCGCGGCCCAGGCCGGATCGCCCAGCACGCCGTCCACCTGCGGAGGCGGGCCCGCGAGCCGGGTGGCACGCGCCACCTTGGGTGGCGCCTGCGAAGCCAGGGGATGGGTCATTGCCCCGGCCAGGCAACCGGCCAGGGCGCATCGCGTGAGGAAGGTGCGAGCGGTCAGGTTCCGTCTCCAATAGGAGGAACATGCGAAACCTACTTCCGACGGACGCCGCCCGGAGCACCTGTGACCCCGAGCGAGTGCGTGGCGCGAGCGAGGGGATGGGCACCCCGCCGCGACACGAGCGCCCCTACCCCTCGAACACCAGCTGCCAGTATCCCACATCCACCCAGCGGCCGAACTTGAAGCCGATCTCGCGGAACGCGCCCACGGGCGCGAAGCCCAACCGCTCGTGGAGGGCGACACTGGCCGGGTTGGGGAGCGACACCCCGCCCACCACGGCGTGCACGCCCTGCGTGCGGAGCTCCGCGATCAGCGCCGCGTAGAGCCGGGTGCCGATCCCGGAGCCCGTCCGCGCGTGGTCGAGGTAGATCGCCGACTCCACGGCGTGCCGATACGCCGCGCGGCCCTTCCAGGGCGAGGCGTAGGCATAGCCGACCACCGCTCCATGCTCCTCCCACACCAGCCACGGATGCCGTGCCGTCACCTCGACGATCCGGCGCATCATCTCCTCCGCGCTGACGGGCTCCTCCTCGAACGTCACGACGGTGGTGGCGATGTAGTGGTTGTAGATGCGGGCGAGGGCGGCCCCGTCGGCAGGAGTGCAGCGCCGGATCGGCGGGTCGCCGGGCGTCATCCTCCCAGCACCCTCGCCCCGATCAGGAGCACCGCCACCGGCACCAGCACCACGAACGCCAGGTCGAGCATCGCACCGCTCCGCGCCATCTGCGCCACCGTGATCCGGCCGGTGCCGTACACGATCGCGTTGGGGGGCGTGCTCACCGGGAACATGAAGCCGCCGCTCGCGGCCATCGCCGTGGCCAGTGCCGGCAGGATCGGCGAGCCGCCATCGGCCACGGCCACCGATGCCACGATCGGCAGGAACGCCGCGGTGATCGCCGTGTTGCTGGCGAACTCCGAGAGCAGGATCACCACCGCCGCCAGCACCAGCAGCATCACCGGCAGCGGCCACGACATCACCCCGCCCAGCCCCGCGCCGATCCACTCCGCCAGCCCGCTCCCCTGGATCGCCGCCGCCAGCGACAGCCCGCCGCCGAACAGCAGCAGCACTCCCCAGGGCAGCCGGTCGGCGTGGCGCCAGCCGATCGCCGTCTCCCACGGCTGCATCCGGACCGGCACCACGAACAGCAGCACCGCCGCGGCGATCGCGATACCCGCATCGCTCAGCCCCGGAACCCAACGCTCCAGCAGCGGCCGCGACATCCAGGCGAGCGCGGCCAGGGTGGTGACACCGCCCACGAACCATTCCGCGCGGGTCATCGGTCCCTGCGCCTCGCGCTCCGCCGCAATCAGCGCGGCCCCACCGGCAATCGGCGTGTCGTCGAGCCGATGCAGCACCCGCACCAGCAGCCACCACGTGAGCGGCAAGGCCACCACCACCACCGGCATCGCCACCACCATCCACTCCACGAACCCCACCCGGATGTTGTGCGACTCGCGGAGGTAGGCCGCGAGCAGCGCGTTGGGTGGCGTGCCGATCAGCGTCCCCAGCCCGCCGATGGTGGCGGCGTAGGCAATGCCCAGGAGCAGGGCCGGGGCGAACGCGGCGTGTCCCGCCATCCTGTCGCTCCCCAAGTCGGCGCCCTCGCGATCGAGCCTCGCGCCGCTGTCGCTCTGTCCTCCGTCCTCCGCCCTCAGTGATAGGATCGCCAGCGCCATCGGCAGGATCATCACCACCGTGGCGGTGTTGCTCACCCACATCGAGATCGCGGCCGTGATCAGCATGAAGCCGAGGATCAGGCGCGACGGCCTCGGACCGGCCAGCGACAGGGTGAACAACGCCGCGCGCCGGTGGAGCCCGGTGGCCTCGAGTGCCAGGGCCACGAGGAAGCCGCCCAGGAAGAGGAAGATCACCGGGTTGGCATAGGGCGCTGTGGCGGCATCCACGGAGGCAATGCCGAGCAGCGGGAAGAGGAGGATCGGGAGGAGGGCGGTCACCGGGATCGGGATCGCCTCGGTGATCCACCAGGTGGCCATCAGCACCCCCACCGCGGCGGTGCGCCACCCCTCGGGCGACAGGCCGGCGGGTGGCGGCAGGATCAGCAGCAGCACGAAGAGGACGACGCCGGCCACCAGGCCCGCCCTGGCCGCCACCCCGGGACCACCCTCCGGTGGCCGGTGGCTCACGCACGCTCCCGAGAGGCGGGCGCTCTTGCGGTCCCCGGTCCCGGCGCGATCTTCTGGCAGCCGGCCTGGAGCGGCGGGCACCTCACCATCACACAGGAGTCGGTCATGGACCTCACGTCCCTGCTGGTGCAACTGGTCAGTGGCGCGGTGGGTGGCAATCTGGGCGGGATGCTCAACAAGGCCAAGTCACTCGGCCCCATGCTCAACACGGTGCTCGGCGCCGTGGGCGGGCTGGGCGGCGGCATGGCCCTGGGCGGCACCCTCGGCAACATGTTCGGCAACGCCACCGCCGGCACCGCCACGGCGTCCGGGCTGGTGGGCCTCCTGCTCCCGTTGATCGCGGGGATGCTCAAGCCGAAGGCGACGGCATAAAGCGAGGAAGCGAACCCAAGGGTACTCGTCCCGAGCGTAGCGAGGGACCTCTATCCCGTGGTCAGGGCGAGAGGTCCCTCACTGCGTTCGGGACGAGGGCGCTTTCTCGCTTTTTCGCCTTCTCGCTTTCGCGCTTTCGCGCTTTCTCGCTTTCGCGCTTTCGCGCTTTCTCGCTTTCGCGCTTTCGCGCTTTCGCGCTTTCCCGCTTTCCCGCTTTCTCGCTTTCTCGCCTTCTCGCTTTCCCGCTTTCCCGCTTTCCGAATCTCACCACCTGAACAAGTACGCCACCTTCATGAAGAACGCGTCGTCCTGCCGCTCGAGGTCGCGGAAGGTGAGCGGCCGGTCGCCGCGGAGCGTGGAGCCGTAGCCGAGGAACAGCACCGTCCCGGCGGTGGGCTCGTACGAGGCGAGCCAGTCCATCCGGAGCCGGTCCGTGGAGCCGCCGCGGAGCGGCGCGCCGCCCACCAGGATCGGCAGGCCGTTCTCGGGGTCGCGCGGATCCGCCTGTCGCTCGCTGCGGTACTCCCCCACCACGCGGAAAAAGAGCGCGCGGTTCGGCTGCACCTCCACCTTGAGGCGCGGCAGGATGGTGCGGGCAAACTCGCTGTCGTCGCGGGCGCGGCGCAGCTGCTGGGCCGTGAGCGAGAGGCCGACGCGCACCGCGTTGGTGGGGCGGTGATCGAGTGACACGCTCGCCGAGGTGAAGCGTCCGCGTGCCGCCTCGGGGAAGATCGCCGTGGCGCCGTGCGACAGCCGGACCGAGGCATTCCACGACAGGAAGGTCGGCGTGCTGACGTTGACCCCGCCGTTCCAGGCGTCGAACACGCCCGTGGCGAGCGGGAACGGCTGCGGCTGGTTGGGACCGGGGATCCGGTAGCCGGCGTAGTCGTCGGCGTCGAAGCGGACGAAGCCGTGCTCCACGTTGCCGCCGAGGCTCCACCCGCCGCGGAGCTGGGCGGTGGCGTTGAGCTCCTCGCTCCCCTCGAGCGCGCCGCGGCCGAAGGCGTTGTCGGTGGACCAGATCCGGTTGCCGCCGCCGAAAAAGGTGAACTGCTCCACCAGGGCGCCCCGCGGGCCGTACAGGGTGCCGCGGTTGAAGGCGCGCGCCGACACGATGCCGGTGCGGTTGACGAAGCCGCTCCAGGTCTCGAAGTCCTCGCCGATGGAGGAGACCCGATAGTTGAATCCCCAGCCGCGCCCGGTGCGGTCGAACTCCAGCTCCCAGAGGGCGCCGTAGTCGTCCTGCACCACGTCGTCGTAAAGGTTCTCCGTGCGGGAGACGCCGAGTTGCGCGGACACGTAGTACATCCCGCCGAAGATGAGCCGGGTGTCGGCCGACACCACGCGGTTGGACCAGCCGTCCTCGTCGCGGTTGGTGAAGGTGAGGCCGGCCACCGAGCCCGCGCCCACGTCGCGGCGCACGCGGGTGATGTTGACCAGGGCCCGCTGGACGGGGTCGAGCTGGCCGGACTGCGAGAACTCGTCAATGGCGGTGAGGTGCGCCAGCGACCACGCCCCGAACTTGCCGGTGACCTTGGCCCCGGCGAGCGGATTGGCCACCGTGCGGGTATACACCAGGTTGTTGGGCGTGGAGAAGAGGTCGATCCCCTCGAGGAAGAACGGCCGCCGCTCGGGGAAGAATAGCGCGAACCGCTCGTTGATCGTCACCAGGCCCACATCCGACTCCACCTGCGAGAAGTCGGGGTTGTACGTGCCGTCCAGGGTGAGCGACGTGAAGCCGAGGCGCAGGTTGGCGCCGAACTCGCCGTTGATGCCGTCGCGCTCGAAGCCGCCTGCGGTGCGGATTCCCGGCGCGTCGGCCACGAAGGTGGGCTGCAGCTCGGTCACCACGCCGCGACGGATGTCGCGGATCCCGGTGATCGCCCCGGCCTGCCCCAGGAACGAGGCATTGGCGCGGCGCACGTCGGTCCAGGTGTCCTCGTACCCCGTGCGCCGCGTGATCCGCTGCACGTTGAAGCCCCACGTCTGCTCGCCGCTGCCCGACCAGCGCAGCGACTTGAACGGGATCCGGATCTCGGCCACCCAGCCGAACGGGGTGACCTGCCCGCGGCTCTGCCAGAGGAAGTCGGGGTTGCGGTCGGTGGTGCCCGAACCGAACCCGGAGGTCGAGAAGCCCCCCTCGGCGCGCACCCCGTCGTCCTGCACCCCGAACGGATTCACGCCGAAGAAGTAGGCGCGGCGCCGGTCGTTGAAGGTGTCGAGGAAGATGGTGACCTGGTCGTCGCTGCCGATGTTGTCGCGATCGCTCAGCGTGGCGCGCACCGATCCGGGTTCCCGGTCGTAGGCCATCACCCCCACGTGGATCGCATCCGGGGCGTACCAGACCAGCACCACCGTCGAGTCCTCGGCGGGGCGGGAATCGACCGGACGGTACTGACGGAACCCTGACAGGCGGGTGGCCTGCTGCCAGGCCGGTTCATCGAGCACACCGTCCACCGCGGTGGTGGCCTCGAGCCGGGGGATGGTGACCGTGGGAGCGGGGGCCTGCGCGGCGAGCGGCACGGCGAGGAACACCGGAGCGAGGAGTCGGCGGGTGCGCATGGGCGGAGAAGATAGCGCCTGTCACCCCGAGGGAGCGAAGCGACCGAGGGGAAGAGACGTGCCCGTGGGCCAAGTCTCTTCCCCTCGCTCCGCTCGGGGAGACACCCTACTCGTACCGGAGCGCCTGGATTGGATCGAGACTCGCCGCGCGCCGCGCCGGCCAGAGCCCGAAGAAGAGGCCCACCACCGCCGAGAATCCGAACGCCACGGCCACGGCCACCGGCGAGACCTCGGTGCTCCAGCCCAGCTTGACGGACACGAACTCCGAGAGCCCGGTGCCGAGCACGATGCCGATGATCCCGCCGGAGACGCAGAGCACCAGCGCCTCGATCAGGAACTGGCTCAGGATGGTGAACCGCGTGGCGCCGAGCGCCTTGCGGATCCCGATCTCCTTGGTGCGCTCGGTGACCGACACC
>CAZNOJ010000025.1:0-14436 GCA_964574665.1 uncultured Gemmatimonadaceae bacterium
TGGCGCGGTCGAACTCGCGCACCGAAATCCAGCGGTGGCCGCGGTGCCGGAGGAAGCGGGGGTCGTCGGGGAAGCGCTCGATGCCCTGCGTGAAGAGCGCGATCGCCTCGCGGTAGCGGCCGAGGTAGCCGGTGCGGCGCCCCAGCCAGACCAGCGCGTCGGCCGAGGTGGTGTCGGCCTGCCACGCCCGGCGCGCGGTGTCGAGGCTGGCGGTGAATCGCGCCGAGGTGGCGGAGTCGAGTGCCGGGGCCCGGAGGGAGTCACCGAGCAGCGAGATCGCCTCGACGGCGGGGGGCGGTGGCTCGGCGGGTGAGCAGGCCCCCAGCAGCACGGCCGCGAGCAGCGAACCGCGCACCGCAGCGGAGGCAAGCTGCGGTGCGCCGATCGCCGTTCGCTGTTCGCCCCTCATCGCCCGATCATCACCCGGAGCAGGTCGTAGCGGGACACGATGCCGGCGAGCTTGCCGTTGTCGCGCACGAGCGCCGCCGGCGAGTCCTTGGTGAGGATCGCGGCGAGCCGCTCCATGGGCCACGAGGCCTCCACCTCGGGGAGCGGCGGATCCATGACCTCGCGCACCGGCCGGTCGAGCAGCACGGGTTGCTCGAGGGCGCGCTGCATCAGCGTCGCCTCGACCAGCGTGCCGATCGAGCGGCCCTCGTCGATCACCGGCAGCTGCGACACGTCGTAGGTGCTCATCAGGTTGAGGGCCTGGCGGAGCTGCGCCGAGGGCGCCACCTGCACCAGCGCCGGCGCGCTGCCGGTGCGCCGCGCGAGCAGGGTCGCCACCGTGTCGCGCGGCGAATCGAGGAGCTGGTTCTCGCGCAGCCAGTCGTCGTTGAACACCTTGGACAGGTACCGCTCGCCGGTGTCGGCCAGGATCGTCACCACGCAGGCCCTGGGATCATCCAGGTCGCGGGCCACCTCGAGTGCCACGTGCAGGTTGGCGCCGGTGGAGCCGCCGACGAGGATCCCCTCCTCGCGCGCGAGGCGACGAGCCAGCGCCATCGCGTCCTTGTCGCTCACCGTGCGAAACTCGTCAATCACGTCCCACCAGACGGTGTCGGGCGCCTTGTCGCCGCCGATTCCCTCCACCTTGTATGGCGCGCCGTCGCCGGCCAGCGTGCGGGTGCGATGGTACCCGGCATAGAGCGAACCGGCCGGGTCGCTCGCCAGGATCCGGATCGCCGGGTTCCGCTCCTTGAGGTACTTGCCCACGCCGCTCACCGTGCCGCCCGTGCCGGCCCCCGCCACGAAGTGCGTGACGGCACCACCCGTCTGTTCCCAGATCTCGGGGCCGGTGCTGCGGTAGTGCGACTCGGGGTTGACCTGATTGTAGAACTGGTTGGCCAGCACCGCGCCCGGGGTGTCGTGCACGATCTGCTTGGCCTTCATCACGTAGTTCTCGGGATGGTCCGGCGGCACGGCGGTGGGCGTGATCACCACCTCGGCCCCATAGGCCCGCAGCAGGCGCACCTTTTCCTGCGACATCTTGTCCGGCATGGTGAAGATGCAGTGGTACCCCTTGAGCGCGGCGGCGATCGCCAGCCCCACGCCGGTGTTGCCGCTGGTCCCCTCCACGATGGTCCCGCCGGGCCGCAGGGTGCCATCGCGCTCGGCGGCCTCGATGATGGCGAGGCCGATCCGGTCCTTCACCGATCCGCCCGGATTGACGTACTCCGCCTTGCCGAAGATCGGGGTCCGGATCCCGGCCCCGAGGCGGGCCAGCCTGATGAGGGGGGTGTTGCCGATCGTCTCGAGGACGGAGCCGGCCACGATGCCGCTCACGGGGTGCCGCCGGTGAGCGAGTCGGGGAGCGAGAAATGGATCGGCACCTGAATGGGCGCGGTGACCAGGGTGTCGCCTCGGCGGGCAGGGGTGAACCGGAGGGTCGGGGCGGCCTGCAGGGCGGCGGCGTCAAACGCCGACTGGCCACTCGATTCCGCGATCCGGGTGGAATCGCGGATCACCGCGCCGGTGGTGTCCACCACCAGGTAGAGCATCACCTCGCCCTCCACCCCCTCCGAAAAGAGCTCGGCGGGGTACGGGATCGGATCCTGTCCCTCGATCGGCACGGCGGGGTGGAACTCGCCGGCCACCGGAGGATCACCACCACACGCGGCAAGCGCCGCCAGGAAGGGGAGCCAGCGGGTCATGGTCGCAACATAATGCGTCCCGGTCGCCCTCCGTCAGCCAGCGGAGCCACCGGCTCGGCGCTTTCCGGACGTGCGGGAACGAAAGCGGCGGACCTTGTCCCGGTTGCCGCACTCGCTCGCGTCGCACCACCGGCGTGACCGGTTGCGCGACTGGTCGAGGAAGAGGAGGTCGCAGCCGTCGCAGCACTTGAGCCGGTGGCGGTCCGGCGAAGTGAGCAGCGCGGCGGCCGACCAGGCTGGCGGGAAGAGGTGCGCGGTCACCGGGTCGGCCGGCTGGGGCCATCCCCACCCATAGCCACGCACCGTGGAGACCAGGCCGCGACTCCGTGCGGCCCGCGCCAGGACCCGGTTGAGCTCGGCGAGGTCGTCCTCCCGGGCACCGCTGCCCCGCGCCTCGTCGGTGAGCAGTCGCGCGAGGACCACCCGGAAGCGCTCCACCGCGGCACGCCCCGCCGGCGTGTCGAGAACATCCTGCTCGAGCCGCCTGTGGACAAAGTCCAGGCAAGCCATACCGCTTGTGACGTGGGACATTGTAACCATCATATAGCTTTTTGGTGGTTACGCAACGTCCCCCTTCAGGCGGGCAAGTTCCTGCAGGGCCTCGAGCGGGGTCATCTGATCCGGGTCGAGTTCCTTGAGGCGATCTCGGAGGGAGTCGGGTGCGGAAGGGCGAGGGGACCCCGCCGCTCCAGCTTCGCGGGAGGGCGGGGTGGTATCGAAGAGCGAGGGCTGGGTCGGGTCGGGGTCGCGGGGCGGCTGGCCGGGGACCATCCGGTGTCCGGTCTCGAGGGTGCCGAGCACCGCCTTGGCACGTTGCACCACGGTGGCGGGGAGGCCCGCGAGTTCGGCCACGTGGATGCCGTAGCTCCGGTCGGTCCCGCCGGCTTCGAGTCGGTGGAGGAAGACGATGCCCTGGGCGGTCTCCCGGACCGCGACGTTGAGGTTGCGGGCGTGCTGCAGCTTCTCCGGGAGTTGCATCAGCTCGTGGTAGTGGGTGGCGAACATGGTGCGGCAGCCGACCCGATCGTGGAGATGCTCGGTCACCGCCCAGGCGATGGCCACGCCGTCGTAGGTCGAGGTTCCGCGGCCGATCTCGTCGAGCAGCACCAGCGACCGTTCCGTGGCGTTGTGGAGGATCGCCGACGTCTCGCTCATCTCCACCATGAAGGTGGACTGGCCGCGGGCCAGGTTGTCGCTGGCCCCCACCCGGGTAAAGAGGCGGTCCACCACCCCGACCCGGGCGCGGCGCGCCGGGACAAACGAGCCCAACTGGGCGAGCAGCACCGACACCCCGATCTGGCGAAGGATGGTGCTCTTGCCGGCCATGTTGGGTCCGGTCACCAGGAGCATCCTGGCCGACTCGTCGAAGCGGACATCATTGGGGACGAATTGCTCCCTCGGCATCATTCGTTCGATCACCGGATGGCGAGACTCCTCCAGCACCAGCTCGAGGCCGGGGTGCAGCTCGGGCCGGACCCACCCCTCCGTGTTGGCCACCTCCGCGAGCGAGGCGAGGGCATCGAGCCGGGCCAGCAGGGCTGCCGTCTCCTGGATCCGCCCGACGGCCGCCCCGATCCGGCTGCGGAGGGCGGCAAAGAGCTCCCCCTCCCTGGTGGCGATCCGGTCCTCGGCGCCGAGGACCTTGGCCTCGTACTCCTTGAGCTCGGGCGTGACGTAGCGTTCGGCGTTGGAGAGGGTCTGTCGGCGCTCGTAGTCGGCTGGCACCGCCGCCTGGTGGGTGCGGGTCACCTCGAGGAAGTAGCCGAACACCTTGTTGTAGCCCACCTTGAGCGAACCGATGCCTGTGCGATCGCGTTCGCGCTGCTGGATCGCCGCGAGCGCCTGCTTGCCGTGATCGCGCAGGTGCCGGAGCTCGTCAATCTCGGCGTCTGCCCCCGGGCGGATCACGTCGCCATCGGCGAGGGCCACGGGTGGCCGATCCACCAGGGTCAGGGTGAGGTCGCCGAGCAGGTCGTCGAGCCGGTCCATGGTGGAGGCGTGCTCCAGGAGCCCGCCCGGCATCGGGTCGGCGGTGATCAGCTCGCCGAGCGGCTCGAGCACGGCGGGAATCCTGGCGAACGAATCGCGGAGGGCGCCCAGGTCGCGTGGCGAGGCGCGGCCCGCGGCGGCGCGGGCGGCGAGCCGCTCCATGTCGCGCACGCCGTCGAGGGCGTCGCGGAGCCGGTGGCGCAGGCGTCCCTGCTCGACCAGCGACGCCACCGCGTCGTGACGCGCGCCGATCCGGCGCAGGTCGCGCAGCGGCGAGGTGACCCACTCCCGGAGCAGGCGGGCGCCCATCGGCGTCTGGGTGCGATCCACGGTCTCGAACAGCGTCACGCCGCGGGCCCCGGCGCGGAGCGGCTCGACCAGCTCGAGGTTGCGCCGGGTCATCTCGTCAATCCAGCAGAGCGCGTCGCTGCGCCGCATGGAGGGTCGCCGGAGGTGTGGCAGCCCGGCGGGCTGCAGGTCGGCGAGGTAGCGCAGCAGGGCCCCTGCCGCGCCGATGGCCGGTGCGTCGGCGGGCTCGAGGCCGAGGCCGTCCAGCGAGGCGAGGTCGAAGCGTCGGGCCAGCTCCTCGCGCGCGAGGTCGGGGTCGAACTCCCACCCGTCGCGGCGGGTGCGGAGCACCTCGGGAGGAAGGGGTGGGTCCGCGGCGTCGGCGGCAAGCACCACCTCCGCCGGACCGAGGCGACCGAGCGACTCGGCGAGGCCGTCCGCCCCGGGACGCTCGAGCAGGAACTCCCCGGTGGAGAGGTCCAGCGCGGCCACGCCGCCCTGGTGCACCGCGACCAGCCAGTTGTTGCGCGACCCCGGCGTGTACTGGTCATCGAGGAAGGCGCCCGGGGTGATCGTCTCGATCACGGCGCGCTTGACGATCCCCTTGGCGAGGCGAGGGTCCTCGACCTGCTCGCAGATCGCGACGCGATGCCCCGCCGCGATCAGTTGCCGGAGGTACCCCGCTGCGGCCTTGACCGGCACGCCGGCGAGCGGCACGCCATCGCCGCGCGAGGTGAGCGTGATCTCGAGGACGCGCGCCGCCACCTGCGCGTCATCGTAGAACATCTCGTAGAAATCGCCCATGCGGAAGAACAGGATCGCATCGGTGTGACGCGACTTGATCTCGCGGTACTGGGCAAGCAGCGGGGTGGAGGACACGGGGAGAATCTACCTGAGAAGCGAGTCCTGAGTCCTGAGTCGTGAGAGCGGAAGGCCGGCACCCGAGCAGGCTGGCGACCGCTCCTCACCCCACGTCTCAGGACCCAGGACTCACTTCTCCCCGCGTCACAAACGGCTGCCCGCCCACGGCTTCGCGCAACTCGGCCACGCGAGCGCTCGCCGCCTCGCGAGTGGCGAAGGGACCGGCCTGCAGCTTGACGAGGCCGTTGGGGCCGCTGACGCGGTACGGCGTGAGTCCGGCGCGCCGGATGATCGCTTCGACGCGGCGGATGGCTGCCGGATCGGTGATGGCGGCCACCTGCACGCGCCACGGCCCCTCGGCCGGTGCGGCGGCGGGCGGCGGTGGCGGGGGTGGCGGCGGAGGTGGTGGCGCCACCTCCGCCGTGTCGAGGCGCCGGGTCTCCGGGGTGCGAAGCGGTTCGCGCGGCGGGTCGCTCACCGGGGTGGTGCTGCAGCGCTGGCGGGCGAACTGCATCTGGTTGTTGAGCTCCACGTTGTCGCCCACCACCTGGAGTCCGCGTGCCAGCCAGTCGCACGCCACGGCGTCCTCGCGACGTTCGAAGGCGGCGCGCGAGCCCCACAGCGCGGCGGCCGCGAGCACCGTGGACTGCGGATAGTCCGCCATCAATCGGGCCACCCGGTTCATCGCCCCCTGGGTGTCGCCGGTGCCGTAGTCGAGCTGCGCCAGGCGGAGGAGCGCCTTGTCGGCCCAGTTGGAGCGCGGGTGTTCCACCGCCACGCGCGAAAAGAGCAGGCGGGCCTCCTCGCCGGACGAGGCGATGGTGGCCGCAGTGAAGAGCGCCTCGGGGTAGGCGGGATCGGTGGGCTGCATCGCGGTGAGGATGCCACCGATGGTGGCGCGGGCCGAGTCGGCCCGGCCGTCCTGCTGCAACTGCACGATCGCGACGAACCGCGGCGACGTGGGCAGGGCGCCGTCCTGGGCGGCGAGCGGGGTGGCCAGGCAGAGTGCGGGCAGCAGGCGGCGCAGCATGTCAGGCGGCCTTCGCTTTCCGGGTGGCGGCAAGGGCGAGGGTGAGATCGGTGAGGATCCCCTCGTCGCTGCTGATGGTGGTGCTCTTGAGGGCGACGTCGGCGGCCAGGGTCGCCTGCACGGCGGCCGCCACCCGAGACGGCGACCAGCGTCCCACCACCTCACCGATCAGGTTGGCGAACGCGGTGTAGTTGCCGACCATCGGTCGCTCCTGGAACAGCAACGTGCGGGTGGCATCGGCGAGTGGCTTGCCTCGGATCCTGCGCGACTCGGCGGTGGCGCGCGCCCACTGCAACACGAGGAGCGATGCGCCCAGGGTGAGCAGCAGTCGCACCCCGTTGACGCCGCCCTGTTCGAGGACCCGCGGCAGCACCCGCATCGCCGTCGGCACGTCGTCGCGCAGGAGGGCATCGCGCCAGGCGTCCACGGTCTCGCCGTGACGCACCCCGACCAGCGCCCCCACCGTGTCGCGGCCGATGGCGTCGCCGCCGCCCAGTCCCGCCAGTTTGGCGGTCTCGGCGAGGAGCATGCCGAGGTCGCCTGCGGTGGCGCTCACCAGGTGCTCGCGGGCCTCGTCGGTGAGGACGACCTCGGCGGCCGCCAGCCGCGCGTCGAGCCAGGCGTCGAGGGCGTCGCCCACCAGCGGGGCGCAGTCCACGGCGGTGGCATGGGCCACCAGGTCGGCGTCGGGCGAGTCGTCGTTGCCCTGCACCATCACCAGCACCGTTTCGGGGGCGGGGTGCTTCAGGTACGCCACCGCGGCCTGCTTGGCCTTGCTCTTCCGCTTCCACGCCTCGATGTCGCGCAGGATCACGAGGCGGCGGTCGGCCATCATCGGGAGGGTGCTGCAGGCGGCCGCGAGCTGGTCGGGGTCGAGCTGCTGGGCGCTCAGGCGGTCGAGATTGAAGTCGCGGAGCCCGGGATCGAGGAGCGTGGTGACGAACGCGCCGATCGCCTCGTCCTTGAGGATCATCTCCGGGCCGTGCACGTACCAGACCGGGGCGACCGGCCCCTTGCGGAGGGCGGCGTTGAGGCGGTCGGGGGAGAGGGAAGGCATCGGCGAATTCTAACGACCCGTGCGAGGCGACAAGCGACGGGCAACGGGCGACCTCAGGCCGATGCGTCTCCCGTCGCCCGTCGCACCGTCGCCGTGAAGAGAATCGCACTCAAGGTCTTGGTATCCACGATCTCCTGTTCTCGCACCATTCGGAGAACCTCGCTCCACCGCACCTCGTGCAGTTCCATCACTTCATCGCCCTCGTGCGCGGTGGCACCAGGCGTGAGTCCGCTGGCCATGTATAAGTGGATCACCTCATCGGTGAAGCCCGGCGTGGTCCAGATCCGGGTGAGCGCCTCCATCCGGGTGGCCGTGTAGCCCGTCTCCTCGGCGAGCTCGCGGTGCGCGGTGGCCAGGGGCGGCTCCCCGGCCTCGCGGCGCCCCGCGGGAATCTCCCAGAGCCACCCGTCGGTGGCGTGACGGAACTGGCGGATCAGCAGCACGCGCGGGTCGGGGTCGGCCGGATCGTCGAGGAACGGCAGCACGGCCGCGGCACCGGGATGCCGGAGCATCTCCAGCTCGCCGACGTTGCCGTTGGGAAACTGCACGGTGTCGATGTCGAGCGAGACGACACGGCCGGTGTGGATGCGGCGGGAGGAGAGGAGGGTCACAGGAAGCTCGAGAACGGATGGTGGAGGGTGGAGAATAGAGCAGGCGGAAGTGTGCCAACAGCCCTGCTCCTCGGTTCTCCACCCTCCACCCTCCGTTCTCCAGTCAGTACGTCTGCACCTCCACCGGCCCCAGCTTGAGCCGCTCGACCCCCGGCCGGATCGCGTTCACGTCGCCCACGATCACCACCGTCAGGTGGGCCGGGTCGAGGTGGCGCCGGGCCACGCGTTGCACGTCGGCCGCGGTCACCCTGGCCATGGCCGCGAGCTCGTCGGCGGTGCGCTGCAACGGGAAGCCGAACTGCAGCGCGGAGGAGATGGCGCCTCCCACCTGGCCCGCGGTCTCGTAGGAGTCGAGGGCACCCAGCACGATGTAGTTGCGGGCCCGTTCCAGCTCTGCCGGATCCACCGGCTCGTTGCGGATCCGCTCGAACTCGCGGAAGAAGATCGCCACCGACGAGTCGGTCACGTCGGTGCGCACGCTCGACGACGCCGTGAACGGCCCCGGCACCGGCGAGAACGACCAGCCGCTGCCGGCCCCGTAGGAGTAGCCGCGCTGCTCGCGGAGGATGTCGTTGAGCCGCGAGGAGAACGAGCCGCCCAGCAGGGTGTTGAGCACCTGGAGCGCGGGGTAGTCGGGCGTGTCGCGCTCGAGTCCCGGCGCGCCGATCATGATCACCGACTGCGGGGCCTGGGGCTTGTCCACCAGGATCACCCGAGTGGCCGGGCGGGGTGCCGCGGCGATCTCGCTGGCCGGGAGCTTGCCAAGCCGCTGTGCCGGCGGGGTCCACGTGCCGAAGTGGCGCATGGCCCACTGCCGCGCCTCCGCGGGCGTCACGTCGCCCGTGATGATCAGCGTGGCGCGACGGGGGTCGGCGGCCCGCTGCCAGAAGTGGCGCACCGCGGCCGAATCGAGCCGGGCCGTCGAGGCGGAATCGCCGATGATGTTGCGGTGGAACGGGTGCGTGGACGGAAAGACATTCCGCGAGAAGACGCGATTGGCCACCGCGTTGGGGTTGTCCCGGGCCGTGACGAGGCCGGCCTGCCGGAAATCGCGGCGCCGCGCGATGTCGGCGGCGGCGAAGTTGGGGCGGAGCACCACGTCGGCCATCAGGGCCATCGCGTCGTGGAACACCCGCTTCGGCGCCGAGAGGGAGATGTTGACCGACTCCCATCCCGCCCCCGTGAAGAGCGAGGCGCCGAGGTACTCCACCGCCTCGGCGAACTGCAGGGCGTCCTTGCCGGCGGCGCCCTCGTCGAGCATGTCCGCGGTGAACGTGGCGAGGCCGAACAGGTCGGTCTCGGTGCGCGCCCCGCCATCAATGATCAGCGACGCGTTGACGATCGGCACCTCGGCGTTGCGCGACACCAGGATGGTGAGGCCGTTGCCGAGCCGCGCGGTGTCCACCGCGGGGAGGGTCAGCGTCGGGGCCGGCGCGGGCGCCGGCGCAGTGGTGACCTGCGCCGAAAGCGGGGCGGCGAGGAGGATCGCGGGGAGGACTCGCTTCATGGCACCACCTCGCGGGCCACCGCGGCCTGCTGGAGTTGACCCTCGGGCACGATCGAGATGATCGCGCGCGGACCGAGGAGGTAACGGGACACCACGCGCCGGATGTCGTCGGCGGTCACCGCCTTGATGCGGTCGAGGTCGCGCTGGAAGGCGTCGGGGTCGCCGGTCTCGTAGTAGTAGCTGTTGAGCTGGTCGGCCTTGCCCGCCACCGTCTGCACCGACTGCAGGAAACTCGACTCGATGGCGTTCATCGCCTGCGTCATCTCGCGCTCCGTCGGTCCCTCGGCGGCGAGGCGGCGGATCTCCTCGTCGATCGCGGTCTGGATCGGCGCCAGCGAGCCGCCCGGCTTGGCCGTGGCGACCACCCGGAAGTCGCCGGCCAGCCGCTTGCTGAAGTTGAAGGCGCTCACGCCGGACACCGTCTGGTCGCGGTGCTCCAGCCGCACGTCGAGCCGCGAGTTGCGCGCCCCCGACAGCAGGTAGGCAGCCACCTGCAGTGCCGCATCATCCTCGCTCCACGCGGCGGTGCCGGGCCACACGTAGTAGAGCCGCGCCGCCTGCACCCGGTCCTCGGCCACCGCCATCGTGTCGCGGGCCAGGGTGGGTTGCATCGGCTCCGGATAGTCGATCGCCGGCCCGCGCGGGATGTACCCGAAGTACTTGCGCGCCAGCGCCAGCACCTCGGCACGGGTGACGTCGCCCGCCACCACCATCACGGCGTTGTTGGGCGCGTACCAGGTGCGGAAGAAGTCCTTCACGTCCTCGAGTGATGCGGCGGAGAGGTCGGTCATTGACCCAATCACCGGCCACGAGTACGGGTGCCCCGCTGGATAGAGCAGCGGCGGGATGATGTCGGCGTTCCTGCCGTACGGCTGGTTCTCGAAGCTCTGCCGACGCTCGTTCTTCACGACGTCGCGCTGGGCGTCCACCTTGGCCTCATCCATCGGCGGGAGGAGGCCGCCCATCCGGTCGGCCTCGAGCCAGAGCATCAACTCCAGTGCCGATCGCGGGCCGTAGTTGAAGTAGTTGGTGCGGTCCTCGGTGGTGGAGCCGTTGTTGCCGGCTCCCGCCGCTTCGAGGAGCCGGTCGAATTGCGGATACGGTGCGTTGGCCGATCCCATCCACATCAGGTGCTCGAAGAGGTGCGCGAACCCGGTGCGGCCCGGCTTCTCGCTCCCCGAACCGACGTGATACCAGGTGTTGACCGTGACGATCGGCGCCGAGCGGTCCTCGTGCACGATGACCCGGAGGCCGTTCTCCAGGGTGTCCACCGTGGCGGGGACGCTCAACGACTGGGCAGCGAGCGGGGGAGCGGCGAGTAGCAGGGCCGCGTACAGCAATCTGAGCGACATGGGGGAGTCCTTCGACAGAATGCGACAGGCGACAGGCAACGGGTAACGGGCGACGGGTGACTCCTGTCGCATGCCGGAAACTACGCTGGGCGGCATCCCGCGTTTCAACCTGGACGTCGCCCGTCGCGGGCCGGGCGGGGCCCGGGGCCGGGCGGGGCCTGGCCCCTACAGGTCGAACTTCTCGCCGTGGTGAGGGACGTGGACTTCGCCCACGCCTTCCTCCTTGAGGATCGCCTGCATCGCGGTGAGCGCCTCGGGCTCGCCATGCACGCAGAACGCCTGGCGGACCGGCCCGCCCAGGGCGCGCACCCAGCGGCGCAGCTCGTCGCGGTCGGCGTGCGCCGAGTAGCCGTCAATCACCACGACCTCGGCGCGCACCGCCACCTCCTCGCCCAGGATGCGGACCGTGTCGGCCCCGTCGCGGATCCGCCGCCCCAGCGTGCCCTCGGCCTGGAAGCCCACGAACGCCACGGCGTTGGCCGGGTTGCCCGCGTGGTTGATCAGGTGGTGCAGGATCCGTCCCGACTCCGCCATCCCGCTCGCCGCGATGATGATCATCGGGCCGGGCATCGCGTTGAGCGACTTCGACTCCTCCACGCTCCGCACGAAGCGCACGAGGTGATGGTCGAAGATCCGGGCATCGCTCCGGACGAACTGCTCGGTGTCGTCCCAGATCTCGGGGTGCATCCGGAAGACATCGGTGGCCTCGAGTGCCAGCGGCGAGTCGATGTAGATCGGGAGCTCCGGGATCGCCCCGGCATGCAGCAGCTCGTGCAGGGCGTACACCAGTTCCTGGGTGCGGCCCAGGGCGAACGACGGCACCAACAGCTTGCCGCGCCGATCGGCCACCCGCCGCACGAGGTCGCCGAGGTTCGACCCGGCGCCGGCCAGCGTGTCGTGCGACTTGAGCGCGTAGGTGCTCTCGATGATCAGGGTGTCCACCGGACCCCTGGGCGGCGACGGGTCGCGGATGATCGGCTGGCCCCAGCGGCCGATGTCGCCGGAGAAGAGGATCCGCGGATCGCCGCTCCGCTCCCCCTGCAGCTCCACCGACGCGCTGCCGAGGATGTGGCCGGCGTCGTGGAAGGTGGCCCGGAACCCCGCTCCATCCACCCGGAATTCCTTGCGATACGGGTGGCCGTGCATCAGCTCCTGCACCGTGAGCACGTCGTGCAGGGTGTAGAGGGGCGTGGCCAGCGGGCCGGCCCGGCCCTTCTTCTGCAGCCACCGGAAGTCGGATTCCTGGATGTGCGCCGAGTCGGCCAGCATCACGGCGCAGAGGTCGCGCGTGGCCGGGGTGGCGTGAATCGGGCCGGTGAACTGGCGTGCCGCCAGCAGCGGCAGTCTGCCGGCGTGGTCAATGTGGGCGTGCGACAGGATCACCGCGTCGAGCTGCCGTGGGTCGAACGGCTCCTCGCGGTTGAGCCGGTCGGATTCCGCGCGCCGCCCCTGGAACAACCCGGCGTCGAGCAGCACGCGGCGACCGTGCAGCTCGACCAGGTGCGACGACCCGGTCACCTGCCCCGCCGCACCCCAGAAGGTGATGCTGCCGGCGCTCATGGTCCGCGCACCCGTGCCGGGAGACTCAAAACGGGAACGACTCCCCCTCGCGCGGGACGATCACGTCCCGTACGCCCTCCTCGCGGAGGATGGTCACCAGCATCGCGACAGCCAGGTCGTCGCCATGCACCACGAAGGCGCGCTTGACCGGTCCGCCGAGCTGCCGGATCCAGGCCCGGAGCTCCTCGCCGTCGGCGTGGCCGGAGTAGGCGTAGCAGGGCTCGATCCGGGCCAGCACCTCGACGCGCTCGCCCTCGATGGTCACCGCGTGCGCACCGCCCTCGAGCAAGTGGCCCACCGAGCCCTCCTCGGGGAACGAGAGCAGCAGCACCGTGTGCCGCGCCTCGCCGAGGCAACGACGGAGGTGGTGTGCCACGCGACCCGTGTCGCCCATCTCGCTGGGGGCGAGGATGATCGCCGGTCCGTCGAGCGCGTCGAGTTTCGCGCGGCCACCCTCGGCGCCACCCTGGTGCACGAGGGCCTCGTCGAACGGCCCGCCCGCCTCGCGGTAGGCGGCCGCGCCGCGGGGAATCGAATCCGGGTGGAGCCGCAGGATGGTGGCGTTCGAGATCGGCGCGGGGGTGTCGAGCCAGATCGGCACCTCGGGAATCGCGCCGTCACGCCAGAGCTGCTGCACGGCGCGCACGAACTCGTGCAGCGGCCCCACGCTCGCGGCCGGGACGATCACCTGGCCGCCGCGCGCCACCGTCTCGCGAATCACGGTGGCGAGCCGCTCCGCGGCATCCGCGAACGACGGATGCTTCGCGTGCGCGAAGGGACCGCCGATGATCAGCGTGTCCACCTCGCCGGTGAGGGGCTCGGGGTCGCCGAGCAGGGGGGAACCAGGACGACCGAGGCAGCCGGAATACACGATCCGGTGGGAGCCTCCCTCGCCCGTCCTGATCTGCATCGAGGCGGAGCCCAGCACATGGCCCGCATCGGCGAACTCGAACACCAGGTTGCGGCGCAGGTGCACCGCGCGACGGTAGGGTTGCCCCACCACCAGCGCCTGGGTGGCCACCACGTCGTCAATGTGGTACATCGGCTCGCCGCCGCTGGCGAACCGCCCGAGGGCGGTCTCGGTGTGGAGCACCGCGGCCAGGTCGCGCGTGGCCGGCGTGGCGTACACCGGGCCGCGGAAGCCGTGCCGCACCAGTTGCGGCACCCGACCGGCATAGCCGAGGCCGGCCTGCGACAGCAGGATGGCGTCGAGCTTGGACGGGTCGAGTGGCAGCGCGAGGTTCTTGGCGGCGGTGGCGCTCAGGTTTCCCTCGAAGAGTCCGGCATCGAGCAGCACCCGCGCGCCGGCCGCCTCGAGGCGGATCATCGAGCCGGTGGTGGTGGCCGCGCCACCGTAGAAGGTCAGGTTGCGTCCGGTCATCGGGTCCCGAAGATCCTGTCGCCGGCATCGCCCAGTCCGGGCAGGATGTAGCCGTGATTGTTGAGCTCGCGGTCGAGCGCCGCCACGTAGACCGGCACGTCGGGGTGCGCGGCCGTGAAGGTGGCCACGCCGGCCGGCGCCGCCACCAGGGAAAGCAGCGCCATGTCGGTGGCCCCCGCCGCCTTGAGCTGCGTGGCCGCCGCCGCGGCGGACCCGCCCGTGGCGAGCATCGGATCGAGGATCAGGAAGCGGTGGTCGGCCACGGGCGTCGGCACCTTGAAGTAGTAGGAGACCGGCTGCAGCGTCTCGTGATCGCGATAGAGGCCGATGTGCCCCACCCGGGCGCTCGGGATGAGCTGGTGGATCCCCTCCACCATCCCGAGCCCCGCCCTGAGGATCGGCACGAGCGCCAGCTTGACTGCAATCTGCGCGCCGATCGTCGTCTCCAGCGGGGTGCGGATCTCGACCGGAACGGTGGGCAGGTCGCGAGTGACCTCGTACGTCATCAACGCGGCGATCTCGCCCACCAGCTGCTTGAAGTCCCGCGAGGTGGTGCGTTCGTCGCGAAGCAGCGCCAGCTTGTGGCGGATCAGGGGATGGTCGAGGACCGTCAGCCCGGCCGGCATGGGTGGAAGATACGTTGCGGC
>CAZNOJ010000025.1:14446-28658 GCA_964574665.1 uncultured Gemmatimonadaceae bacterium
GGATAGAACCCCAGGCAGCCCGCAAGCGGTGCAAAGGCGACGGAGTAACTGCGACGGGCAACAGGCGACTGGCGACAGGATCCCGGACGGTTCGTCGCCTGTCGCTCGTCGCCCGTCACTCCCCTCAAGGATCCCGCCCCTCCCACGTATCCTTGGGGAAAGGAGAAGACCCATGGACGACGCCACCAGGACGATGATCGCCAACCTCGAGGCCAGGACCGGCAGGTCGCTGGCCGACTGGGTCAAGGCCGTGACCGCGAGCGGCACGACCAAGCACGGTGAGGTGGTGGCCTGGCTCAAGACCGAGCACGGCCTGGGGCACGGCTACGCCAACCTGGTGGCGCACACGGCCAAGGGGAGCGCCGCGGCCACCAGCGGCAAGGGCGACGACGACCTCGTCGCAGCCCAGTATGCGGGCAGGAAGGCGGCGCTCCGGCCGATCCACGACGCGGTGATCGCGGCGGTGCAGGGATTCGGGGGCGACGTGGAACTGGCGCCGAAGAACGCCTACGTCTCGCTCCGCCGCAGCAAGCAGTTCGGGCTGGTGCAGCCAAGCACCGCCACGCGAGTGGACATCGGGCTGGTGCTCAAGGGAAAGCCCGCCGCGGGGCGGCTCGAGGCCGCCGGCAGCTGGAATGCGATGGTGACGCACCGGGTGCGGGTCGAGCGCGTCGCCGAGGTGGATGCCGAACTGGTGGATTGGCTCAGGGAGGCCTACGGGGCAGCGTGAAGCGTGAAGGGTGAAGGGTGAAGCGGCTCGAGATCCCGAGCTCTCCCGTTTCACCCTTCACCCTTCACGTCCGTGACGTAGCTTTCCCTGCATGCAGGAGCCTCTCCGCCGCGTGTTGGTGATCGGGGCCACCGGACTGGTCGGCGCCGAGGTGGTGCGTCGGCTCGCGGCCCACGATGGGGTGCAGGAGGTGGTGGCGCTGGTGCGGCGTGCCCCGCCGGCGCGCCCCTCCGCCAAGGTGTCATGCCGCGTGGTGGACTTCGATCATCTCGACTCCCACACCGACGCCCTTGCCGTGGACGCGGTGGTGAGTGCCCTCGGCACCACCGCCCGCGCCACGCCGGATCCGGTGGCGTACCGCCGGGTCGAGCTCGAGATCCCGCTCGACGTCGTGACGCGGGCCCACCGTCAGGGCGCCCGACGCGCGGCGCTCGTCTCCACGATCGGGGCCAACGCCAGGTCCCGCGCCAGCTACCTGCGGCAGAAGGGTGAGCTCGAGGATGCCGTGCGCGCCCTGAACTGGGAGCGCCTGGTCATCGCCCGCCCGTCCACCCTGATCGGTGCGCGACCCGAGTTCCGGCTCGGCGAGCGGCTCGGCGTCTGGGCCGGGCCGCTGCTTCCCGCGCGCTACAAGCCGGTCCGTGGCGACCTGGTGGCCGCGGCCGTGGTGGAGGCGTTGTTCCGCGACGGCCCGGCCGTGGAAGTGCTCGACAACGTGACCCTGCGAGGAACTGCCGCGTGAAGGGTGAATGGTGAAGGGGGCCAGGGGAGGCGACCCCTTCACCCTTGACCCTTCACGCACTCGCGCACTCGACCTGGTTCATCTCGACACTGCGGTAGATGATCGAGAGCGACAACTGCAGTTCCTGCTGGACGCTCTGCCAGAACCACCACAACCCCGACGCCGTCTTGCCCGGCGCCTTGACCGCATCCACCAGGTTGCCGAAGCTGGCGCCCTCGGTGGCGCGATCGCACTTGCGGGGCGTGAGCGTGAGGCCGTCGTTGCGGAGCGCCTGCTCCACCATCTCCCGGGTGAGGAAGAAGCCGTTCCCGCCGCCGGTGTCCACCAGCATCGAGTCGAGCAGCATGTTGACGCCGGAGATGCCGTTCGCCGGTCCGGTGACCACGATGTCCATGGGCAATCGCACCGAGTCGCCCATGGTGGCCAGGAATCTCCCCGCCCGCATGTGGGTGATCCCGCGCTGGCGGGCGTTGGGATCGGTGTTGGTGACCGGTCCAGGGGTCTGCCAGCGCACCGGGAGCGCACTACCGGTGGTCCAGGGGAGTCCCCGCGTGGGAACCCCCGAGTCGGCGAGGAAGGCGGCGATCACCGTGGCCAGCTTGACCGGCTGGCGCTGCCCCTGGGCCGGAACGATGGTGCAGGGGAGGGCGGCGAGGAGCAGCACGGCGGCAACGTGACGGGACATCGGAACCTCCGGGGAGAGGGCTGATTCTACTCCTTGCGCAGCGAAGCGCGAGAGTCCGTCGCGAGGGCGAACCCGGGGCTACACTTGAGGCATGGCCGACCGCCCCGGGATCGTCGTGGCCCCGCCGCTGCTCTTCGTATTTGGATGGGCGCTCGGCGCCTACATCCGCATGGACACCGGCAAGGGCAAGGTCGCCGCGTTCTGGCTCCCGCTGGTGGGATGGCCGCTGCTGGTGGGCGGCATCCTCCTCGCCATCTGGGGGGCGTGGACGCTGCGCCGTCACCGCACCGGCATCCTGCCGCACCGCCCCACCACCACCATCGTGACCGACGGCCCATATCGCTTCTCGCGCAACCCGCTCTATCTCGCCATGACGCTGGCCTACCTCGGCACGGCGCTGCTGTTCCGGAACTGGTGGGCGATCGTGATGCTGCCGGGCGTGGTGCTGGCGCTGCATCCCTTGGCGATCCTGCGCGAGGAGGCGTACCTCACGGCCAAGTTCGGCCCCGAGTACCAGGCGTACCGCGCCCGGGTGCCGCGATGGATCTGAGCGCGCGCCGCGCCGCGCTGGCCGCCGTGTGGGCCGACCGGATGCCGATCACGACGGCGCTCGGGATCACCGTCACGCGGCTCAATCACGAATCCCTCACGCTCCATCTGCCGCTGGCACCCAATCGCAACCACAAGGGGACCGCCTTCGCGGGTTCGCTCTCCGCGCTCGCCACCCTGGCCGGCTGGAGCGCGGTGTGGCTGCTGCTGGCCGAGGCCGCCGAGGAGGCGCACGTGGTGATCCAGGATGCGTCGGTGCGCTACCTGGCGCCGGCCCGCTCGGACACCACGGCCACGGTGCAGTTCCCCGCCGCGTCCACGTGGGACAAGGCGCTTGCCACCCTCCGGCGACGGGGCCGCGCCCGACTCGGCCTCGTGGTCGAGGTGCATGACGCCGACGGCAGCCTCGTGGCGGCCTTTGCGGGACGTTACGTGATGCACCGTGGCGCGGACGAGGCGGAGGAAACCCTCGCCACCGTGGTTCCGTAGCGAGGGCGTCCGCTCCCCATCCAGGAGATCCCCGTGCGCGCCATGCTGTCGCTCGTTGCCCCGCCGCTGCTTCGCAGGGCGGGCCTGGCCCTGTCGCTCTTCGCTGTACCGCTTGCGGCGCAGGTCACCGCCTTCACCAACGTCACCGTCATCCCGATGGACCGGGAACGCACCCTTCCCGACCAGACCGTGGTGGTGCAGGGTGGCCGGATCACCGCGATGGGACCGGCCGGCTCCACGCCCGTGCCGGCGGGCGCCACGCGGATCGACGGCAGGGCCAAGTTCCTGATGCCGGGGCTCGCCGAGATGCACGCGCACGTGCCGCCCAACACCACGAATGCGCAGCTCCTGCGCGACATCATGTTCCTCTACGTGGCGAACGGCGTCACCACCATTCGCGGGATGCTCGGCGCCCCGTACCAGCTCGAGCTGCGCCGCCAGCTCGACAGCGGCGAACTCCTGGGGCCGCGCTTCTACGTCGGGGCGCCGTCGCTCAACGGCAACACGGCCACCGATCCCGCCACGGCGGCGCGCCTGATGCGCGAGCACCACGCGGCGGGATACGACCTCGTCAAGCTGCATCCCGGCGTCACGCGCGCGGCGTACGACTCGGCGGTGGCGGTGGGCAACGCGCTGGGCATCACGCTCGCCGGGCACGTGCCGGCAGAGGTGGGGATCCACCACGCCATTGCCACGAAGCTCTCCACGATCGACCACCTCGACGGGTACATCGAGGGGGCGGTGAGCGCCGCGATGCAGGCGCGGATCGCCCATCCCACCGATCAGGTGACGCTGCCGGAGATGTGGGCCGACGTGAGCACCGACCGCCTGCGCGCCCTGGCCCGTGCCAGCAAGGCGGCGGGGATCTATGTGGTGCCGACGATGTTCCTGTGGGAGAACCTCTGGTGGCCGCCGGTGGGCGAGGCGATCGAGGCGCGCCCCGAGATGCGCTATGCGCCGCGGCCCTGGGTCACCGGCTGGCGCAACCAGATGAACGGTCGCCACACCTTCAACCAGCAGAACAACCTTGCCGAGGCCGACGTGCGCGCGATGCTGGAACGGCGGCGCGAGCTGCTGCGCCTGCTGCAGGAGGAGGGAGTGCCGATCCTGATGGGCACCGACTCGCCGCAAATGCTCAACGTGCCCGGCTTCGCGCTGCACCGCGAGCTGCAGGTGATGCACGAGGCGGGCCTCACGCCGTACCAGGTGCTGGTGTCGGGCACGCGCAACGTGTCGGAGTACGTGCGGACCATCCTCCGCAAGCCGGCGGCGTTCGGCACCGTGGCGGTGGGCCAGGACGCCGACCTGGTGTTGCTCGACGCCAATCCGCTCGCGTCGCTCGACCACCTCAACCGGCGCGCCGGCGTGATGGTGCGCGGCCGCTGGGTGCCGATCGCCGAGATCGAGGCGGGATTGGCGGCGATTGCGGGGCGGTACGCGGAGTAGTCGCGGGTCGTGGGTCGCGGGTCGTGAGAGTGTACCTCCCGCGACTCGCGACTAGTTTCTGGCCATGTCCGCCCCCGCCCCCGCCGTCGCGTTCGAGTCCTTCCGCCCCGCCCTCACCGGACACTGCTATCGCATGCTCGGCTCCGTCACCGAGGCGGAGGATGCCGTGCAGGAGGCGATGCTCCGCGCGTGGAAGCATCGCGACGGCTTCCGCGGCGATGCCTCCGCGGGAACCTGGCTGCACCGCATCGCCACCAACGTGTGCCTCGACGTGCTCGGCTCCGCCGACCGGCGGCGCCTCCGCCCGCTCGACACCACCCCCGGGCCCGCGACGGTCGATCCCGCCATGGCGTTGCCGAGGCGTCCGGTGGAGGAATGGGTCGAGCCGATCCCCGATGCGATGGTGCTCGCCGACGACACCGCGAGTCCCGAGGACCGCGCGATCCTGCGCGAAAGCGTGCGGCTCGCGTTTGTTGCCGCGCTGCAGTACCTGCCGCCGCGACAGCGCGCGGCACTGCTGCTCACGCAGGTCCTCAACTGGTCGGCGGCCGAGGCGGCGGAGGCGCTCGAGATGACGGTGCCGGCGCTCAACTCCGCGCTGCAGCGCGCCCGCGCCACCCTGGCCGCGCGGAACCCCGCCGTGACGCCGCGCGCCCTCACCGCCGAGCAACAGGAACTCCTCGGTCGTTATGTGCAGGCGTTCGAGGCGTACGACGTGAAGGCCCTCACGACCCTGCTGCACGAGGACGTGACCCTCTCGATGCCGCCGTTCGACCTCTGGCTCCGCGGTCGCGAGTCGGTGGAGCGGTGGTTCCTGGGTCACGGCTGCGGCTGTCGGGGCTCGGTCCTCGTGCCGGTGGAGGCGAATGGGGGGACCCCAGCGTTCGCCCAGTACCGCGACGGCGGGGCCACCCCCTGGGCGATCATCCTGCTCGACCTCGAGGGTCCGCGGATCCGGTCGATGACCTCGTATCTCGATGTGGGGACGCTGTTTCCGAGGTTTGGGCTGGCGCCCAGGATGGAGAACAGAGGGTAGAGGACGGAGGGCGGAGCGGATTCTCCACCCTCCACCCTCCACCCTCTGTTCTCCATCTCCGATGAGTTTTGCCGGACTCCGTCGTCCAATGGGTAGAAGGCCTGAACACCTGACACCCCAAGGAGCCCGACGATGTCCACCGCCGCACCCGCCCCGACCCTCACTCGCACCGGCACCACGCCGGCGTCGCCCCGCAAGCTCTTCGTGAACATCCCGGTGACCGACCTCCAGCGCTCCATCACGTTCTTCGAGGCGCTCGGCTTCACCTTCAACGCACAGTTCACCGACGCCACGGCCACTTGCATGCTGGTGGGAGCGGACGCGTACGTGATGCTGCTCACCGAGGAGCGGTTCCAGTCGTTCTCCAAGCGCCCGCTCGGCGACCGCAGCCGCGAGACGCACGCGCTCCTCGCCTTCTCGCTGGAGTCGCGCGAAGCGGTGGACCGGCTTGTGGCCGATGCCTGGAACGCCGGGGCCACCCGCGTCGGCGACCCGCAGGATCACGGCTTCATGTACAGCATCTCGTTCCGCGACCTCGACGGCCACACGTGGGAACCGTTCTGGATGGACCCGGCCGCGGTCAGTGGCTGAGAACGGAGGGCGGAGAACGGAGGGTGGAGAACGGAGGGTGGAGAGAGATCTCCATCCTCCACCCTCCACCCTCCACTCTCTGTTATCCCCTCATCATCAGGAATGATCACAATGCCTAATGCATCCAACACCGTCCGCATCCACCGCGTCCTGGCCGCACCGATCGAGCGCGTCTATCGCGCCTTCCTCGAGCCATCGGCCATGGAGCGCTGGCTCCCGCCCTACGGCTTTCTCGGCACCGTGCACGCGAGCGACGTGCGGGAGGGCGGATCGTACCGCATGTCGTTCACCAACTTCGGCACCGGCCACTCGCACGCCTTCGGCGGCACGTACGTGGAGCTGGTGCCGAATGAGCGGATCCGGTACACCGACAGGTTCGAGGACCCCAACCTCCCCGGCGAGATGCACGTGACCGTGACGCTCACGCCGGTCGAGGTGGGCACCGAGCTCACCGTGGTGCAGGAAGGGATTCCCGACGCAATTCCGCTCTCGGCCTGCTACCTGGGGTGGCAGGAGTCGCTGGCGCAGCTCAAGCACCTGGTGGAGCCGGAGATTCCGGATGGAGCGTGAGGCGGGTCGTGGGTCGCGGGTCGCGAGAGGGATCGTCTCGCGACCCGCCTCCCGCGACCCGCGACCCGTCACTCGATCCGCACCGACACCGGGTCGCTCGCCGGGAACGATTCCTCCAGCGCCTCATCGAGCCGGTCGTCCTCGTTGTCCCCGGGCGGGCCGATCGGCGCGTCTGCCGGATTGGCGGCGCCGGTGGCCGGCGTCATCGGCGGCGCATGGCCACCGTTCCCCCGCATCGCGGTGAAGAGGACCGCCATCCTCCAGGCTCCGAGTCCCAGCAGCAGGGCGACCCCTGCCAGCACGAGATACCCCATCGCATCCCCCTGGTCGTGTCGTCATTGGGGGAGACGGCCACACGGGGTCGGGCGCACACCAGCTCGGCGACCACTGGAATGGCGCCGCGTCGGTGATATCCTTTCCTGACATCCGGCCCAAGGAATCCTCGATGCGCACTCGCCTGGCGTTGCCCGCACTCCTGCTCATCGCCGCCTGTTCCGGCGGCGGCTCCGGCTCGCCCCACCTGTACGTCTGGGCCGGTGCCATGGCCGAGGGAGAGAGCGACTTCCTCGCCGTGATCAACGCCGACCGAGACGCGCCGGGGTACGGCGAGATCGTGGCGACCGCGCCGGTGGGCGAGCGCGGCGGGGCGCATCACAGCGAGCACCAGATGCCTGCCGGCGACACCCTGTTCGTCAACGCCTTCGGGACCGGCCGCACCTTCCTGATGGACGTGAGCAATCCCGTGGCGCCGCGCGTGGCCGGCTCGTTCGACACCCTCGGCGGCTACGCGCATCCGCACTCCTACGCCCGGCTCGCCAACGGCAATGTGCTGATGACCTACCAGATGCTGGCGGACAACCACGATCGCCCCGGGGGCCTGGTGGAGGTGACTCCCGGCGGGGTGTTCGTGCGGGCCTCCCGGTCCGCGGCCAATCCGGTGGACAGTGCCGTGCGCCCCTACAGCGTGACGCCGCTGCCGGAGATCGACCGCGTGATCACCACCACCACCGACATGCACGGGGTGCTGGCGGGGTCATCGTTCCAGGTCTGGCGGCTGTCCGACCTCGCCCTGCTCCACACGGTCACGCTCCCGACAGGTCCCCGCGGCAACGAGGAGTTCGACCCCGCGGAGGTGCGTGTCCTCGAGGACGGCACGGTGATCCTCACCACGTTCCGCTGCGCGATGTACCGGCTCACCGACCTGGAGAGCGAGCTGCCGCGCGCGGAACTGATCTACACCTGGAACTGGACCGCCTTCGAGGACGACGTCTGCGCCCTGGGCGTGGCCCGCGGACGGTGGTGGGTGCAGGCGGTGGCCAATCGCGCCGGCTCCGCGCTGGTGACCCTCGACATGCGCGATCCCGGTGCCCCCCGCGAGGTCTCGCGGGTGGTCACTGGTCGGCGCACCCGGCCGCACTGGCTGGCACTCGACCCCGCCGCCGACCGCGTGGTGCTCACCTCGGGCGAGGGACGCACCCAGTTCCGGGTGATGCTGTTCACCCTGGAGCGCGGCACCGGCCGCCTGGCGCTCGACTCCACCTTCCACGCGCCGGGCGACTCGGTGCCGGGTGTCTCGTTCGATCGCACCACGTGGCCGCACGGCGCGGCGGGACGCGCGGCACCGCACGGGGCGGTGTTCGGGGGGCGGATTCGTCGCTGAAGCGACCCGAGCGCACAGCGCTTGGTTTGGAACCGTCGCTTCAGCGACACTGGCCCCGAGCAAGGCGAGGGGCCAGCCGAGACGCGGCTTCAGCCGCGGGCCGGGCGGCCTCACCCAGATATGCGATACCCGGCCCCTCGACGGCCCGGTAGCTTCGGCCCCATTACCCGAAGCTCGTGGAGGGCATCGTGTGGCAACGCATCCGTACTGCGGGATGGGTCGTGACGGGAGTGCTGCTGGTGGCATGCGGCGGAGGAAGCGACTCCCCCGCGCCGCCGGAGACGGTCGAGGAGGCGATGGAACAGGCGGCCGAGATGACCAAGGCGGCCGGGTCGGTGGAGGCGGTCAAGGGCACGGAACTGGCCGAGCGGCTGCCGGCCTCGCTGGCGGGATTCGCGCGGGGCGAGGTGGAGCACCAGGACATCGCCGCGATGGGGCTCCAGATGTCGTCGGCTTCTGCGCGCTACACCAGCGGTGACGGCCGGATCGACGTGTCGCTCACCGACACCGGCGGTGCCTCGCAGATGGCGCCAATGACCGCCGCGTGGGCCATGGTGGAGTTCGACCGCACCACCAACGACGGGTACGAACGCACCATCCGCTTCGAGGGATACAAGGGACACGAGTCGCTTTCGCAGGGAAGTGGCCGGGCCCGCACCGAACTCACCCTGCTGCTGGGTGAGCGGATCGTGGTGCAGCTCAAGGGGTCCGGAGTCACCATGGACCAGCTCAAGGATGCGGCGCGCGCGATGGATCTCCGTGCCCTGGCGCGGGCGGGCTGATGCGACGCTCTTGCCTCGCGCTGTCCCTGCTCGCGACGCCGCTCGCGGCCCAGCGTCCCGACCACGCCGACCACCCGCTGCTCACCCGGTACAGCGGCTCCACCGCGGTGGACAAGACGGTCGAGGAGTTCGGTCGCTACCAGCTCGTCACCGGGGTCAACGAGCGCTACGAGTTCCAGGGACGCACGCTGGAGGGGAAGCTGACCCGCTTCGTCTATCAGAATCCCGCCGAGCGCTCCACGCTGGAGATCTTCCGCAACTATCGCACGGCACTGGGGCGCGCCGGCCTCCAGGAGCTGTTCAACTGCGAACTCGACGCCTGCGGGCCCGCCTATGCCCGCAGCGCGTGGGGTCGCCACAACAACCTCTTCGTGGCGGCCGACGGCGATCCCCGCTACCTGGCCGGCACGATCCGCACCGCCGGGGGCACCACCTACGTGGCGGTGATGGTGGGCCGCCGCCGCACCCAGGTGGACATCATCGAGATCGTGGCGATGCAGGGCGACATGGTGGTGGCCGACGCGGCGTCGCTGCTGCGCGAGCTCGACGCCAACGGTCGCGTGACGGTGAACGGGATCTACTTCGACGTGGACAAGAGCGAGCTCAAGCCGGAGTCGCGCGCCGCGATCGAGCAGGTGGCGGCGCTGCTGCGGGCCAACGCCGGACTGCGGCTCTTCGTGGTGGGGCACACCGACATCACCGGCGACCTGCAGCACAACCGCACCCTCTCCGAGGCGCGCGCCCGGGCGGTGGTGGCGTCGCTGGTGCGCGACTACGGCATCGCGGCGAGCCGGCTCGACGGCTACGGCGTGGGGCCGCTGGCGCCGGTGGGCACCAATGCCAGCGAGACGGGCCGGGCGCTCAATCGACGGGTGGAACTGGTGCGCCGGTAACCGGGCGGGGCACGGCGGGCTGGGCGGCTTCCGCGGCCGCCCGGTCCAGTTCGCGCCGGATCCGCACCATCCCGATCAGGAGCAGGGCGCTTGCCACCACGACGGTCACCAGCGCCAGCCGGCGGAGGGCCGGGAGTGGCAGTCCGCGCGCGAGCAACAGCGCCGCCAGCAGCCCGGCGCCGCCGCCCACGAAGAGCCCGACCGCCACGTCGCCCACGCCATCGAAGCCGGTGGGGTCGGCGGCAAGCAGCCCCGCGACGGCACCGCCGGCGGTGGCGCCGATCACCAGCAAGGACAGGGCGAGGATGATGCCCAGCAGGCCGCGGTGCTGCACGTGATCCCCCCGCGAAGTATTCTCAGCGCGATGCGCCGAACGTCCCTCCTCCAAAGTATCCACCGGGGCCCGGGAACCGCCCATCGCACGTTTGTGCGAGGCGCCCTGGTGGCGGGGGCCCTGGCCGCGGGGGTCTCGCCGGTGGTCGGGCAGCTCGAGCGGGAGCGACGCGCCATCCGCTTCGTGCGGAGCGACGTGGAAGCGCACCTCCCCCAGAGCTCGGTGTACACGATGCTGCAGGACCGTCGCGGCTTCCTCTGGTTCGGGACCCGCGAGGGACTGGGCCGCTGGGATGGCTACGAGATGCGCACCTGGAAGCCTCGGCCGTTCCGCGATGACGCGCTCCCGGACAACGTGGTGCACCGTGTCGTGGAGGATCGGGCCGGCAACCTCTGGGTGGCCGTGGTGGCCGACGACCGCGAGGTGGCGCGCATCGCCCGCCTGGTGGGCCCCGATCACGAACGCGTGGAGACCGTGGCGATCACCGATGCGGCGATCTTCACCGACCGCGAAGGCACCGCCTGGTTCGCCACCGCGGATTCGATCCACCGATTCGACGTCACCACCGGCCGCATTGTCCCGGTCGCCGCGCGGCTGGTGCCGGGCACGCTGGCCACCGATGGCGCGTTCGACGCGCACGGGGTGCTCTGGCTCACCATCGTCACCCAGCAGGTGGAACGGCACGACCTCGCCCAGCGCAGCGGTCGGGTGCTGGGCGCGCGGGAGGACGGCCTGCCCGTGCGCCGGTTCGCGCGGATCCTGGTGGATCGCGACGGCATGCTCTGGTTCACCGGCTACGGACTCCGCCGACTGGATCCCGCGGCCGGCATCATCGCCCGGGTCGCGCTCGACCCGGGCAGCAGCGACTCGCTCGGGACCGCGGACATCCTGCAGGATCCCGACGGCTGGCTCTGGCTCGCCACGCTCAACGGCGTGCTCCGCCTCGACCCCGCGCGCACCACGGTGGAGCGCCACACGCTTGAGCTCCCGGGTGGACCGTCGTCGGCCAACTGGGTGATGGCGTTGCTGCGCGACCGCGCGGGCGGGATGTGGGCCGGCACGGTCTGGGGGCTGCATCGCTGGGATCCCGCCGCCAAGGCGATCCGCTTCGCCCAGCACGATCCCAACGACGCCAATACGCTGAGCAGCGGACTGGTGATGGCGCTGCACGAGGATGCCGACGGTGCGCTCTGGGTGGGCACCCTGGGCGGTGGCGTCAACCGGATTGACCGCACCACCGGCGCGGTGATGCGCTACCGGCACGATGCGCGCACCACCCGCTCCCTGCCGAGTGACTGGGTCTGGAGCCTGGCACCGGCGCGGTCCGGCGGGGTGTGGGTGGGCACCGACGAGGGGCCGGTCCGGATCAACCCGGCGCGCGACGTGATCCAGCGGGTGGCACTTCCCGAGGGCCGTGCGGGAGAGCTGGTCTCGGTGCGGGCCATGACCCACGATTCCGCCGGAACGCTCTGGCTCGGCACGTCGTTCCGCCTCTTCCGCCTGCGCGAGGGCGGCGTGCCGGAGCCGGTGCCCATAGCGGGACTCGGCGCGATCAATGCGCTCCGTTTCCACGCCGGTCGACTCTGGATCGGGACGTCGTCCGGCCTGGTGGCCTACCGTCCGGAGACGGGCCAGGCGTCAATGCATCGGCATGTGGTCCGTGACACCACCTCGCTCCGGCACGACGTCGTGATGGCCATCCATCCGGATCCGTCCGGCGCGCTCTGGGTCGGCACGCACGGCGGGATTGATCGCCTCGATCCCGTCACCGGTATCGCCACCCACTTCGACAATCCCGATCCGCAGGCGAGCGCGGCGGTCTACTCGATCGTCCCCGATGACGCCGGCCGGCTCTGGCTGGGCACCAATCGTGGCCTGGTGCGCCTCGACCCTGGCGCCCCGGCGGCGGCGCGATTCCGCCGCTTCGATCCGTCCACCGGCATCGGCAACCTCGAGTTCAATCGCGGGGCGGCGCTGCGCGCGAGCGACGGGACCATCTATTTCGGCGGCGACGCCGGCCTGACGGCCTTCCATCCCGCCGACCTGCACGACAACACGTACGTGCCTCCCGTGGTGATCACCGCGGTGGAGCGGGCCACGCGGTCGGGAAGCGTGGTGCAGCGGCATGTGGATCCCGACGTGCCGCTCCGGCTTGCGCCCGACGAGTACACCATCACCTTCACGGCGGCGGCGCTGTCGTTCACGGCGCCGTCCCGGAACGCGTATCGCTTCCGGCTCGAGGGGTTCGACCGGCAGTGGCGCGAGGCCGGGACGGCGCGCACCGCGTCGTACACCAACCTTCCGCCGGGGCAGCACACGCTGCGCGTCGCCGCCTCCAATGACGACGGCATCTGGAACGAGGCGGGAATCGCGCTGCCGCTGGTGGTGGAGCCGTGGTTCTGGGAGACGTGGTGGTTCCGCGTCGCGCTCGCCCTGGCGGCGGTGGCTCTGGTGTCGTGGGTGACGGCGATGGTGCAGCGGGCACGACACCGGCACGAGCTGGCGACGCTGGCCTACGCCCAGGCGCTCGAAGGCGAGCGCGCCCGGATTTCGAGCGACATGCACGACGAGGTGGGAGCCGGCCTCACCGAGATCGCCCTGCTGGGCGAGGCGGCGCTGCGCTCCCCCACGCCGGCGGCCTCGGCGCTGGCTGCCGTGGTGGAGCGGGCCCGGGGCCTGATCGCCGCCACGGGGGAGATCATCTGGGCGATCAACCCCGAGAACGACCGCCCGGGCCGCCTGGTGCCGTACCTGCGCGAGTACGCCGCCGAGGTGCTCGAGCATGCTGGTGTGGTGTCGCGCCTCGAGCTCGACGGCAGCGGGTGGGACGAGGGCACTCCGCCCGACTTCCGGCGCCAGCTCTTCCTGGTGCTCAAGGAGTCGCTCACCAACGCGGTGCGCCACGCCCGTGCCGGCGAGGTGGCGGTGACGCTCGGTGCCCAGGGCGGGCGGCTGGTGCTCGTGGTCCGCGACGACGGGCACGGCTTCGATCCGCACGCCCAGCAGCCGGGCCGGCATCTCGGCCTCCGCAACCTCCGCCGCCGTGCCGAGGCGCTGGGCGGCACGGTCACGCTCGACAGCGCCGCGGGGCGCGGCACCACGATCACGCTCGATGTGCCGCTGCCGGTGCCGCCGGAGCGGATCCGGTGATGATCCGGGTGGGCATCGTGGAGGACCGCGACGCGGTGCGTACCGGGCTGGAGGCCCTGGTCGCGGCGGCGCCCGGGTTTGCCGTGGCCGGGGCGTGGGGGGACGCCGAATCGGCCCTCGCCGCGATCGGCCGGCAGGTGCCCGACGTGATGCTCATGGACATCGGGCTGCCCGGCATGGATGGCATCGAGGCCGCGCGACTGGTGCGGTCGCGCCATGCCGGCGTCCAGGTGATGATGCTCACGGTCTACGAGGACGACACCCGCGTGTTCGACTCGCTGCGCGCGGGCGCCAATGGTTACGTGCTCAAGACCACCCCGCCCGATGAGTTGCTCGAGGCGATTCGCACGTTGCACGCCGGCGGATCGCCGATGTCGGGACGGATCGCGCGGCGCGTGGTGGACTTCTTCCATCGCCCGGTGCGCGCCCCCGATGCGGCCGCGGAGCTCACCCCGCGGGAGCGCGAGATCCTGGAGCTGCTGGTGGAGGGTTTCCGCTACCGCGAGATCGGCGAGCGCCTCGGCATCACCCTCGACACCGTGCGCACCCACATCC
>CAZNOJ010000026.1:0-7355 GCA_964574665.1 uncultured Gemmatimonadaceae bacterium
AGGCCGGTCGTCGGGAACTGCGTGCCGGGAATCGGCCCCATCAGGAGCAAGTCATGTGCCCCGGCGGGGGAAACTCCGAGGCGGCGAGAAGCCGGGATTCGGGGGATCCGCCCCCTCGCAGAGGCCGAGGGGAAAGCCGTATGTGGTGTCGCCGCCACACCACCCATCCGTAATGCGGGCTCAGGGCGACAAGTACTCGGAAGTCCTGAGGACGATCAGGCGGTGCCCGATTCGATGCCCTCCCGCACCACCCTGGCCGGATTGCCGGCGACCACGACACCAGGAGGGACATCGCGCGTCACCACGGCGCAGGTGGCCACCACCGATCCGTGCCCCACGGTGACGCCACCAAGGATCGTGGCATCGGCGCCGAGCCATGCGCCATCCTCGATGCGGATCGGCTTCACGCTTTCCGGCGGTGCGGCTTCCCCGGCCGCGCGACGGGCCGGATTGAGCGGATGGCCAGACGCCTCCCGCAGGGTGACCCCGGTTGCCAGGCGAACATCATTGCCGATCTCGATGCTTCGCGCGACCACGAAACGACAGTCGTGGCCGATGTAGCACCGCGATCCGATCGAGAGGATGGGACTCTTGTCATAGCGATTGGTGAACGTGAACGAGCACTTCCCGTCAATGAGCACGTCGTCGCCGATCACGATCCGACCGGCACCCTGGACCCAGTGCACGTAGATGTCGGTGTGGAACCCGCGGCCGATGCTGGTGCAGTACGAACGGAAGATCGGCTCGGCCACGAAGACGCGCCGGAACCAGTGCACGAGGCCACGAATCCCGACATAGACCAGACGGTAGGGGACCACCAGGAGTCGCGGCCACGGGATCGCCCCGCGGAGGATCCCGCGCCGCATCGCACGGGCCCGCCTGGCCCAGGGACCCTGGCCGGTGGCGAGGGCGTGCCGGAGGCGCGAGGACATGGGGGCCGGGGGCGCAAGTTCCGGACCAGTCAGGGGGTCACGACCCCCTCCATGCGGACCACCTCGAACTGGTGCACGCGCAGCTGCTTGAGCGTGTTCATCGCCGCGTCGTTCCAGCGCGCGTCGGCGGTCCCGCTCAGGTAGAAGTCGGAGCCGTTGTCGGCGAGAATCATCCCGTACCGCTTGAGGGCGCGCAGCACCACCTGGGCCGCCGGCGGGAAGCCGCTCACGTCCACGTCGGCCCGCAACCGCACCCGCATCCCCATCGGCGGGTCGAGCGGATGGGTGGACGACGACGCCCAATGCGAGGCGGGGGCCACATACGCCCGGCGGGTGCGGGAAACCGTGAACCGCAAGGCGTGGGTGATTTCGCCGCGCTGGACGACCTCGTCGTAGCGGACCAGGCCCGGCAGGATCGGCAGGCCGGCGGCATCGGCCGAGGTCCACCCCGGAGGACGGGGCGCCCCCGAGGCGAGGTCCCAGATCGCCCCGGACCCGGCACGCCACGAGCCGTTCTCCTGCCGCAGGTTGAAGAGCTCGTACAGCTTCCACTCGCCGCGCACGATCACCAGCAGGTGCCGATCACCTCCCGGCTCGATCGGCGGATCGGGCGGCACGGGGTAGGGACCCGGGTCGCTCTCCGATGCATAGTCGAACGGGATCGTGTGGCGTGGCGTGCCCGCGTCCACCACGATGTAGGGAATGCCGAAGGGGCCGCCATTCCAGTTGGCGCCGAAGTCGGGATGCAACCGGTCATTGAGGCCGATCCGCTCGAGGATCGCGGCCGAGGCCGGATCCACTGCCGCGGTGTCCACGGGGAGGTTCCACAGGTTGGCAGCCGGGAAGATCGGCTTGCCGTTGAGCGAGGCGTTGAGCCCGAGGTCGGGATCCGTCACGGGGGGCGGCACCGGCGGCGGGGGCGGCGGAGGTGGCGGAGCCTGCGGGGGCGGCGGCTGCTCGCCGGTGCCTGGCACGCCGCCGGTGCAGGTGGCCAGCAGGGCGGCCACGCCCAGCGTCCAGGCGGCACGGAGCGACATGAGGACCAGCATCGGCGCTCAGTCGCCGATCCTGAGCGCCGCCCACTGCCGCTTGCCGCGGCGCAGCAGCACGGCGCGACCCGCCAGCAGGTGGCCGGGGCCGAGGGTTCCCTGCCCGTCGGTCGGTGCGTCGTTGACCAGCAGGGCCCCGTCGCCGGCGAACTGGCGCGCCTGCTTGCGCGACGACGCCAGGCCGCTGCGCACGAAGGCGTCGAGCACCGGGACGCCGGCGTCGAATTCGGCCGTCGTGACGTGGATCGCCGGCACCTCGGCGATCAGCATCGCGAGGGTGTCGGTGTCGGCCGTCGCCAGCGGCGCCCCCCCGAAGAGGATCCCCGCGGCGCGCCGGGCGCGCGCCACCGCGTCGTCGCCGTGGACCCGCGCGGTCACCTCGTCGGCCAGCCGGTGCTGCGCGGGGCGGGCCCCCGGATCGGCCTGCTGCTCCCGCATCACCCGGGCGATCTCGTCGCGCTCGAGGAAGGTGAAGAAGTGCAACAGGCGCTCCACGTCGGCGTCGGCCACCTGCAGCCAGAACTGGTGGAACTGGTACGGCGAGGTGCGGGCCGGATCGAGCCAGACGTTGCCCTGCTCGCTCTTGCCGAACTTGGCGCCTGCCGCGGTGGTGAGCAGCGGCAGCACCAGGGCGTGCAGCTTGCGGTCGTCGCGCCGGGCCGCCAGCTCGATGCCCGCGGTGATGTTGCCCCACTGGTCGCTGCCGCCCATCTGCAGCTCGCAGCCGTGGTGCCGCGCGAGGTGGGCGAAGTCGTAGGCCTGCACCAGCATGTAGCTGAACTCGGTGAAGGAGATCCCGTCGTCGAGCCGGGTGCGCACGCTCTCCTTCTGCAGCATGTAGCTGATGGTGAAGTGCTTCCCCGCGTCGCGGAGGAACGCCAGCAGCGGGAGGTCGCGCAGCCACGCGGCGTTGTCGAGCATCACGGCGTCGGTATGACCCTCGCCGAAGCGGAAGAACCGGCCCAGCTGGGTGCGGATCGCGGCGGCGTTGCAGCGCACCGCCTCCTCGGTGAGCATCGGCCGCTCGGCGCGCTTCCCCGACGGGTCGCCCACCATCCCCGTCCCGCCGCCCACCAGCACCAGCGGCCGGCCACCGAGGCGCTGCAGCCAGGCCAGGGCCATCACCGGCACCAGGTTGCCCACGTGCAGGGAGTCGGCCGTGGGGTCGAAGCCGACGTAGGCCGTGATCGGCCCCGCGGCGAGGCGCTCGGCAAGGCCCGGCGTGGCGTCGTGCACCATGCCGCGGCCGCTCAGCACGTCGAGGATGTGGCTCATCACGGCGGAAGATGCCGGGTGCGCGCGCGGCCGTGCAAGCACCGCCCGCCCGGGGTAGCTTTCGGCAATGGCAAGACGGCGCGTTCGCTGGCCCCCGAGTTGGCTTTCCCGAGGGCCCTGGCCCACCTCACCGCTCGCGCGGCGGCTGCTGATCGCCGCGGGCGCGCTGGCGCTGTTCGGCGCCGTGGTGGTCGGCGGCGTCTGGTTCCGCGCCTGCGCCGGCGCCGACCGCTGCCCGTCCATCGCCGGCCTCACCGTCTACGATCCCTACCAGGCCTCCAAGGTCTTCGCCGCCGACGGCCGGCTGATCACCGACTTCTACCGCGAGCGCCGCACCGTCATCACCCTCGACTCGATGGCGCCCTCGCTGCCGGCGGCGTTCCTCGCGGTGGAGGACAAGCGGTTCTACGACCACCACGGCGTGGACTGGTTCGGCGTCTTCGCGGCCGCCAAGGACGCCCTGCTCGGCCAGCCGCGCGGCGCCTCCACCATCACCATGCAGCTCGCCGGCAACCTCTTCCCCGAGGACATTGACCGCCGCCAGCGGCGCGGCTTCGCCCTGGTGATCCGCAAGGTCCGGGAGATCAAGGTCGCGCGGCAGATCGAGGCGCGGTATCCCAAGGACCGCATCCTCGAGCTCTACCTCAACCAGATCCCGCTCGGCAACGGGGCGTTCGGCGTGGAGTCGGCCTCCCAGCGCTACTTCGGCAAGCACGCCAGCGAGCTGAACGCCGCCGAGTCGGCGATGCTGGCGGCCATCCCGAAGGGGCCGACGCGCTACAACCCGCGCCGCAACCCGGACCTCGCCGTGCAGCGGCGCAACGTGGTGCTCGGCCTGATGCGGGTGGCCGGGGTGCTCACCCCCGACGAGGCCGAGACCTGGCAGGCGTATCCGCTGGCGCTGTCGTCGCGCTCGGACTTCGAGGGGATCGGCGAGTACTTCGTGGAGTACGTGCGGCAGCAACTCGAGGCACGCTACGGCAGCGCGCTCTACACCGAGGGCTACCGCATCTACACCACCCTCGACCTCGATGCCCAGGCCGCCGTGGAGCGGGCCATGGCGGCGCAGCTCGAGCTGATCGAGGCGGAACCCCGCTACCGGCACCAGACCTACCGCGACTACCTCGAGGCCCTGGGCGACGAGCGCCCGGAACACGTCAACACCCCGTACCTCCAGGGGGCCGCCATCGTGATGGAGGCCCGCACCGGCAACATCATCGCGATGACGGGCGGTCGCGACTTCGAGGACTCGAAGTTCAACCGGGCGGTGCAGGCGCGGCGGCAGCCGGGGTCCACCTTCAAGCCGATCGTGTTCTCCGCGGCGCTGGAGCGGGGCTGGTCGCTCGACCAGGTGGAGGTGGACGAGCCGGTCTCGGTGCCGATCCCGGACCAGCCCAACTGGGAGCCGCAGAACTACGACGGGCGCTTCACCATGCAGCCGATGACGCTCCGCGAGGGGCTCTGGCGGTCGGTGAACTCCATCGCGGTGAAGCTGGGGCTGCAGGTTGGCGTGGCGGAAGTGGTGGACGAGGCGCGCAAGTTCGGGATCACCACCAGGGTGCCCGCCGTGCCGTCCATCTTCCTGGGCTCCCCGGACGTGTACCCCATCGAGATGGTGGCGGCGTACTCCGTCTTTGCCAACCTCGGCGTGCGCAGCGAGCCCAACGCCATCCTGCGCGTGGAGGACCGCCAGGGCCGGATCATCTTCGAGCACGAGCCGTCACTGCGTCGCGTGCTCGATCCCGCCACGGCGTACCTGATGACCTCGGCGCTCCGCGGCGTGGTCACCAGCGGGACCGCCGCCAGCCGGGTGTGGAACGCCGGGTTCCGCGTGCCCTCGGGCGGCAAGACCGGAACCACCAACGACTACAACAACGTCTGGTTCATCGGCTTCACCAACGACCTGGTGGCCGGGGTCTGGATGGGGTTCGACCAGTTGAAGCCGATCACGGTCAACGCCCAGGGTGGTCGCCTGGCGGCGCCGGCCTACACCCAGTTCATGCTGGAGATCTACCAGCGTCGCCCGGCCCCGGGCGGCTGGGCCGAACCGGCCGACATGCTGCGGTCGGTGGAGGTGGACCGCAGCACCGGATTCCGGGCCACGCCCTTCTGTCCGCGCGAGCTGGTGGAAGTGCGCCGCTTCGCCCCGGGCAGTGAGCCGCGTGATTTCTGTCCGGTGCATTCCCCCTACGGTCCGCCAGGCGAAACCGACTGATGCAGCGGTTCCGGGCGGCGTGGGTGGTGCCCGTGGCCTCGCCGCCGATCCGCGATGGCGCGGTGCTCCTCGACGACGACGGCCGGATCGCCGCCGTGGATGCCGACGCGCTGGTGCCGACCCCGCCCGCGGCCCTCCCGCTCGACCTCGGCCAGGTGGTGCTCCTGCCGGGACTGGTCAACACCCACACCCATCTCGAGCTGACGGGATTCGCCGGGCAGGTCGAGGCCCGGGACTTCCTCGACTGGATCCGCCAGGTGATCGCGGTCAAGGCGACGCGGAGCCACGAGGAGTTCCTCGAGCAGTCCGTCCGGGGGATCGAGGCGATGTGGCGCGGGGGCGTCACCACCTTCTGCGACACCGGCAGCACCGGTGCGGTGATCGAGGCGATGGCCAGCGTGGGGGCCAGTGGTGCGGCGCACCATGAGGTGTTCGGTCCCCACCCCGACGAGGCCCCCGACGCGCTCCGTCGCTACGCGCGGGAACTCGACCGCCTCGCGGTCCACGCCACGGGCCGCATCGAGCTGGGGCTCTCGCCCCACGCGCCGTACACGGTGAGCGCCGCCCTCTACGCCGGTGCCGGTGCGCTGGCCCGGGCGCACGGCGCGCCCATGGCGCTCCACATCGCCGAGCCGGCCGGCGAGGCGGCGCTGCTGCGCGACTTCACGGGGCCGTTCGCCGACGACTGGCAGCGCCGCGGCATCCCGCGGCCCACCGACGCAGCGGTGACACCGGTCGCGTTTCTCGAGCGGCAGCAGCTCCTCTCGCCGCGGACGCTCTGCGTCCACGTGATCGAGGCCACGGCCACCGATGCCGACTTGATGGCGCGACACGGCTGTGCGGTGGCACACTGCCCACGGTCGAACCGGGTGCACCACGGCGCCGATGCGCCGGTCCGGGAGTTCCTCGCGCGGGGCCTCCGGGTGGGGCTGGGCACCGACTCGGAGATCTCCGTGGCCCCACCCGACCTCTTCGCCGAGGCGCGGGCGGCGCAGGTGCTGGCGGGATGGTCGGCGGAGGAGACGCTGCGCGCCCTCACCCAGGGCGGCGCGGCCGCCCTGGGGCGGGACGGCGAATGCGGCACGCTCCGGCGCGGCCTCCAGGGCGACCTCGCCGCCGTGCGGCTCGGCCCGCACGACGACCCGGTCGCGGCGGTGCTGGCTGCCACGCGCGACGACGTGCTGGGGACCTGGCTGGGTGGCCGCGCGGTGCACCGCGCGGCCGGCGCCACGTGGACTTGAATCCCGCCCCCCGAATGGGTATCCGTACATAACTCTTCCGGAGCATCGGGTGCGCTGCCTCGCCCTCAACGCCTCGTTCGAACCGCTCACGATGGTTCCCACCCGTCGTGCGCTCCGCCTCGTCATCGAGGGGAAGGCGGAGATCGTCGAAGCCGACGGCCCCGAGCCGATACGCAGCGCCCGAATGCGGGTGCCGCGACCCGCGATCATCCGCCTCGTCCGGTTCGTGCACGTCCCCCGCCGTTTCCGTCGCCAGGTCACCAACACCTTCCTCTTCGCCCGCGACGGCTACACCTGCCAGTACTGCTCCCGGCCGCAGTCGCACCTCAAGCCGCGCGAATGCCTCACCCGCGACCACGTCGTCCCGCAGTCCCGCGGCGGCAGCAATGAATGGGACAACGTGGTGACCGCCTGTTCGAGCTGCAACACCCGCAAGGGGAACCACCTGCCCGAGGAGATCGGGATGCGGCCCCACACGGTGCCCACCGAGCCGCATTTCGTGCACCTCTCCTGGGCCATCCGCCGGCTCTCGCCACCGCAGCAGAAGTACATCCGCCTCTTCTACGGCGAGGATGCGCTGGCGGCGCTCAAGCCGAGGTAGGCGAGAGACGAGATACGAGAGGCCATGACCTCGTCCCGAGCG
>CAZNOJ010000026.1:7455-27429 GCA_964574665.1 uncultured Gemmatimonadaceae bacterium
CAAGCCGAGGTAGGCGAGAGACGAGATACGAGAGGCCATGACCTCGTCCCGAGCGGTGTCGCTTTCCTCGTGTCTCGTATCTCGTGACTCGGCTACGGCACCCGGAACGTGGCCGAACGCGCCGGGGCGAGGTTCTGGGAGGGGAGGCCGACGCGCCGGAGCAGCCAGCCGCCGAGGCCGCCGCCGTTGCCGCTGGCGTCGCCCCCGAGGAAGCGCTGCATCTCGGCGAACTGCTCCTCGTCGAGGGCGGACACCTGGACGTTGGCCACGTAGTACCACTCCCCCTCGGTGCTCGGCCCCATGCGGTTGATGTCGATCACCCGCTCCAGCTGGAGCACGAACGCCTCCGGCGACGAGAACGTGAATTCCTGGGGCTGGCGTCCTGGCGTGAAATAGGTGATGAAGTACTGGCCGAGCAGCGGCTCGCGGCGGATCACGGTGGTGAACTCCACCTCCCGCAGATTGCTCGACCAGAAGGTGCGCCGCTTCCAGAGCTCGACCCGCCAGTGCAGCGAGATCCGGAAGGCGTCGTCAATCGCCTCGCGCCAGCGCTCCTCGTTCATCAGGTTGCGGATCCGGACGCGGGGATCCCGGTTGGCCGGATCCACGCTCACCTCCACGCGCGCGCCGCGCTGGGCAGTCGCCGTCGAGGCGACGCCCGCCAGCAGCGTGGCGAGGAGGAGAAGCCGGCGCATCGGTCCGATCAGAACCGGCGCTGGAGCCGGAACGTGAAGTGGAGCGGTTCGTCGTCGGTGACGGACTGGCCGAGGTAGAGGCCGAACCAGCCCCCATCGATCCCGGCACCGAGCATGCCGCGCCACTCGGCGATGTCCTGGATCCGTCCGGCGGGAACCTGGCCCGGTCCGTCACCGGCCAGCCACGCCGAGCCGAAGTCGCCCAGCAGCACGGCGTCCACCTGGTCAATGCCGAGGCCGTAGGGCCCGATCCGCGTCGAGATCCCGATGTCGAAGCGGCGGCGCAGCTCCACCTGGGCCACCATGCGGCGGTCGCAGAGCGCGGGTTGGGCCGGGTCCGGCCGGCGACGGACGTCGCAGGTGACGGCGCGGAACGGATAGGCGAACAGCTCGTCGGTGCCGCCCAGGCCGTGCCGGCGCTGCACGGTGAGCGGGTCGCCACCCAGCCATCCTTCGCCGGCCAGGCGGAAGTGCACCGCGTGACGGAAGTCGATGCGCTGGTAGCGGCGGAGGTCGAACCACCCCTCCACGGCGCCATACCCGTCGCTGGGGAGCGGGTCGCGGATCTGCTCCGGCAGCAGCGTGGGGGTGAGTTCGCTGCTGGTGGTGTGCTGCACCCCGCCGCGCAGCCACCAGCCGTCACGCGGCGTGAGGGGCGTGTCACGCGTGTCCCAGCTCACCGCCGCCGTCACCGTGGTGAAGCGGCCGTCGTCCACGAGGGGATTCGCGCGCCACGTCTCGCCGCCGCGCAGGATCGAGAAGGCGTCCAGCGCGGGCACCGAGCGTTCCCGCGCCACCCCGAACCCCGCCTCGAGCGTCAGCCCGGGCCGCGCATCCCACGCCACGAACGCCCGCGTGCCGCGGCGCGCCAGCCAGTCGCGGTGGTCGCGCCGGAGCACCAGTGCCGCGAGCGACGACTCGGCGGGCCGGAGCGGTTCGTCCGCGGTGGCCACCACCTCGTTGCCGGCCTCGATCCCGATCCGGAGCGCGCGCTCCCCCGCGAGGTCGGCCACGGCACGGAGCCGCCAGCCGGTGTCGTCGCGGGCACCGGAGGGATCCTGCGCGGTGCGCAGGATCAGCTCGGCATCGAGCCGGGCCGTGAGCCCGGGGCGCACCTGCCACGCGATCGCCGGGCCGATCAGGAGCGGCAGGCCCTCCACGCGGTTGTACACGCCGAAGTCCAGGCGCGGGGCGACCAGCAACGGGCCGCGCTGGAACGACACCCGACCGGCCAGGTCTCGCAGCGACGGGGTGGGAGAGGTTGGCTCCAGCGTCGCGTTGCCGGTGCGGCGCACCGAGGCGCGCTCGGGGTAGGCCACCACCGGGAGCCGGTAGCGCGCACCGGGATCGGGGTAGAAGCGGCCGCCGAGCACGATGATCTCGCCGGTGATCACCGCCGAGGAATCGAGCCGGAGCGAGCCGTTGATGATCACGACGTCGCCGTCCACCCGGCTGGCGATCCGGGCATCGCCGGCATGGACGCCAAGGGTGCCCCCGACCGGCGCATTGATCTGGGCACCGCCGTAGGCGCGCAGCGTCACCGGATCGTTGAACTTCGCGAGGGCCCGGGCCAGCACGGAGTCGGGAATCCCGGCGACCGCCACGGCGCGGTCGCTGACCCCGCCGAAGTCGATCGACACCCCGGCGGTGTCCTGCGCCGCGACGGCACGGGTGGTCAACCCGAGGATGCAGAGGATCCGGGCGACTGGGGCGCAGCGCAGCCCGCGTGGTCGAGTGCTCATTCACTTCCCCCTCGGATGCCGAGCCGGCGCATCCTTCGGTACAGGTTGCCGCGATCGGTTTGCAGCAGTCGAGCCGCTTCGGCGATGTTGCCGCCGGCTCCCTCGAGTGCGCCGGTGATCTGCTCGCGTTCATAGGCATCGAGCCGATCGGAGAGCGAGCGGCCATCCGGCACGGCCGGGCGCGACGGGGCCGCGGCGGTGCCGCTGCCCGGCAGCCCCTGGATCCCCGTCGAGAGCACCCGCGGCACCAGGTCGGCGGTCACTTCGTCGCCACCGATGATCGCGAGCCGCTCCACGATGTTGGCGAGTTCGCGCACGTTGCCCGGCCAGTTGTGTCGCGCCAGGGCGGCCAGCGCCTCGGGCGTGAAGCGGGGCGGGTGGCGCGGCCGGAGCCGCGCGGCCAGGTGCGCCACCAGGTCGGGTAGGTCGCCGAGCCGTTCCCGCAACGGGGGCAGCGCAATCGGGAACACGTTGAGCCGGAAGTACAGGTCCTCGCGAAAGCCGCCGTTGCTCACGGCGTCCTCCAGCCGGCGGTTGGTGGCCGCCAGCACGCGGATGTCCACGTGCCGGCTCCGTTCGGCGCCGATTCGCTGGATCTCGCCGGTCTCCAGCACGCGCAGGAGCTTGGCCTGCGCCTCGAGCTGCAGGTCGCCCACCTCGTCGAGGAAGAGGGTGCCGCCATCGGCCAGCTCGAAGCGTCCCGTGCGCCGATCGGTGGCGCCGGTGAACGCCCCGCGCTCGTGGCCGAACATCTCGCTCTCCACCAGGTCGCGCGGGATCGCGGCGCAGTTGACGGAGACGAAGGGCCCCTCGGCGCGCGAGCTGCCGCGGTGGATCGCGCTGGCCACCAGTTCCTTGCCGGTGCCCGATTCGCCGAGGATCAGCACCCGCGCCTCGGTGGGCGCCACCTGGGAGATCAACTCGCGCACGTGGAGCATCGCCGGGGCCCGCCCCACCAGGTCGGGTTCCGGACCGAGCTGCGCGCGCAGGGCGCGGTTCTCCGCCTGGGTGCGCACCAGCGTCTCCGCGGAACGCACCGCCACCAGCAGCGACTCCGGCGCCAGCGGCTTCTCGAGGAACTGGAACGCCCCCATCTGTACCGCGCGCACGGCATCCGAGAGCTGGGCCTTGCCGCTCATCATGATCACCGGGATGTCGGCGTCGAGGGCGCGGATCTTCTCCAGCGTGGCGAGGCCGTCCGGGCCGGGCGGCATCATCAGGTCCAGCAGGATCAGGTCGGGCTTTGCCTCGGGGAGCGCCAGCAGGCCGGCGTTGCCGTTGGCGGCCTCGACCACGTCGAATCCCTCGGCGCGCAGGAGGGCCCCCACCATGCGGCGGATGTTGCCCTCGTCGTCAATGATCAGGATGCGGGTGCTCATGCGGGTAGCCGGATCAGGAAGGTGGCGCCGCCGCCCGGACGGTCGGTGACGGCGATCGTGCCGCCATGCTGTTCGATGGTCTGCCGCACGATGGCGAGGCCGAGCCCGGTGCCGTCACGCTTGTCGGTGAAGTACGGGGCGAAGATCACCTCGCGCTTCTCGGCGGGCACGCCGGGTCCGGTGTCGGAGATGGCGATGGTGATGCCGTCGGGCTGGCGGGTGAGGGACACGCCCACGGTGCCCTCGCCGTGACAGGCCTCCACCGCGTTGCGGAAGAGGTTGCTGAAGGCGCGGCGCAGCGGATCGTACTGGGCCTCCATCACCACCGTGTCGTCGGAGGCGTGGAACTCGCGGGCCATCGTGTCGGGGACGGCGGCGCGCAGCATCTCCTCCAGCAGCTCGCGCAGGTCCACCGGCGTGGCCACGGTCTCGGGGAGGCGCCCCAGTTCCGCGAACTCGCGGGCCATCGCCTCCAGCCGCGCCGATTCCGCGGCGATGACCTCGAGCGGTTCCTCGAGGCCGGGTGCCCCGGTGCGCCGCATCTGTAGCACCGCCAGCCGGATCGGGGTGAGCGGGTTCTTGATCTCGTGCGCCACGCGGCGCGCCACCTCGCCGAAGGTGCGCAGCCGCTCGGCCTCGAGCTCCGCGCGGCGGCCCTGCTCGATCGAGGTGGCCAGGTCGCGGAGCGCGTTGCGCAGCGCGGCGAACTCCGGAATCCCGGCCTGCAGCTCGGCCTCGCTCGGCAGCGGCTCCCGGCGGCGGATCCGGCCGGTCCACTCCACCACCTCCTCCAGCGGGCGGGAGAACTGCCGCGACAACAGCGCCACCATGAGCCCGACCACCACCAGCAGCACCAACGCCGTGAGGGCGACCACGGTGGGGAAGCCCTCGCCCCGCACCGTGTTCCGCGTGAGGGCCTGGATGTTTCGCACCCGGGTGAGGAACTCCTGCATCGCCTGCTGGTGGGCGCGCTTGGCCGCCTCACCCGAGGGTGAGAGCGGGATCCCATTCAGCGAGGTGATCAGCTCGCTGCCGGTGGCGCGAAGCCGTTCCACCTCGGGCTGGTCGGCGCCGAGTCGGAGCTCGGGGATCGCCCGCAGGGTCACCACCCCGGCAACCGTCATCACCGCGACCGAGATCACGGTCACGGTCAGCAGGGTCAGGAGGAGGCGGCCGCGGAAGGAAAGGCGGGACACCTGATGAAGTTAGCGCCACCCCGTGGGGGAGGCGCCCAGGCGTTGCGCCCACGCAACGATCCGGTCGATCTTGGGTCATCCGCACTGTGGCGCGTCGCCACCAGCGCCGACCTGACGGGGTGGCACCCGACGTGCACGCGTGATCGGCGAATCGTGCCGCGACTCACTCCTTCGCACCGGATCCCCATGGCCTCGACCCCCGGCTCCACCGCTCCCTGGCGCCTGCTCACGCTCCTGGCGCTGGCGGGAGTCTCCCATCCCGTCCCGCTGGTCGCCCAAGGTGCCGGAACCGGAGCGCTCCAGATCCGCGTCACCGACGACCGGGGCGTCGCGATCCCCAGGGCAACGGTCACCATCACCGGCGCAGGGGCGGCGGGGCAGGTGTTTGCCACCGACGTCTCCGGGCGCCTGCTGGTGACGCAGATGGTGCCGGGTGACCGCGAACTGCTGGTGGAACAGATCGGGTTCGTCCCGGTGCGCTTCACCCATGTCCTCGTGGTGGCCGACGAGACCGTCGCGCTGCACCTGCGGCTTCCGGTCGGCGCGCCGCTGCCGGGTGGCCCCCTGGCGCGCCCGGTGGACGGCATCCCTCCGGCGGGGACCGGGGTCGTCGTCGGGCGGAACGATCTCGAGCTTGCCGGTCGGCACCCCGATGCGGTGGAGTTCACCGCCGCGCTCACCGAGCGCCTCACCCTCGATCCGGGCTGGCGCGCAACTGTCGGCTTCGGCAACGGGGTGAGCTCGGCCCACACCCGCTTGCTGGTGGATGGATTCGAGCAGGTGCTGCTGCGTCACCCGGGCCTTCCCGCGGAAGCGCCGGGTGCCGCACTCTTCGGCACGGCGGCAACCGCCCAGGCTCGCTACCGCCGCAGCAGCGACGATGCAATCCTGGTGGCGGCACCTGGCGGGGCCATCGCCCTCGCCAGCGACGAGGGCGGGCCGAGCCGTGCCTGGCTGTCCTGGGCCAGCGGTTCGGTGTTCGCGCGAGCGCTCGACAACCCGGGCGACTCCGCGACAAGCACCCTCGCGGCGGGGGCGCGGATCGGTTCGTTCCTGGCCGATGGCAGGGGATCGTGGTCCGTGCGCGCGGAATACCGCAAGGAGGCCGACCCGACGGCCGCGCCGTTCGAGGTGCCCGGACCGGCTCCCCTGGTGCGCCGAAGCGACCAGCTCGGGGGCGAGGCGCGCCTGGTGCTGCGGCCGTCTCCCAACACCACCTTCCAGCTCAATGCCGCCGGCGCCACGCGCACCGAGACCAATCCCTTCCTTTCGGGCATCCTCGGCAACGCCGACGGGAGCGAACTCTCTGCCACCGACCTGTTCCTCGGGGCGGGTGCCATCCTGCGCGGGGAGGACTGGCAGTCCACCACCCGACTGGGACTCAGCACCGCCCGTCGGGAATGGACCACCAGCGAGGACGACGAAACGGTCCGCGCCTTCGACCGGATCGTCACCGGGGGGGTGGCGCAACTGCCCGGCGAGTTCAGCGAGCGGATGGTCACGCTGAGCGAGGTGCTGGAGATGCCGTGGGCCACCCACGTGGTGGCAATCGGTGGTGCCGTGACGATGCGCTCCTTCACCCATGACTGGCTGGCCCGGGATCATCGCCGGGTCACCTTCGGCTCGGCCGATGACCTGCAGGCGGGCGTGGGCCACCTGGTGGACGCGTCGGTGTCCGGGTCGGCGCCGTCCATCTCGGTCCCCGAGGTGGCGTTCTTCCTCCAGGACACGTGGCAACCGAATGCGCACTGGCGCGTGCGCGCCGGCGTGCGCATCCAGAGCCAGTTCCTCCCCGACGACCTGGCCGCGGTGCACTCGGACTTCCGCACCGCATTCGGCGTGATCGACACGCTGATTCCTGCGGACCATCGCTCGGGGATCGGCCCCCGGCTCTCGGTCGGCTGGGACCCGGGCGGCGCGGGGCGGACCCTCCTCGAAGTCGCCGCCGGCACGATGGGCGGTCGCTACGATCCCGCGACCCTCGCGGAGGTGGCGCGGTCTGCTGATCCGATCGCCGTGACGCGCGGGTCGGGCACGGTGACCTCGCCCACCGTGCCGCCCGCCGACATGGTGGTGGGTCAGGCGCTTTCCTTCTTCGGCCCCGGCGTGCGGGCTCCGCGGCACTATTTCGCCACGGCCGGTGTGGCCCAGTCGCTGGCACCGGGCACCACCGTCAGCGTTCGCGGTGGGTACCTGCACACCGACTTCCTGCTTCGTCGCGACAACATCAACCTGCCGGCCCACCCCCTCGCCTTCGACGAGGACGGGCGCGCCATCTGGGGCGTGCTGGATCACCGCGGTTCGCTGATCGCCGCGGAGCCGGGCACGAACACGCGGGTGACCGGTTTCGACGAGGTGTGGGGCCACACGTCCACCGGCTATTCGCGCCAGCGCTTCTTCAGCGCGGCGCTGACGCATGGGCGCGGCGGCGGGATTGCGCTCCGGGCCGAGTACACCTGGTCGCGCACCGAGGACAACCTGCTCGGCCTGCTCTCCGCCGATCCCTCCGACCGGGCGATTGTCGTGGATCCTGCCGCGACCGAGGAATGGAGCGACGGACGGAGCGACCTCGACGTACCGCACCAGCTCGCCGTGATGGTGCGGTGGGGCGATGGCCACGATCGCCTGCAGGCCGGCGCCCGGTGGCGGTGGCGGAGCGGCCTGCCGTACACGCCGGGTTTCGCGCCCGGGGTGGACATCAACGGCGATGGCTCCTCGGCGAACGACCCGGTGGGGCTCGATGCGGTGAACGGCGTGCGCGGACTGCTCACGGCCGCCGGGTGCACCGTCGAGAACAGCGCCGTGGCGGCCCGCAACTCCTGCCGGTCCCCGGCGGTGCACGGTCTCGACCTGGACGTCCGCTACGGCTTCATGACGGCCGGGGCGCGGCGCCTCGACATCACCCTCGAGGGCTTCAACCTGATCGCCAGCAACCACGGCATCCCCGACCGGGCGGCGGTGCTGGTGGATCCCGCCGGCGCCCTTTCCCTCACCGGCGAGGGCACCGTCGTGCTGCCGCTGGTCCTCAACGACCATTTCGGTCAACTGCAATCGCGCCGGACCGCTCCGCGCACGATCCGCATCGGCCTGCGCCTCGAGAACTGAACCATGACTCGCTTCCTCACTGCCGCGACCGTGCTCGCCCTGGCGGGATGTGCCAACGCCGGTGATGACCTCGGCCTGCCGCCCGGACCGACCGGGACCTTCCAGGTGGCGGTCTTCTTCGACCGCGACGGCACCGGCACCCTGACGACGTTCGACACCGTGATGCGGGCCGCCCGCGTGGCGCTGTTTGCCGAGGGTGGGGTGGACACCTTCATGCTGGCCAATTCGCGGGACGACGGCACGGCCACTTTCATCAACGTCCCGGTGGGCCGGTACCGTTTCGACGTGGTGCGCGCCACCATCGGCGACAGCTTGCCGGTGATCGAGGGGGCCAACCTCGCCTTCCCCCTGCGCGCCGACACCCTCAACAAGGGTGCGGTGGTGCTGGTGAGCTATGCGACCCTCTCCCTGGCCGAGGCCCGGGCCGCGCAGCCGGGCGCCCGCGTCTTCGTGCACGGGGTGGTGACGTCGCCGCTGCAGGCCTTTGCCGACCAGGCCACCTTCCTCTCCGGCGGCGGCACCCAGCTTCGGGTGGTGCCCTCGGCGCACCGCCCGGGTCGCAACGGCAACAACATCGGCGATTCGGTGATCGTGCTCGGCCGGCTCGCCCAGGAGCACGGCCAACCGGTGTTGCGCGATGGCGAAGTGCTCACGGTCGGGTCCCGGGCGCCGCTGCCGCTCACCGACGTGACCGTCGCGGAGATCACCACGGCGCGCGGTGGGGCGCTCGATGCCGCCGCGGTCCAGGCGCCCCGGAGCGTGATCGCCGACACCGCCAGCGTCGGTGCCGAGTTCCACGTGCGGATCGCGACCGACCCCGACACCGCCACGGTGGTGTTCGACGCCAACCTGCCGGTGGCCAAGGTCAACTTCATTCCGGGTCGGGAGATGACGACCCGCGGTGTCCTCGTGCCGATCGCTCCCGGGACCTGGATCCTCAAGCCGCGACCGGTGGCGGGCGAAGTCGTGCTGCACTGAGCCCCAGGACCCACCCCAGCATCAACGCCGCCACCTCGAGCGCCGCAGCCGGCGCCCCGCCGGTGGCGGCGATCGCGAGCAGCACCGCGAGCGAGGCGGCGAGCCACCACGGCCAGCGCGGGGCGCGCGCCGCGCCCAATCCCACCACCGCACCCCAGCCGAGCAGCCAGGCGAACGTCCATCCGGTCCACGCGCCGCCCGCCCGCCCCGGCGCGAAGGGGTTGAGGAGCACCCAACCGTGCTGGGCGCCGATGCGGACGGAGTCCACCGTCTCGCCGCCCGGGGTCGTGGCGCGCATGGTCACCGCACCCGGGAACCATTCATAGGCCAGGTGCACCACGTCGCCCTGCCTCGGGGCGTCGAGCGAGACCACCCAGGCCGGGGTCCGCAGTCGGAGCCGGCCACCGCGGATCGCCAGTGAGGCGCGCGCGTCGGTGGCTGTCACGCTGAGCGCCGCGAGCGCGAATCCCTCGGCGTCCTCCAATCGCAACACCGGTGTGGCCACGGCTGCGACCGGGTCGCCCCAGCGGATCTCGAAGGCGAGCCCGGTTCGATCGGTCTGCTCCCGCGAGAGTGGTGCAGGGAGCGGCGTCGCCGCCGGGAGTCCGCCGAGTCGGGCCGCGAGGAGGGAACCGTCGTGGTGCGGCCGACCCGCGAACTCGCCGGCCTCGCGCGTTCGCCACGGTATCGGGCCCGAGAGCGCCGGCGTGAGCAGCCACGCCGACCCGGCGAGCACCCAGGCGAAGATCAGGACCGCGACTGTTGCCGTCCGGTTCGGTCCCCAGCGGGGAGGGGCGCGCCACGCCGCCCTCAGCGCGTGCCCCAACCAAGCACCGCAGCCGTTGGCGATCACGTCGCCCAGCGCGGCATCCCGACCCTCGATGAGGAGCCCCTGGGCCAGTTCGATCGCCAGCGAGATGCCCGCCCCGACGAAGAACACCGTCCGGCGCCGGAAGCCGGCGCCGTGGAGGACGAGCCCGAGGGGAACGAAGAGGAGGAGGTTGAGGACGAGGTCGGCGGCGCCACCCTCGCCGCAGGCCACGCACCAGAGCGGGGAGGCATCGGCGGCCCACCGGGCGGCGGGGTCGGGGCGGAGGGTGAGCCAGGCCACGGTGCCGAGCCAGGCCACGAGGAGTACCGCATCGGCCGCCTTGAAGCCGCCTCTCAGTGTCAAGATTTTGCTCCGACTGTGCAGAGATTGGCCCGGTGACTGCCGACATCCAATTTCATAACATGTTGCAAAACCGTTACTTGGAGATATCGCGTCCGGGCGCGATCGGACTGGCTCAGGTATTGCAAAAGATTGACACCAGCGGGCTCATCCAGGACCAGTGACCGAAGGACTACCGGGTTCCCATGGCGTCGCATCACCGTCTCCGTTTCGCAGGGCTCCGGGGCCCGTTCCTGGTCGGAAGTGTACTCCTCGCCCTGACGGGGTGTGCCAAGGGGAGCACCGGTCCCTCCGATGGCGGGCCGGCGACCCCCGGGTGGCTCACGGTCGAGCTCAACACCCCGAATACCGACGACGGGGCTGTGCAGCTCCGGGTGAGTGGGGCGCAGGTGGACACGGTGCGGGTGGCCAACGCGTATCAGGGGTTCGGCGTGGCGTCTTCCGCGGGTGCCGACCTGGTGATCACCGGGGGCGTGGCCAAGGGTGTCGTGGCCCATCTCAAGGTGCCCGACGTGAACCGTTCGGGACGCTACACCGTGTCGGTGGTGGCCGCGGCGCGTCGCGGCAGCTACGAACTGCGGTCCCTCGGCGAGTATCGCGCCGCCGTGGTGCGCTGACGTCACTCGCTTCGCGGGACCAGCTCCACCAGTACCGGACGATGATCTGACCCCACGTGCGGGCCGACCCGCGCCGTGGTGGCCCGCCATCGCGCGTCGCTCAGCACATGATCAATCCGCAGTCCGTACCAGCGTGACCGCCAGGTGGCCCCTGTCCCGCGACCCACGGCGTCGAAGGCGTCGCGCCAGTGGCCCCAGTCGGCCCGGAACCGCGGCGATTCCACCACCAGGTTGAAGTCGCCCACCACGATCGCCGGCCGGGGCTCGCGCCCCAGCAGCCACGCACTGGCGTACCGGGACCCCTCGATGCGCTTGGCGTGGCGGGCGGCCATCGAATCGGCCTGGCCGGGCAGCTCCGAAAGATCGAGGAAGCGGGAGAGTTCATTGCGCACCGAGCGCAGGTGCACCACGCCGATGTCGGGCACGTTGCCGCCCCGGTGTCGCCACACTGCGATCGTGCCGCTCCAGCCGATGCGGCCCGGGTCGCTGGGGGCGATGAGCACTTCGGGTTCGCCGTCGAGCCGCGACCAGGTGCAGACCTCGCGTGCCGAGGCGCTGCGATACCCCGGCACCTCGATGCCACGCGACGGCCTGGGACACTCCACCACGGCGATCAAGTCGGCATCCCAATCCCGCGCGAGGGCGAGCACTTCGCGCACCGCCCCCTCCCGGACGGCGGCATTGAGCATCACCACTCGGATTGCCGTGTCGCGTGGTGCCTCGGCCCCACCGATGGGGGGCAGGCGGAGGCCGAGGAGGCCCCATCCCACCACCAGGGCGGTGAGTCCGGTGAGGGCGAGTCGGCGAGGCCAGCTCCCGCCGGTGAGCAAGGCGATCGCGACCAGGGCGAGCCACGGCCATCGCGGACCATAGCCGAGCGGCAGCAGCCACCAGAGCCGGTCAACCGCCAGCCAGAGGGTGGCCGTGGCTAGGCAGGCCGTGAGCAGCGCACCCCAACCGAGTGCGCGGTGCAGCCTAGCGAGCAGGGGCACGGCGATCGGCGAACGGCCACCAACAGATGCCGGCGAGGAATCCGCTGCCCCAGCTCAAGTGGATCGTCAGGAAGATCACCGGCAGGAGGGGCAGGTGGCGCCAGCTCGTGCCGGCCGCCGCGATGGCGCTGGCCAGCAGGTTGGCACCGGCGTAGGCCAGCAGGTGGGCCGCGCCGAGGGCGCCGAACCAGTGCACCAGCAGGGGCGAGAGGAGGATGGAGAGCACGAAGGCCGGAGCCACCAGTTGCCGCCAGCGCACGGATCCGGGATGGTGCACCAGGGTGCGTGCCTTCCAGAAGCCGTAGCGACCGTACTGCCGGGCGAGCCTGGGCAGCGATGCTCGCACGTAGTACGTGGACCGGATGGTGGGTGAGAGGTACATCCGGCCACCCGTGGCGCGGATCCGGGTGTTCATCTCGTAGTCTTCGTTCACCGCCCAGCGCGGATTCATGCCGCCCACTCCGCGCAGCGTGTCGGTGCGCCACGCGCCGAGATAGACGGTGTCCACCCAGGCGGGGGTGACGGCGTTGCGGTACTTGGCGTCGCCGGCCGCGAAGCGGGAGGACACCGCGACCGCGATGGCGCGGGACACGGCGTTGGTGCCGGTGGCACGCTGCACGCCCCCCACGCCCGCGGCGCCCGTCTCCTCCAGCAGCCGCACGCACTCGGCGATGTAGTCGGGTGCGTAGATCGTGTGGGCGTCCATCCGCACCAGGTACTCGCCGCGGGCCAGCGCGAGGCCCCTGTTGAACGCCACCGCCTGCAGCCGTTCCGGATTGTCGTGCAGCTGGAGCCCGGGGTGCCGGGAGGCCAGCTCGCGCACCACGCCGGGCGACCCGTCCGTGCTCTCGCCGTCGAAGACGAGGATCTCGGCGCCACCCTCCACCACATTGTCGAGGATTGACTGCAGGCACTGCGCGATGGTGGCCGCTTCGTTGCGCATCGGGACCACCACGGTCACGCGCGGTGTCGGAAGATTCACTCGCAGGGCATCCGGATGGAGGGCGGTGTGGCCTGGCGGGGAATCATCCCACCAGGTCGTAGTCGTAGGTGCCACGGAACTTGGCCACGCGGGTGCGCAGCCTGCGGGGAATATGGTCCCACCAGGCGAGCGGCGCTCGGAGCCAGGGGAGGGCGCGCCGGCGGCGCTGCCAGCGCCGCCGTGCCGCTTCGCTTCCCGGAATGCGATCCGCCAGGGCGAGGAGGAAGTCCAGCTCGGACGGCGCGCGACGGTTCCACGAGCGGAGCAGGTCGAGTTCCCATGCGGCGAGCAGGTCGGTGGCGTGGCGGTTCGCCGCCTCGCGGGGCATGCGCGCCAGCGTCGCGAATCGCGCCCGCCAGGACTCCTCGAGCAGCAACAGGTAGTTGGCGCTCAACTGGCCGGAGTGCACGTAGTATCGCAGGCCGATCCCCCTCGGCCCGGACGAAGCCCGCGTGGAGCGCCAGCCGGAGCCAGAGGGCGTAGTCGTAGGTGATGCGATACGTGGGGTCGAATCCGCCGGCGGCCAGGGCCGCCTGACGGTCCACCACCGCCGCGGAGAGTGGCACCAGGTTGCGGCGCAACAGGGTATCGAGCGGGTGCAGGAGGGTGTGGGTCGGGAAGGGAATCGGGATCTCGAACTCCCCGAGGGGAGGTGCTTGATGACCCCCCGAACGCCACCTTGGCTTGAGGGACCGCGGTGAACGCCGCCGCGATGGCGCTGAGGTGGCCTGGAGTCCAGGTGTCGTCGGCGTCGAGCAGTGCCACCCGCGGGGCATTCGCGGCCGCCAGCCCGATGTTCCGGGCCACCGCCGCACCCTGATTGGCGGACTGGCGGATCACCCGGGCACCCGCGGCCTCGGCCCGCCCCGCCGTGTCATCGGTCGAGCCGTCATCCACCACCAGCACCTCGACCGGCGCGAGTTCCTGCGCCAGCGCAGAACCCACGGCCGCCTCGATGGTGGCGCCGGCCTGGTAGGCCGGGATCACGACGGAATAGCGCATCGGTCTTGGTGACGATACTCCCAGGAGATCGGGGACTCCGCCATCCATCGGGCAATTCCGGTGCCGGTCCGGCAAGCGGCGAGGGGATGCCTCGCCTGGCGTCTGATATGTTGACAGTTCCCGACAACATAATTGCACCGTACTACGTTGTCAATCAACGTTTTACGCAGCACGCCCACGGTGGCTGGTGGCTGGCACAGTTGTTGACTTTTCTCGCGCTCATCCCGGGCTGCCGGGGGGAGGGTGTGGTGCCCTCGCCGCCAGCGCCCCGACCCCGGCTCCGCGACCGACGTTCCAGGACTCGCCATGTCGAACCCGCCGCTCTTCCGATGGACCGTTCTGGCGACCCTGGTCGCCGCGCTGTTCCACGGCACCATCGCGCCCGTCGCTGCCCAGGACTCTGGTCCGGCGCGGGTCATCATCCGCCTGGCCTCGCCGGCAGGCCAGTTGCGCGAGGCCGGTGCACCGCCCCTGTCGCGGGGAGAGCTCGACCAGGTCACCCGCCGCCTCGTTCGCGACCACGCGGTGACCCTCCGGGGAGAAGCGGCGCAGTTCGGCATGGTGTTCGGCACGGTGGCGGGCAGCCGACTCGCCGCCCTCCGCAACGATCCCTCGGTGCTCAGCGTGGAACCCGACGTGCTCACCGAGTTGAGCGACGTCCCGCTGCCAATCTCCCCGCGTGCGGCGGCCCGGGTGCGAGCCCCAGCCGATGCGGTGGCCGACGTGGTGCCGTGGGGCGTGACGCGGGTCGGGGCGCAGCTGGCCTGGGGCAGCGGCCTCACCGGGGCCGGGGTCAAGGTCGGCATCATTGACAGCGGCATTGATCCGTCCCACGCCGACCTCACGGTGGTGGGCGGCTATGACTTCACCACCCAGAGCGGCTTGTCGAGTGCCTGGGCCGACAACATCGCGTCGTGCGGGGGACACGGCACGCACGTCGCCGGCACGGTCGCGGCCCGCCAGAACGACGCCGGCCTGATCGGTGTGGCCCCCGGCGCCCAGCTCTATGCCCTCAAGGTGTTCGAGCACATCGTGCTGCCGACCAACCCGGCGGGCAGCTGCGCATCGTGGGCCTCGAACCAGATCGCGGCGCTCAACTGGGCGGTGGCCAACGGACTCAAGGTCGTCAATCTCTCCATCGCCTCCAGCACCGCCCTCACCGCCTACCAGGACGCCATCAACCAGGCCGCGGCGGCCGGCGTGGTGGTGGTCGCGGCAGCCGGCAACAACTCGGGCGGGCCGATCACCTACCCGGCGGCGTACGACAACGTGATGGCCGTCGGCGCCGTCACGACCGGCGACGTGGTGGCTTACTTCTCCAACGCCGGTCCCCAGATGTGGGTCACGGCGCCCGGCACCAGCATCCTCAGCACGGCGCCGGGCGGCGGCACGGCCACGCGCTCCGGCACCTCGATGGCGGCGCCGCACGTGGCGGGTGTCGCCGCGTTGCACCTGCAGCAGAACCCCGGGTGGACCCCGGCGCAGGTCCGCACCGCCATCGGCAACGGGGCGCTCGATCTCGGCACGGCGGGTCGCGACAATGCCACCGGCTGGGGACTGGTTCGGGCCCCGATCGGGAGCGGCCCGCCCCCGGCGCTCACGCTGGCGGTGACGCCGGCCTCGCGCAGTGCGACGGCACAGGCCGGAAGCGCCACGCTCACGGATCAGGCCAGTGTCACCCTGAACGGGACCGGCGCCGCGAGCGCGGCGTGGAGCGCCACCAAGCGGAAGGCATGGACCACGCTCACCACCGGCAGCGGCACCGGCAGCGGCACCCTGGCGTGGAGCCGGAACACGGCGGGACTGGCGCCCGGCACTTACGTGGACACGATTGCCGTGACGGTTGCGGGCGCCACCGGGTCCCCGGCGCAGGTGATTGACACGCTGGTGATCACGCCGCCTCCCCCGCCGCTGGCCCTCGCGGTGTCGCCCGCCTCGCGGTGGGCTACCGCCCAGGCCGGCAATGCCGTGCTTGCGGCGCAGGGCGACGTGCTCCTCACTGGTCTCGGCTCCACCACCGCGTCCTGGGTGGCCACCAAGCGGAAGTCGTGGACCACGCTCACCAGCGGATCGGGCAACGGTCCGGGCATCGTGGCGTGGAATCGTTCAGTGAGCGGGCTGGCACCCGGCACCTACGTGGACACGATCACCGTCACGGCCGCCGGGGCGAACGGGTCACCGGCGCGGATCATCGACACGCTGGTCATCACGCCGGCCCCGACTCCGCTCGCGCTCGCCGTGACGCCGCCTTCGCGGACCGTCCTGGCGGTGACGGGGTCGGCCGTGCTTTCCGACCAGGGCACCGTGTCGCTCAGCGGCACGGGGGCGTTCACCACGGCGTGGACGGCCAGCAAGCGGAAGCCGTGGACCACGCTCACCACCGGCGCCGGCACCGGCAGCGGCACCGTGGCGTGGGACCGTGCCACCAACGGGCTCGGTCCCGGGATCTACGTGGACACCATCACGGTCTCCGCCGCGGGTGCGGCGGGATCGCCGGCGCGGATCATTGACACCATGGTGATCGCCGCCGCACCGGTGCCGCTGGTGATGAGCGTTTCCCCTGCATCGCGGTCCGCCCAGGTGCAGAGCGGGCAGCCGGCCCCGATTGATTCGGCCGGCGTGGTGATCAACGGCACCGGTGCCGCCACCACCGCGTGGACCGCCAGCGCCAGGAACCCTTGGACCACGCTCCTGGTGACCGGCGGGAGCGGCTCCGGGACGCTGCGCTGGACCCGCAACACCAACGGACTCGGCACCGGCACGTGGGTGGATACCATCACCGTCACGTCGCCGGGGATCGCCGGCTCGCCCGCGCGAATCATTGACTCCCTGGTCATCACGGCGGCCCCCACACCGGTTACCCTCGCGTTGTCGCCCATCTCGCGGCGCGCCGCCATCACGCAGGGCACCAGCGCCCCGGCGGACTCGGCGGCGGTGGCGCTCAGTGGCACCGATGCGTGGCTGGTGCCGTGGAGCGCTGTGAGCGGTGCCGGCCACGTGGAGCTGCAGCAGGCGAACGGGATCGGCAACGGCCGGGTGCGCTGGCAACGCAGCGCGACCGGCCTCGGGCCCGGCACGTGGGTGGACACCGTCACGGTGACGGCGGTGGGCGTGGCGGGCAGTGCCCGCGTGATCGACACCCTCGTGGTGGCCGCGCCTGGGGTGAGCAACCTCGCCGTGTCGCCGCGGTCCCGGCGCGTGGCGGTGCACCAGAACGGGCCCGCCCCCGTGGACCAGGCGGCCGTGCTGTTCACCGGCCCCGGCGCCGCGCAGGCAACATGGACCGCCACGTCCTCCCGGCCGTGGACCACGCTCATCACGGCGGCCGGCACGGGGAGCGGGACGCTGCGGTGGGGTCGCAGCACGAACGGACTGGGGCCGGGGATCTACGTGGACACGATCCGGATCACGGCCCCCAACTCCACCGGGTCGCCCAGCTCGGTGATTGACACCCTTGAAGTGCTGCCGCCGACGTCGGTGCTGACCCTCGAGCTGTACGTGCGCTCCCGGCTGGTGACCGTGATGCAGGGCGACCCGGCGCTGGAGGACTCCACGCGGGTGTATCTCGACGGCCCCGGTGCCTCCACGGTGCTGTGGAGCGCCACGCACACCGCGCCCTGGGCCACCCTGGTCACCCTGGGCGGCACCAACGGTGGGGCCATGGTGTGGCGCCGCGCGGTGCCCACGCTCGCTCCCGGCACCTACGTGGACACCATCACGGTGTCGGCGCCGGGTGCCGCCAATTCGCCGATGCGATTCCTCGATTCCCTCGTGGTGATGGACCCGGGCCCGTTCGTCGTGGCCGTGGAGCCGCGCTCGGTGCGCGTGGACCGGATGCCCGGTGATGGTGGCGCCGGCGGCGAGGTCGAGGTGGTGATCACCGGGCTGGGTGCCGCGACGGCCGGTTGGGTGGCCACTTCGCGGCGGGCCTGGTCCACGGTCGAGACCACCACGGGTGTGGGCTCGGGTCGGTTGCGCTGGCTGCGGCGCCTCGAGGGCCTTCCGCCCGGGACGTTCGTGGACACGATCACGGTGAGCACGGCCCAGGGCACTGCCGCGTTGATTGACTCCCTGGTGATCGGTGGCTCGTCGGAGGTCACCGCCCTCGCGCTCTCGCGACGCGGCGGCAAGAAGCGCGTGGTCCGGATGGGAAGCCAGCAGACCAGCACCGGGATGGACTCGGTCCGGGTGCAATCCACCACGGCCACCGGCAACGGCGGCTGGGTTGCCCAGGCGAGCGGCAATTGGATCCAGCTCGAGACCGTGTCCGGGGCGCTGCCCGGGCAGGTGCGGTGGAGCCGACTCACCGGCGGACTCAGCGAGGGGCTGCATGTGGATTCGCTGGTGATCGGCCTGGCCGCGGATCCCTCGATCCACACCGTGTTCGTGGACAGCGTGCAGGTGGTCTCGGTGGCGTCGCCGACGGCGGAACAGGCCGCCGACGGCCTGTTCCGCGGACCGTCGGCACTGTCGCCCGATCACCAGGCGATCTTCGACGCGATCGGCAATCGCAACGGCCGGTACGACCTCGGCGACTTCCTGGCGTGGGTGGACCGGGGCGGCATCCTCATCTCGGCCGACGTGCGCGCCACCCTGCGGCGGGCGATGCTGGAGGACGGTGCGACGGATGCCGCGGGCCGGAGCCGTGGGCCCTAGCTCGGCCTGCCGCCCGACAGCAAGAAGGCGGCGGGGGCAATCGCCCCCGCCGCCTTCCGCTGTTCACCCCGACGACTCCCTCGTTGGCGAGGGGTGCTGCTCAGTCCTTGTTCTTGCGGCGCCGAGCCATCGAGGCGCCACCCATCCCGAGCAGGCCGGTCGCCAGGAGCGACATCGTCATCGGCTCGGGCACCACGTCGCCCTCGGGGAGGGTCGGGTTGATCAGCACGTAGAAGTCGTTGTAGTCATTGTCCGACGTGCCGCCGGGGTTGGTCCCGGAGCAGTTCACCACGCTCGAGCCGAGGGTGGCTGCGTCGAGCATCGTGCCGTCGAGGGTGTTGCCACCCATCGCGGTCGCCGCGAAGCAGCCCGAGTTCAGGTCTTCCCAGCCGAACATGTACCAGCCGTCCCAGGTGCCGCCGACCACCTGCCACAGCCAGTTCTGCACGCCGGCCGGCAGCGGTGGCGAGTTGCGATTGGGGTCGGTGCCCGAGTAGAGCCACGACTGCTTGTTCAGGTTGTTGAGGCCGAACACCAGCTCGTCGTCGAGGCCCCAGCCGAAGGTCTGCATCTGGTTGGGGGCGCAGAAGACCCCGGACAGGGCGCTGACACCAGTACTGCCGCAGTCGTTGTCGAACAGGAACGAGCCAGCCGGGGTCGGCGCGTTGGTGACCGGGTCGCGCGACGGCACGCCGGCGAACCAGTACATGTTGCTGACGTCGCCCGCGTTCTCGAAGAACCGCGCCACCGTGAACGAGGTGTAGCAGCCGGAGAAGTAGCCACCGAAGCCGAGCGTGACCGTCGCGGCGCAGGCAGGGCCCTGGGCGCTGGCCGTCTGGGGGGTCGCCACGGCGGCCACGAGGGCGGCCGCACCGACGAGAGAGAGTCGCTTGATCATGCGGTCATTGCTCCTGAACGTTCGGGGTGCGAAACTGGGTCGAACGACTGCCCCGTCTTGCCCACCCGGGCGTCGCCTGGTCTACCTGCAGTGACACATCGGTCGGATGACATCCTCTGGGAAAGCAACCTCCGTGCTAGCTTTGCCTCGCCGCCGTACAACCATGCAACTCATTGTACGTCAACGACTTATAGAGACTCGGCCGGAAGGGTGTCGCATCGACGCACGAGCTGAAACGTTGCCGGGGTGCATCCGAAGTGTGGCGTCGCGACAACACCTCACCCCGCAGGGCCTCGCGTGACGGCACCGCCACTGCCGCCCGGCACCCCTCCCGCGGCGGCCCCCCAGGGTCGCCGCGTGGCCGGGATGATCTGGCTCTCGGTGTTGCCGCTGGTGGTCAACGCCTTCTCGACCCTGGCGTCCTTCATCATCATCCCCGGGCTCGGCGAGATCGGCTGGGGGATCTGGTCCACGGCGCTCGGGCTGAGCGGCGCCACCTCGTTCATTGCCTGGCTCGGGATCCGGCCGCTCTTCATCCGGGCCCTGGCCCGGAGCGTGGAT
>CAZNOJ010000027.1:0-27132 GCA_964574665.1 uncultured Gemmatimonadaceae bacterium
TGTATCCCGAGGGCGGGGCGCGGCGCGACGCCGGCTTCTCGATCTTCTACATGGGGATCAACACCGGCTCGTTCCTCGGCCAGCTGATCACCGGGCTGCTCGGCGAGAAGGTGGGATGGCACATCGGCATGGGCGCCGCGGGCGTGGGCATGGCGCTCGGCCTGCTCACCTTCTGGTACTCCGCCCCGCGCACCCTCGGCGACCTCGGCACCGACATCGTGCGCGATCCCGATCCCACGGTGCAGGCCAAGCGCGAACGGGGCGTCAAGCAGATGTGCGTCGGGATCCTGGTGGCCACCGTGGCCCTCTTCGCCACCGCGTACGCCGGCCTCTGGACCCCCAATCCGCTCCTCATCGCCCAGCGGATGACGGTCGTGCTGGTGGGCTCGGCGGCGGTGTTCTTTGCCTACGTCTTCCTGTTCGGCAAGCTCGCGCGCGAAGAGAACAAGCGGATGCTGGTGATCCTGGTGCTGTTCCTCGCCGCGGCGGTGTTCTGGAGCGCGTTCGAGCAGCAACCCACCGCCCTCAACCTCTTCGCCCGCGACTTCACCGACCGGATGCTGTTCGGCTGGGAGATCCCGGCCACCTGGTTCCAGTCGGTCAACTCCTTCTTCATCATCGTGCTGGCGCCGGTCTTCGCCGCGATCTGGATGGCGCTGGGCCGCCGCCCGCAGGGCGACCTCTCGGCACCCGCCAAGTTCGCCCTCGGCCTCTTCGTCACCGTGCTGGGCTTCCTGGTGATGATCGTGGCCGCGAACCGGATCGTGGCGAGCGGGGGGACGCTGCTGGTGTCGCCGCTCTGGCTGGTGGCCAGCTACTTCCTGCAGACGGTGGGCGAACTGTGCATCTCGCCCGTCGGGCTCTCCTCGATGACCAAGTTGTCGCCCCGCAAGTACCTCGGCCAGGTCATGGGGATCTGGTTCGTGGCCTCCGCGGTGGGCAACCTGATCGGCGGCCTGGTGGGCGGCCACGTGGACCCCGAGAACGTGGAACAGATGCCGCGCCTCTTCACCATGACCTCGATCTCGCTGCTGATCGCCGCCGTGGTGCTGGCCCTGCTGATCAAGCCGATTACCCGGATGCTGCAGCGGGCCTGAAGCTGGAGCACGGAGGGCTGAGGGTGGAGGGTGGAGAGGGGCTCTCCGTCCTCCACCCGCTGTTCTCCACCCTCCCACTTGACATATCAACTTCCACTCATATAATAAGTCCATGGTCGCCACTGCCGCCCCGCGCCGTCCGCCCGTGGACCTGGCCCGCCTGGCCGGCCTCTGTCACGCCCTCAGTGACGAGACCCGCCTCGGCGTGCTGGAGCTGCTCCGCTTCGGCGAGCGCTGCGTGTGCGACCTCCAGTCCGACCTCGGCGTGGCGCAGAGCCGCCTGTCGTTCCACCTCAGGGTGCTGCGCGACGCCGGGTTGGTGATCGACCGTCGGGAGGGGCGCTGGGCGTACTATGCCCTCACCCCGAAGGCGATCGAGGAACTCCACGACCTGGTGATCGCGCTGCGGCCACGGCCGAGGACGCTGCCGGTTCGCCAGGGGGAGTGCTGCGGTTCGTGAGCACCCCTTGTCGTGGATCACATATCAACCATCTTTGATGAATGGAGGGCACCATGGGCGACGATTGCTGCATCGGCACCACCTGCGTCACGGGCGAGTGCTGAGTCCCGCAATCTCGGGAGGGGTCCGGCCTCGCGCCGGACTCCGACCCGCGGAACCCCGCGACCTGGACGGCGTGCTCACGCTGCTCCGCGAGGCGGGGCTTCCCACCGAGGGCGTGGCCGAGGGGTTCACGGACTTCGTGGTGGCGGAGCGCGATGGCCGCACCGTCGGGGCCTGTGGCCTGGAGCGCGCCGGACCCGACGCGCTGTTGCGGTCGGTGGTGGTGCATCCCGACGAGCGCGGCACCGGCGTCGGCCAGGCGCTGGTGGCGTGGGTGATCGCCGCGGCCCGTGCCGCGGGGATCCGCGCACTCTGGCTGCTCACCACCACGGCGCCCCGCTACTTCGAGACGCTCGGCTTCCGCCATCGCGAGCGCAGCGAGGCCCCTGAAGGGATCCGGGCCACTGCGGAGTTCACCAGTTGCTGCCCGGCGAGTGCCGCGCTGATGTCGCGCCGTGTGCGGCCGCTTCGCGTGCTGGTGCTGTGCACCGCCAATTCCGCCCGCAGCCAGCTCGCCGAGGCGCTGCTGGCGCACCGATTCGGCGACCAGGTGGTGGCGGCCAGTGCCGGCACCGCGCCGGGGGCCGGTCCCCATCCGCTGGTCGTGGCGGTGCTGGCCGAGCGGGGCATCGGCTGGGACGGGAAGTCCAGCAAGGGGATGGAGGCGGTCCCGGGACCGTGGGACCTGGTCATCACCGTGTGTGATGGCGCGCGCGAGAGCTGTCCGGTGATGCCCGGGATGCCGATGCTGCACTGGTCGCTCCCCGACCCGGCACCGCACGGCATCGAGGCGTTCCGGGCCACCGCCGACGACCTCGAGCGTCGGATCGCGACGCTCGAGGTGTGAAGGGTCAGGGGTTCGCGGACTTCACCGGATACGCCACGTCGGCCGGGGCGCCACCCAGCGGCCAGTCATCTTCCTTGCCGGCAAAGTCGGGCCGCGGCCGCGAGACCATATAGGCGGCCACGTTCACCGCCTGTTCGTCGCTGAGGGTGCCGGGCCGATCGAACGGCATGTTGTGCCGGATGAACCCCGCGGCCGTCCGCAGGCGCGCCATGCCGGCGCCGATGTTGAACGAGCGCGGCCCCCACGTGGGCGGGGCGATCGGCGATCCCTCGCCGTCACGCCCGTGACAGCGGGCGCATTCCTGCTCCCAGATGGCCGCGCCGGCGGTGGTGTCCCCGCTGGTGACCTGGGGCCTGGGGACGCCCTGGCCCGGCACCGAGTCCCCGACCGCGATCCCCCGCGACACGTGCGCCATCCACGCCACCATCGCCCGCATCCTGGGGTCTTCCTCCGGGAGCGCGGCGCCGTTCATGGAGCGGAGCAGGCAGCCGTTGATGCGATCCTCGAGGTTGAACACCTGCGCGGCGCGGCTGTTGTACTGAGGGAAGCGGGCGTAGACCCCCACCAGCGGCAGCCCGTTGGCCCGGGTGCCGCGGTCGAGGTGGCACGACATGCAGTTGAGGTCGTTGCCCACGTGGTCGGGGAGCGAGTCCTTGGTGGCCACCAGGATCGCGAGGCCCCGGCGAATGCTCTCGCCCATCGGGCCGTCGGGCACCGGCAGCGAGAGCCACGAGGTGTCCATCACCACCGTGTTCGCCCCGGCCGGGGCGGCCTCGTCGGGGGGCGCGGCACAGCCGGCGAGCACCACCACGACCAGTCCCCAACCTGCTCGACTCCTCGCCACCGGCTCCTCCTCGGGATGTGTCCACGGTATGCGCCATCGGGGGTGGTCTCCCGACAGGGTCATGCGGGACTCACCCGCCCGCCTTGATCCACATCCGCACGGCGATCACCACCAGGAACACGGCGAAGGCGCGCTGCAGGGTGGTGCCGCTGATCTGCTGCGCCCACCGGGCGCCCACCCAGGCCCCGAGCAGCAGGCCCGCCGCGAGCAGCAGGGCGGCGCGCACGTCCACCGAGCCGGCCCGCCAGTACTCCATCACGCCCAGGATGCCGACCGGGAGCAGCAGGGCCGCGAGCGAGGTGCCGGTGGCCTTGTGCATCGGGAACTTGGCCACGCCCACCAGGGCGGCGACGATCACCACGCCGCCCCCGATCCCGAACAGGCCCGAGAGGACGCCCGCGCCCAGTCCCACCAGCGCGAGGATGCCGGTCAGAAGACGAGCTCCATGCCGAACCGAATCTGGCGTGGCGGTCCGTAGACGAACAAGGCCTGCGAATAGTCGCGTGCTGCCGCGAGGTAGAGCGGGAAGAGCTCGGCCCGGCCGGCGATCCGCCCGTCGCCGTTGGTGTCGCCGTGCCGCCGGTAGCGCGGCGATTCGAACGGGATGGTCTGCGGGTTGGCCTGGTAGGCCTGTTCCGCGATCGTGTTGAGGTAGGTCTCCGAGGGATCGGGGTTACCGGTGTCACGCCGCACCGCCAGGACGTTGCGGCGATTGGTGAGGTTGCGCACGTCCACGTAGATCCCGCCGCGGAAGGCCCCGAAGCGGAGGGGCCGGCGGAGCAGCGCGTCAATCGTCCACTGCGCGGGGAGCCGCGAGCCGTTCGGCTCCGACACCAGCGAGTCGCCCGTGATGTCGGTGAGCGAGAACGGCAGGCCGGTGCCGTAGCGGAAGACGGCCGAGGCGAGCAGCTCCGAGAGCGGCCGCACGCCGAAGAGCTGCGGGCCGCCGCCCGGGTTGATCTCGCCGTCCACCGCCGCGATCAGCGCGAGGCGCCGGTCGAAGTCGAGCGGGAACTGGGCCCGGGCCGGTGGCGGCAGCGTGTCGCCGGTGTTGGGGTCGATCCGGATGATGCGGTTGAGCTGGAAGGCGTCGGTGACCGTGCCCTCGGCGCGCTGCACCACCATGGCCAGGCGGGCGCCCCAGCCGTTCACCCGCTCGCGCTCGAAGATGAACTCGCCGCCGATCACGTTGCCGACGTCGGCGTTGACGAACTTGGCCGAGTCGGGATTGACGCCGATCGGCGCGGTGGCCACCAGGCCATCGAGGTTCTTGAAGTAGACGTTCATGCGGAGCGAGCTGACTTCCCGGAGCCGGATCCGTCCGGAGAGCTCGAACTGGGTCCCCTGCTCGAAGCCGAGGTCGGGGTTGCCCTGGCGGAACCGGCCGGTGCGGGTGGTGTCGTCGAAGGCCGCGTCCACCAGGTACTGCAGGTCGGGTGGCTGGGAGAAGCGGCCCACGCTGCCCACCACGGTGGCGCCGGAGAGGACGGTGGACACCGCCGCCCGGGGATTGATGCTGCTCCGCGCCCCGACGGTGGCGTTGTTGAGGTCGCCGCCGGGATCGAAGGCGTCGTAGCGCACTCCGATGGTGAAGCCCAGGTCGGCGGCGCGCGCCAGCGCCTCGGCATAGGCGCCGCTGATCGTGGGCGAGAACGACGAGGCCGTGGCCGGCGGCACGTCGCCGCCCACGGGGAGGGCGGCCTCGATGCGCTGGAACGTGTTCACGTCCTGCGCGGCATAGAGGCCCCCGATGTACAGGTCGGCCTGGGCGCCAAGCCCGATCATCAGGTCGAGCTGGGTGCGCAGCTCGGTGAAGCGGTTCCAGGAGATCTCCCCGGTGGAGGCCCCGCCGAGGAAGAATCCGGGCACGCCCCAGGGGGAGCGGTCGGTGAACTCGGTCGGCGTGAAGCCGGGGACCGGATCGGCGGCGGCCAGCGTGTCCTGCGACTCCGCCAGCGCCTCGCCTCGCACGTCGAAGCGCGAGCCGGTGAAGGCCCCGAACTTGAAGTCGGGCGCCTCGACGGCGCCGCGGATGAACTCGCGCGAGAAGCGGCCGATGCGGAGGTCGCCCACCAGCGGCATGCCCGAGCCGGAACCCGGCAGCAACTGGAGATGCGCCGAGAAGAGCGAGCCGTCCACGCGACGTCCCGGGCCGTAGTCCGGCTCGTACTTGAAGCGCTGGTCGTACAGGTACTGCTGCTCGGTATTGACCAGGCCGAAGAACCGGGTGATCACCCGGTCGCCGGAGGGGATGGTGAGCTTGCCACCCGCCGTCCAGCTCTCCCCCGAGTTGTGCGGCAGCGGCCTGGGGATGGTGGAGCGCGGGTCGAGCGGGTCGAGCGCGGCGGGGGCATTGACGGCGTCGTAGTCGAGGCGTGCCGAGAGGTCGATCACGCCCACCGCGCGGACCCGTCCGAAGAGCGGGCCATCGGCCACGGCGACCATCCGGTCGAGGCCGAGGTCGGCGGTGCCGGACATCGGCCGGTCGGTCTCGTAGCCGATCCGGCCGCTCCATTCCTCGCCGCCGTCCCGGGTGGTGACGTTGACCAGGCCGGAGAGCGCCTGGCCGAAGCGCGCCGAGTAACCATTGGTGATCAGCTGGGCTTCGGTGATCAGGTCGGGCGGAATCCGGAGCCCGACGCCGTTGGTGGAGGCATCGAGCTGGTTCTTGACGCCGAGCCCGTCGAGGATGAACGATTGCTGTCCCACGCGGCCGCCCCGGAACGACTCACCCACCACGCCGGCCTGCAGGGCGATGGCATCCTCCAGCGACGAGACCGGCAGCCGGCGGAAGTCCTCGGCGGTGATCCGCTGGATCGTCTGCGTGGCGAGCGGGTCGAGGATCGGATCCTGGACGCCGACCGCCACCAGCTCCTGCAGCTCCACCGTGGTGGGGGCCAGCCGCACATCGGCACGCACGATCTCGCCGGCACGGATCAGCACCGAGTCGCGCGTGGCGGGGCGATACCCCGGGTAGGCGACGGTGATGGTGTGCAGCCCGGCGGCGAGCGCACGGAAGCGGTACTCGCCGTTGCGGTCGGTGCGGGCGATCACCCGGTTGCCGTCGAGGCGTACCTCGACACCGAGGAGCGGCTGGTTGCTCGACGCGTCGGTGACCCGGCCCACGAGGCCGCCCGAGGACTGGGCGGCGGCGTGGGCGGTCGGCAGGAGCGCGATCCCCAGGACCACGGCAACGAGCGAGAACAGTCGGCGCATCGCATTACCTCTGGGAAGCATGGGGTGATGCATCACGAGTCGAGAGGAATCAGGTAGATGTCCGCCGCGGTGCGGTCGTGCGCCTCGGCGAGGAGCGATCGTCCGTCGGGGGAGAGCCGGAGTGCGCCCCACCGCCAGCTCACCGCCGGGGCCACGATCTGCACGGACCCGTCGGAGAAGACCTCGATGATGTCGGACTGGAGCGGCGTTCCCACCGGGACCGGGCCGCTGCCCGGCGGCAGGTCGGCGGGCAGCCGCCAGCTGCGCGCCACGAACAGGCGTCCGAATCCCGTGGCGACGCCGTGGATCCGCTCCATGCGACGCACGGCATGCGCCGGGTCGGTGGCATAGCGCAAGGCGAGCGTCCCGCCGTCAATTGGCTGCGACCAGACCGAGTCGGCCACCGACTCGTGAAAGTACTGCCCGTCGTCGGGATTGGTGGCGACGGCCTGCGTCACCAGCGTCACGAGTCCCGCTGCGGTGTCGATGCTCCACGCAATGGCCTCGGGCACGGGGCGCGTGCGGGTCACGGTCACCCCGGACACGGTGACCCGGAGCCACGCCAGTTCACGGCCCAATGGGATGGTGTCACGAATCGGGGTCCGGTCGCGGTCCCTCGGGCGTGGGGGAACGCACTCGGGAGCGTTGCACGCATTCGAGTTGACCAGGTGGCGGCGCCCCGCGAGCAGCACCACCTCGTCGGGGCCCAGCGCCACCGGTTCCATGACCTGCGACCAGACCTCCGTGGCACCGGCCGGTCGCCCGAGGAGGTCGAGCACCTTGGTGGCACCCGCCACGGAGTCTGCCGGACCGAGGTAGAGGGCCGCCTGGTTGCTGGTGAGGTTGAGTGGCAACCCACTGTGCATCGCGAAGAGCATCCGCCCGTCGGCCAGGAGCACGGCCGCCGCCAGCCCCTCGGCGCGGGTGGCCTGATCGCGCGACCAGGCGCACAGCTCGTGGCGACGGCTGCCGCCCTCGGCCGGGATGATCCCGACGCAGCGATCCCGATCCGGCGTGCCTCGCTCGAACTGGTACGTGATCCACTGCCCATCGGCCGAATAGGCCGGCTCATAGTCGGAGAGCGGCGAGTAGGTGAGCTGGATCGGCGTCCCGCCCACGAACGGCCCGGTCCTCTCGTGCGGGGGCGCGACGAACGGCTCGCTGTGCCCGCACGCGGCGAGCAGGATCGCGAGGCATGCCGCTGCCGGTCGGTTCACTGCAGCGGCAGTGCGTAGAGGTCATCGCCGCTGGGCCCACCGATCCCCTCGGCGACGAGGCGGCTGCCGTCGGGTGCCGCGGTGAGCCGACGCCAGCTCCCCTCGTCCTGGAAGGGAATGCCGAACTCGGTCATGCGAATGCGCGTGTTGAGCTCGGTGCGGGAGCCGTCGGAGCGCACCTCGGAGATGTGGCTCTCAAGCCGGGCGACCGTCGGCGAGATCGGGATGGTGCGCGACCAGGAGATCCACACCTTGCCGCCCGCCGCGGCCACGCCGGTGATCACGGCACCCTGGGCCACGTCGGCGTCGGGCAGGCCGTAGAAGAGCTCGGGCGTGCCGCCGGTGGCCGGCAGCGTGTACACGCCGCTGGCATACCACAGGACAAATCGGGAGGCGCCGGCGTCCCAGACGAGGGCCTCGAGGTTGATCAGTGACGCCAGCACCGTGATCACCGGGGTGCCCCCGTCGAGGCGCACCGTCGCGACATCGCGGCCGGAATACACCGTGTCCGGATCCTGGAATGGTGCCGGCGGGATGTAGGCCACCTCGGTGCCGATGAAGGCGAGCTCGGTGTCCGAGATCCATTGGGGATCGAGCAGGTAGTCCCAGCGGCGCGGGGCACCCGGTGGGGTGGTCAGGCGCAGATCGAAGACCTTCTGGGCACCCGCCACCGAGTCGAGTGGTGTCACCCAGAGCGCCCCCTCGGTCGCGGAGAACCCGCCGAGGTTGCCGGTGTGGGTGGTGTAGGCGAGTCGGCCGCTCGCGGAGAGCGCCCCGTGATTGACGCCGTCGCGTCGGCCGGCCTGGTCGGTCCCATCGGCGCAGAGCGAGACCACCCGCTGGCCGCCGATCCCGGGCAGCACGCCGAGACAGTGATCCCCGTCGTTGGTGCCGCGATGGTAGCTGTACAGCAGGTGGTCTCCGGTGGCGGAGAAGTGCGGCCAGAGGTCACTGAAGAGCGCGTAGGTGAGGCGGGTGGGGACCTCGGTGCCCAGCGGCCCCGGGGGCGGGGGGGGCCACGCCCCGGTCGGGTCGGAGTGCGAGCAGGAGGCGAACGCCAGCACCGCGGCGATGGCCACAACGGGGCGACAGGACGGTGTCACGCAGGCACCTCCAGGGGGGACCACGCTAGGAAGCCCGGGGGTTCCCGGGGGCAGCATTACAGCAAGGATCAGCGGCCGAAACTCGGGAACTGCACGAGGGATTCGGTGCCGAGCGGGGAGACGGAAGCCACGCCGAACAAGTAGTCGTCGATGATGACCCCCTCCAGCTCCAGGGAGGTTGTGCCTGCCGGGACCCACCTGGACCAGGTCCATTGGGGGGCGGTGGTGTCCCGCCAGTAGACCCGGTACCCTGCCACTTGGTCACCTTCCCCCGGTCGCCACGAGATGGTGGTGGAGGAGGAGACGGCCCCGCGGAGCCGCACCGCGACAGGTGGGGGCGGTGCCGAGGCCAGTGCGGCGAGAACCACCGCGTTGACCCCCGTCAGCCGGGCCACGTAGCCGAAGTGGACGAAGTCGATCACGTCGCCGTACTGCCGGCCGTTCTCGGTGCGGAGGTCCTGGTGCTGGCGGTCGTAGTGCTCGTGGGCCTCCATCACGCGCACCGCGGGCCAGCCCCGATCGCTGAAGGGGCGGTGGTGGCCACCGCGGCCGAAGCGGTCGAGCCGGTAGATCAGCTTCGGCTCGAGGTCGGGGAAGTGCTCCGTCGTGAGTCGCGCGACGTAGCGGGCCAGCTGCCGCGACGCGCCATCCACCTCACCGCCGTAGCTGCGGCGCGCGCGCCGCTCGGCCTCGGTCTCCACGGGTGACACCGGTTCGCTGAAGATCCGGAACTCCCGGCTGTCCACCACACCATTGATCCCGGCGATGTTGCCGATCATGTCGTTGTTGAGCACCGCCTCGGGCGTCCAGCCGCTGTCGGCCATCATGGCCGCGAGGATCTCCCCGCCGGTGAGCCCCTGCTCCTCGCCGGCGAGGCCGGCATAGACGATCGTCTTGCCGAAGCGGTGCGGGGTGAGCAGCCGCGCCGCTTCGAGGGCACCGGCCATCCCCGTGGCGTTGTCGTTGGCCCCGGGCGAATCGTCCGTGGCGTTGTTGACGTCGCTGATCCGCGAGTCAATGTCGCCCGACATCATCACCCACCGGTCGCGGTGCGTGGTGCCCCACTGGATCGCGATGACGCTGACCACCTCGGTATCCCGCAGGTACCGCGTGTTGGGTGCCCCGGACACCATGCCGCGCACGTAGCGCACGTCGAGGCAGCCGCCACACGCGGCCGAGATCCGCTGGAACTCGGCAAGGATCCAGCGGCGGGCCGCCCCGATCCCGCGGGTGGCCGACAGGGTGTCACTCAGGGTGTGGCGGGTGCCGAAGCCCGCCAGGGTCCGGATGTCGCGCTCCAGTCGCGCGGCCGAGGCCCCCTGGGCGATGCTGTCGAGAAGGACCGCGCCCGGGCCGGGGCCCTGCGCTGCCAGCGGGACGGTCAGGGTGGCCAGCAGCGGGAGGACGGCGGGACGCATCAATCGAGTTCCTGGAGGGTCGCCGTCCAACTATAACGCCGACCGTGACGTACCATCACCGAGGGCACCACGGGGTCCGTTGCATTCCGCGACGGGAGGGTCAGGTGACCTCGGCCGGGATGGCCGGGTCATTCCTTCATGGCCCGCGGTGGGGTCACGCCCCCTTAGTTTACGCCTTTGGCCGGAGCCCCCACGGGTCGCCGGCAGCGTCACCGCTTGCCTGAGGACCGAGCCCTGCGCCTTCGCCACCACGCGATCATCGCCGCGACCCTGCTCCTCCCCGCCTGCTCGGCTGCGCGGCTCGAGCTGCAGAACTACGCATTCTACGGCGAGTCCCCCACGCCCGATGGGGCGCGGCTCAGCCCGGTCAACGTGACCGAGCGGCTCACGCGCACCGTGGGCAACGACACGCTGGCCCTCACCGAAGGCGAGTTCCGGATCGACACCCTCCGTGACGGCCCCCGCCGGATCTGGCTGGTGACGCGCACGTCGGCCGACCTGGAGGGCAGGCCGGTGATCGACAGCGTCTGGATGGATCGCTACTCCCTGCGGACAATTCGCAGCGTGCAGCATTCCAGCGAGGGGCGGACGGAGCTCGAGTTCAATCGCCGCGCGATCCGGTCGGTGCGGGTCACCCCGGACGGTCGCCGCCAGACCTGGCGCGGGATGCACGACGCCGAGGCCTACGGCCTGCTGGGGATCGAGATCGTGCTCGGCGCGCTGCCGATGCGGCTGGGCGCCGCCGGTGCCCTCCCCGTGGTGGATGGCCGTGGTGACCGGATGCGGTGGCTCTCGTTCGAGGTGGTGGAGCGCACCACCGAGATGCGCCAGCTCGGCGGGTCGGTGGTGGCGCGGCCGGTGTGGTTGGTGCAGGCGCGGCTCGATGGCGCGAGCCTGCATTTCTGGGTGGACACCGAGGAGCGCACCGTGGTGCGCCGCTCCCTGCCGGGGCCCAGCAACACCAGGATGATGGTGATGCGTGGACCGTCCGTGCCCCGCGTGCAGCTGATGCCGGTGGAACGGATCGGCGACGGCCTCGAACAGAACGGCCGCGTCCTCCGGCAGGGCACCACGTCCATCCCCGCCGCCGGCGGCCCCTGACCCAGAGTCCCCGCTGGCCTCACTGCTCCTTGTGACATGCGACCCGCCGGGTGCCCAGTGGCACCAAGGCGGGTCTCGCACGCTGGCACTGCTCGTCCTTCAGCGGATGGAAACAGCGCGGCTCGAACGGGCAACCTGGCGGCACCCGGGTGGGTGACGGTGGTTCGCCGGCGAGCACGATCCGCTCCGGGCGACGCGACGGATCGGGCACCAGCACCGCCGAGACCAGGGCGCGCGTGTAGGGGTGACGCGGGGCGGCGATGACCTCCGCGGTCGGGCCGAGCTCGACGATCGTGCCGAGGTACATCACCGCGACCCGGTCGCTGACCTGGCGCACCACGGCCAGGTCGTGGGCCACGAAGAGGTAGGACAGGCGGCGGCGGTCGCGCAGGTCGAGCAGCAGGTTGAGCACCTGGGCCTGGATCGACACGTCGAGCGCCGACACCGGCTCGTCGCAGACCAGGAATTCCGGCTCGACCGCGAGGGCCCGCGCGATTCCGATGCGTTGCCGTTGCCCCTGCGAGAACTCGTGCGGCCGACGCCCCGCGACTTCGGCCCCGAGTCCCACTTCGTCGAGCAGCTCCGCGACCCGGTCCTGGCGGGCCGACGCCGGCACGATGCGATGAATGGCGAGTCCTTCGGCGATGGATTCCCCGATGCTGCGCCGGGGATTGAGCGAGCCGTGCGGATCCTGGAACACCGGCTGCATGCGCCGCCGCAACCGGCGGAGGTCGCCCCGGCCCAGGGTGGCGAGATCGCTGCCGTCGAAGTGCACGCTGCCTCGTGTCGGCGGTTCCAGGCCCAGCACGGCGCGACCCACGGTGGACTTGCCACACCCCGACTCGCCGACCAGCGCCAGCGTCTCCCCGCGCGCGATGGTGAAGGAGACATCGTTGACCGCCCGCACCACGCGCCCGCCGCCATGCCACCAGCCCCGCCCACGGTAATGCCTGACGAGTTCGCGGACCTCCACCAGTGCCGTCATGTCCGGGCCGCCCGGGCCACCCAGCAGGCCACGGCGTGGGCCGGGCCGAGACTTCCGAGCGGCGGTTCCTCGGTGGCACAGCGTGCCACGGCGACGGGACACCGCGGATGGAAGCGGCATCCGGTCGGCCAGCGCGTGGCCGCCGGCACCGCACCCGGGATCGCCGGCAGGCGGGCGATCGGCCCGCTCAGGCGTGGCGTGGAGGCCAGCAAGCCGCGGGTGTAGGGATGCTGCGGATCGGCGAACACGGGACCGGTGGGCCCGCTCTCCACCAGCCGTCCGGCGTACATCACCAGCACGCGGTCGGCGCGATGTGCCACCAGCGCGAGGTCGTGGCTGATCAGCAGCACCGCCATCCGTCGCGCGGCGCGGATCCGGTCGAGCAATTCCAGGATCTGCGCCTGCACCGTGACGTCGAGCGCGGTGGTCGGTTCATCGGCGACGAGCAGTTGCGGCTCGGCCGCCAGGGCGATGGCGATCATGACGCGCTGGCGCATGCCGCCGCTGAGCTGGTGCGGCCAGGCGGCGAACCGCAACTCGGGATCGGCGATGCCGACCTCGTGCAGCAGCGCGATTGCCTGGGAGCGGGCCGCGGGGCGCGACACCGGACGATGCGCCTGGAGTGCCTCGATGACCTGCTCCCCCACGCGGAGCACCGGGTTGAGCGAGGCAGAGGGATCCTGGAACACCATGCCGATCCGCTCGCCGCGCCAGGCGCGACGTTCTGCGGGGGACAGTTCATGGAGCCCGGTCTGCCCCATCACGATGCGGGTGTCGCCGTCAGCGCGCGCGCCCTCGGGGAGCAGGTCCATGAGCGCCAGCGCCGTGAGCGACTTGCCGGAGCCGGATTCCCCCACCAGCGCCACGCACTCGCCGGGTGCCACCGTGAAGGAGACGCGGTCCACCACCACCACGCGCCCGCCGTCGGGCCGGGCGAACGACACGGACAGTTGCCGCACGTCGAGCATCGCGGTCATCGCCGACCCACCCGCAACCGCTCGCGCAGGGCATCGCCCAGCAGGGTCGCTGCGGCGGTGGCGAGCACCAGGGCCAGTCCCGGCGCGAGCAGCAACCACGGCGCGGCGCCAAGGAATTCGCGCGCCTCGAGGATCATCCCGCCCCAGGTCGGTGCGGGGGGACGGATCCCCAGGCCGAGGAACGACAGGCCGGCCTCGAGGAGGAGCACGTCGGCGACGCCGAGGGTCGCTGCCACCAGGGTGGCCGGCAGGGTCCCGGGGAGGAGCTCGCGGGCGAGGATTCGGGTGGGATGCGCCCCGAGGGCCACGGCTGCCTGGACAAACTCCTGCTCGCGAAGCCGCAGCGCCTCGCCGCGCACCAGTCGCGCGATGGCGGGCCACCCCGTGGCCCCCAGGGCCACGCCCAGCAGTGGTGCCGGCAGTGCGCCCACCGCCGCCACAACGAGGAGGAGGATCACCACGCGCGGCACGGCCAGGCCGAGGTCGATCATCCGCGAGAGGACGCCGCCGACGAGGCCCCGCACGCCGCCGGCGAGCAAACCGATCGCGAGCCCGAGCGACGTGGCCAGCGTGACCGCGATTGCCGCGACCGCGAGCGAAAGCCGTGCGCCGTGCGCCAGGCGAGCGAACACGTCGCGGGCATGCTGGTCGGTGCCCAGCCAGTGGGCCGCCGAGGGCGGCTGCAGCGCGGCCTGGAGCAGGTCGTGCTGCTGCAGCGGATCCCCCGCCACCAGCGGGCCCACGAGGGCGAGCAGGCCGACCAGCGTGGCGCATGCCAGTCCGGCCCGGCCGGCGCCGGTCATGAATCCGCCACGCGCGGGTCCACCACGCGATACAACACGTCGGCGAGCAGCGAGCCGAACTGCACCACGGCAATGAGCAGCACCCCGGCACCGATCACCACCGGGAAGTCGCGGCTGGCGGTGGCGCTGGCCAGGAGCGAGCCGAGGCCGGGCCACGCGAAGACGGCCTCCACGAACACCGCGCCCGACACCAGGAGCGGCAGCCAGAGGCCGAGCAGGGTCACGATCGGGGTGAGGGCGGGTCGCCAGACATGTCGCCACGCGATGCGCCGCTCCGAGACGCCTCGCGCGCGGGCGGCGGTCACCCAGGGTGCACCGGCGGTCTCCAATGCGGCGGCTCGCTGATGCCGAATCGGCACTGCGATGGAGGCGAGCACCATCGTCGCGAGGGGGAGGATGAGATGCCGCGCCATGTCCACCAGGCGGCTCTGCCAGGGGGCATTCGGGCCAAGCAACGGGTCGGCGAATCCGGCGGGGGGCAGCAGGGGATTGGCCACCGCGAACAACCAGACCAGGATCAGCCCGATCACGAAGGCGGGCACGGCATACGTGGCGAGGGTCACGGCGCCGATGAGGCGTCCGACCCAGTGCCGCGGGTGCAGGGCGCTCCAGAGGCCGATTGCGAGGCCGATCGTGAAATGCACCGCGAGCGTGAGCCCTCCCAGGAGCAGCGTCGGCCCGATCCGCTCGAGCAGGAGTCGGCTGACGGGACGCGCTTCGGCGATCGACTGCCCGAAGTCGCCGCGCAGGGCGTTGCCGAGATAGTGGGCGATCGTGGCAGGCAGGGGGTCATCGAGCCGCCAGTGGTCGCGGAGCGCCGCGGCGGTGGCGGGGTCGATCACCTGTTCGCCGAAGATGGCGGTGAGCGGGTCGCCCGGGAGCAGGTGGACCAGGGCCACGAGGAGGGCGGCCCCGAGCACCGTGAGGAGGATCGCCTCGCCGGTGCGGACGATCGTCCAGCGGATCACGAGATGCGGTCGCGCGGCAACTCGGCACCCGGCCGGACGCGCCAGCGCCAGAGGTCGGTCCACGCCTTGGAGGGACGCACGATCACGTTCTCGTAGCGGCGGTGCACGGTGACCAGGTTGGCCGGCGCGGCCACCACCACCGCGGGTTGCCACTCGGCCATGCGCGCCAGGGCAGCGCGGAATCCCGCCACCGGGTCCCGCGCCGAGCCGGCGGCGAGGAGGCGACGATCGAACTCCGCATCGCACCACCGACCGACGTTGCTCGTGGGTGTGGCGGCCGCGGAGGCGCACGACCAGCTCTGCACCAGCGAAGAGGGCGAGGGGTCCTGGTTGACCGCGCCGACGTCAACGTCGAACCGCCCCGCATCCCGGCGCTGCAACCAGACCGGTCCCTCGAGCGGCTCGAGCACGGCACGCACGCCGATCGCGCGCCACATCTGCTCCAGCTGCACTGCCGCGCCGCGGCGCGGCGCCGAGGTGGACGGGAAGATCACGCCCAGGGCCAGCTCGGTGCCGTCGCGATCGAGCACGCCGTTGCTGTCGCTGTCGCGCCAGCCTGCCTCGGCCAGCAGGCGCCGCGCGCGCGCCGGATCGGCGTTGTCCCCGCGCGGCTCGTTGCCGAGCCAGTACCAGGCCTGGGACCGGAGCGCCCGTGGGGCTTGCGTCGCCCCGCCGAAGGCGGCGCGCGCCATGGCCTCCCGGTCGAGGGCCAGGGCCAGGGCCTGCCGCACGCGCGGATCGCCCAGGATGGGATGCGGGGTCGCGGCTTCGCCGGGGGTCCTGCTGTTGAAGAGCAGGTACATGATCAGGTTGCCGGGTGCCGTCACCGCGCGCAGTTCGGGGCGGGCACGCAGCATCTCGACGGCGCTCGCGGGGGTGTCGCCGAGGAGGTCGGTCTCGCCGGCCAGGAGCAGGTTGACTCGCGCCTGCGGGTCGGGCACGAATCGGAACACCACGCGCGCAATCCCGGGGCGGCCGCGAAAGTGATCCGGCACGGCGCGCAATTCGAGCAACTGCCCGGCGACGCGACGCTCGAACCGGAAGGGGCCGTTCCCCACCGGCTGCGAGGCGAACGGCGAGGCGCGCAGCGAGTCGGCCGGGATCCGCTCGAGCAGGTGCGCCGGCAGTGGCTGCACCAGGAACCCCGCGACGTACACTTGCTCGGCGTGGGCGCGGTGAAAGCGGAAGCGGACCCGGCGGTCGTCCACCGCCTCCACCGCCGCGATGCTCGCGAACGGGGCGCGCGTGACGCCCAGGACCGGGTCCTGGATCAGGCGCCAGGCAAACACCACGTCGCGCGAGCGCACCGGGGTGCCGTCGTGCCAGCGCGCAGCCTCGTGCAGCGTGAACTCGATGGTGAGCGAGTCGAGGCGCCGCCAGTCCCGCGCCAGCTCGGGCGTCATGGCGCGATCCCCGGTGGTTCGTGCCCCGCTCCCAAGCCCCACCAAGCGGAGGAAGAGCAGGTCGGCTGCGTCGGCGTTGCCGGTGGTGGCGGCGCCGATGTAGGGCACCGGCACGCTCGGTTCCAGGCCCACGGCCATGACCACCGTTCCGGCCGGCGCCTGGCCGGCGAGCGCCGGGGCCAGCGCCACCGCCAGGGAGAGGACGAACCGCATCGAGGGAGCGCGCATCGCGGGCACCTTGGTGGGGGAGGGGGTCAGCGCCGCCAGGTCCAGTCGGGGTCGTCGAGGCGTGCCAGCTCCTTCACGCTGGCAAGAACGATGCGCGACGTCAACAGGGGATCCAGGGGTTCGGCTCCGCGCGCGTGCCAGTGGCGAAGCAGGCGCGTCGCCAGCACCCCCGCGTCGGGGAGCCGGGTCGCCAGCGGCGTCACGAGCGGACCGGGATCGAGGCGATACCGCGCCAGGGCCGCGCCGCGATCGGCCACGGCAATGGCACCGTGTTGCAGCAGGTGGCGGCCGAAGACTCGCTGGGCGGAGCCGATCGCCTTGCGGCCGTCCACGAGCACCTCGCCGCCGGCGGCGACGTCGAAACAGGCGCCGGGGCCGAGCCCGATGGCGCGGTCGGGTGCCGCGAGCACGACGGCGCGGTCCGGCTCGGCGAGTGCCTCCGCGAGGGATTGGTGCAGGGCGCGGTAGCGCTGCCGCACGCCGGCGGGCCCCTCGACGGGGCCGGCCCAGGCGTAGGTCAGGTCCCGGTGGTCGTGCCAGACCGCGCGACCACCGGTGGGACGGCGCACGGTGGCGACGCCGTCGTGGGCGAGGCGCTCGCGGTCCCAGCGACGCGCCGCGGGCTCGTGGGCGCCAAAGGAGACGGTGTCGCGCTCCCAGGCGTAGAACCGGATCAGTTCCCGGTCCAGCTCGCGCGCGGCCTCCACCAGGGCGAGGTCGATCGCCATCTGGCTCGCGGCGCTGCGGGGCGCCGTGTCGTGCCAGATGAGGGTGTTCACGTCGCGAGGCGTTGCCAGGCGTCGCGCGCACGCTGCTCGAGCAGGGCGGGCGAGCCATCGTTGTCAATCACCAGGTCGGCGCGGCGACGCTTGGCCTCGGCGGGCCACAGTGCGGCGAAGAGCCGGTCGATCTCCGGGTCGTCGAGGCCGCGATGCCGGCGGAGGCGTGCCCGTCGCGTCGGCTCGGGGGCGTCGACAACCACCACCGTGTCGTAGCCCGCGGGGTCATCGGCCTCGAAGAGCAGCGGGATCTCCACCACCACGACCGGGTCGCCGCGCGCCACGGCAGCGGCCGTGAGCTCCTCGCGACGGTGCGCCACCGCGGGATGCACGATCGCCTCGAGGCGCCGGCGCGCGGCGGGATCGGTGAAGACGCGCTGCCGCAGCGCCCGCCGGTCGAGTTCGCCGTCGTCGCCGACGATCGCCGGACCGAATGCCGCCACGATTTCGGCAAACACCGGCGTGCCGGCGCGCTGCAGCTCGCGGACGAGGGCGTCGGCGTCGATGAGCGTGGCGCCCCACTGCTGGAAGAGCGCCGCCACCGTGCTCTTGCCCGCGCCGGTGCTGCCGGTCAGCGCCACGATGCGCGTCACAGCAGCGGCACCTGCTCCTCGTCGTGGCGCGGCACCTGGAAGCACTGGCGACAGCGCGCCTCGTAGCTCTCGGCGCCGCCCACCATCACCACCGGCATGTTCCAACGAGCCGGGCGGCCATCCACCAGGCGCTGGTTGCGGCAGGCGAGTTCGCCGCACAGCACGCAGATGGCCTGCAGCTTGGTCACGTCCTCGGCGATCGCCATGAGGTGACCCATCATGCCGAAGGGTTCGCCGCGAAAGTCGGTGTCAGTGCCGGCGCAGATCACCCGGACGCCGTGTTCCGACAGGTGGGTGGCCACCTCGACGATGCCCGCGTCGAGGAACTGGGCCTCGTCAATGGCGACCACGTCCACGTCGTCGGGATGCTCGATGCGCTGCAGCACCTCCTCCGAGCGGTCGATCGGCTGCGCCTCGATGGCGGTGCCGGTGTGGCTCGACACGCGATGGAGGCCCTCGTAGCGGGCGTCGAGGTGCGACTTGAAGACCCGCACCCGGCGTCGCGCGATCAGGGCGCGCCGCACGCGCCGGATCAGCTCCTCGCTCTTGCCGCTGAACATCACGCCGGCCACCACCTCGATCCGGCCCCGACGCTGCTGAGTGGTCATGGCTGTCCCGTCACCTGGTGTCGTCCCGGAGGCCTTGCCGGACAAGGGGTCCCGCCCGGCATCCGCGGGGAAAGCAGGGATCTTGCGGAGTTTCGCGCACGGTCCCCATATTGTCGCGCATCCCGGCCAATCGGGCCGGAGCGCGTAGCCCACCGAACTACAACCCAGGAGCACCCCGTGAACAAGCAGGAGCTCATCGAGGCCGTCGCCAAGGCGCTGGATACCTCGAAGGCCCAGGCCGGCGAGATCGTGGACCTGTTCTTCTCGGCCGACGGCCTCATCGCCAAGGAGCTGAAGAAGGGCGGCAGCGTCAACCTCACCGGGTTCGGCAGCTTCGAAGTCCGCAAGCGCGCCGCTCGCGAGGGCCGCAACCCCCAGACCGGCGCCACCATCAAGATCAAGGCGTCGAAGGTCCCCGCGTTCCGTCCGGGCAAGGGCCTCAAGGACATGGTCAACAAGGGCAAGTAACCCGGGACGCCCCTGTCCCAGCCAGCCTCCCCACCCGGGGAGAAACGGGCCACCCCGCTGGGTGGCCCGTCGGCTTGTCCCCCGGTGCGCCGCGACGAGGGACCCGTCGCCGGCTAGCGCCGAGGTCCCCGCGGCCGTTCGCGATCGCCCCGATCGCCCCGGTCGCCGCGGGCGGGCATGCCACGGTCCACCCGTGCCAGCAGCTTGCGGCGTCGCACCGTGAGTCCGGTCAGGGCCCGGGCCACCCGCTCGGCGTCCGCGTTGGGCACCTCCACCAGCGAGAAGGTCTCCCGCAGCTCGATTCGCCCGATCGCTTCACGGGCCATGCCGACCTCCTTGATCAACACCGCCACGAGGTCGCCGGTGGTGGCCTCGTCTCGGCGCCCGACCCCGACCCAGACCTTGGCGGTGGCCACGCCACCGACGGGAGTCCGCTCCTCGGAAACCCTGGCGGGCTCGGGCTGGGCGATCCCGGTGCCGCCCGCGGCCGCGAGCGGGCCGCGATCCCGGCGCCAGAGCGCGAAGCAGGCCGCGGCGATCGCCTGGGGGTCGTGGCGCTCCAGCAGGGGCGCCAGCACATAGGCCGCGCTGTCGAGATCGCGCCGCTCCAGGGCGGCGAGCACCTCGGCACGCAGGACGGCGTCGCGGTCGCGCAGTCGGTCCACCAATCCGGTGGGCTGCAGCGGTCGTGCCCCGGGTGCCAGCCGGGATGCATAGCCGTGGGTCCCCGGCGGCAGCACCAGCACCACGTCCCGGTCGGCACCCAGCTCCTGCAGATCGCGTGGCGAGGGGAGGTCGAGGCAGCAGACCAGAGGCAGCGTCGGCACGGCGCGCACCACCACCTCGTGTCGCGCGACCTCGGTGAGCGCGGGGGCGATGGTCGCGACCCGGGACCGGTCGGCGGTCCACACCGAGAGCGCCGAGGGGTCGAGCAGCTCGAGCAGGGTGGTGATCGCGTGGGCCGGGTCGTGCCACGTGGCGGCCAGGGTGCGGACAGAACGGCTCGCGCTGGCGACGCCCTCGTCCCCCGCCGGGAACCCCACCACGAGGGCACGACGGGCATGACGCTCCACCAGGTCGGTGACGCCCGCCGGGTGACCGGTGAGGATCAGTCGCTGGGCGTCGCGTGGGGTCTCGGCGAGGAGCAGCGTGGTCGCCTCATCGGCGTCCCAGTCCTCCGGCCACGCCAGCGTGATCGAGGTGATCGCGTCCACCTGCAGCGCGGAGCGGGTGTGCAGCGCCAGCGCGGTGGCGGGCGAGGTCACCAGCACCTCCACCACCCCGGCAGCGAGGGCCCGGGCGGCGCGTGCGGTGGCAAGGGCCGTGAGCGAGCGGAGGCCGGCCGCCTGGGCCAGCGGGGCGACCACGCGGGAGAGTGGTTCGACGAGGGCCGGGTGCGCCAGGATGAGGGCGCGCCCCTTCGCGGCGGCGATGGCGGCGAGGATCCCGGCGAGTGCCGGGGCGGCGCGCTCGGGAGACGGCGGCATCGCGATCACGGCGTTGCCGTGCCGGGCCAGCGCCGGCAACACCTGTCGGACCGGCTCCTCGCCGGGTTCCCAACCCCAATGCTCCAAGGCACCGGACAGTCCCGGTGCGATGCCCCACCATGCCTCGTTCGCCACTCGACCCTCGATTGTCAATGTCCGTCGGAACCGGGCGAATCGTAGCCGATGGCCTGAAGGGCGACAAGCGACGGGCCCCGGGCAACTGCCGCGAGTCGTCGCCCGTCGGTGGTCACGCGGCGCCGGTTGCCAGGCAAGTTGACACAGCGCAGGCGGGCGGGGAGGTTTCGCCCTCCCGAGCCCATCCTTCGTGCACCGGACTCCCTCCATGACATTCACGCCGTCCGTCAACCTCGCGCATCTCCGGGCCTCCGAGACGGTGGCGATCAGCACCGAGGCGAAGCGCCGTCAGGCCGCGGGCGAGGATGTCCTCGACCTCGGGGTGGGCGAGCCCGACTTCGACACCCCCGCGCTCGTGGCGGATGCCGGGATCGCGGCGATCCGTGCCGGCCGGACGCGCTACCCGCCCAATGCCGGCACGGCGGAGCTGCGTGAGGCCATCGCGGGGGCGCTGTCCCGGATGAGCGCCGATCGGGCGGTGGATCCCGCACGGGTGATCGTGAGCAGCGGCTCGAAGCAATCGCTGTTCAACGCCTGCTTCGCGCTGTTCGGCCCGGGCGACGAAGTGCTGATCCCCTCGCCGGCCTGGGTGTCGTACCCGCAGATCGTGCATCTCAGCCGGGCCACCCCCGTGCCGGTCAACGGCGATCCGGAGTGGGGCCTCAAGGTGTCGGTGGACGACCTCGAGCGGCACCGGACGCCGGCCACGCGCGGCGTGATCCTCTGCTCGCCGAGCAACCCGACGGGCGCGGTGTACACCGCCGCCGAACTGCGCGCGCTGGCGGCGTGGTGCGTCCGGCACGGCATCTGGCTGGTGGCCGACGAGATCTACCGTCGGATCCACTACGGTCCCGGACCGGCGCCGTCGGTCCTCGACCTCGGCGACGAGGTGCTGGACCGGAGCGTGGTGGTCTATGGCGCGTCCAAGGCCTACGCGATGACCGGCTGGCGCATCGGGGCGGCGTATGCCCCGTCGCCGGTGGTCCAGGCGATGGCCGCGCTGCAGAGTCACACCACCACCGGCGCCAATCATCCCGCCATGTGGGCGGCCACCACGGCCTTCGCCGACCCCGGGGTGGACGCGGCGGTGGAGCGGATGGTGGCCGCGTTCCGCCGCCGCCGGGACTACCTGGTGGCCCGCTTCCACGATCAGCTCCCGGGCGTGGAGTTCGTGGAGCCGCACGGCGCGTTCTATCTCTTCTTCCGGGTGGACGGTCTGCGCCAGGGCATGCACGGCCAGCAGTTCTGCCAGCGCCTGATGGAGCAGGAGGGCGTGGCGACCGTGCCCGGCGGCGCGTTCGGCGATGACCGATGGGTCCGTCTCTCCTACAGCGTGTCCGACCAGCAGCTCGAGAACGCCACGGACCGGGTGGTGCGTTGCATCGCCAGCCTGGGCGCCGCGTGACTCGCCCGGTCTCGTCCGCATGACGGCCTCGGTGCGCGACGCGACCTTCCACGCCCTCCGTCGCCGGTTGGCACTTGCCGGGGGACATCCCTCGCGCACCGGATCGCCTGATGCGGTCGGTCGCCAGGACGCACCGGGCTTTGCCCCGGCCAGGCTGCTCGAGCCGCCGATGCGCGCGGTCGCGGTGGGTGCCGCCACGCCGCTCGACGGGCCACTCGCCTTTCTCGATGGCGTCCAGCACACCGCCGTGCTCGGGCACCTCGGCACCGCCCCCCTGGTGGCGGCCCGGATCGCGGCCGGGGTGCGTCGTCGCGTGGAGCGTCGCACCACCGGTGTGGTGGTCCGCGAGGAGGTGGTAGTGGTCGGTCGCCCCGAGGCACTGTCGCGCTGCGACCTGGGTCCGGAGGTCCGCGCCATCGCGCTCGACACCGAGGACCCGCCGCATCCGCTCGGTGACGTGGACCGCGCCCGCGCCCAGGTGGATCGCGCCCGGGTCCAGCTCGAGATCGCCGCGGCGAGCGCCTACCGCTCGCAGCACCGCGACGACTGGGTGGTGGTGGACGGAACCCTCACCGTGTCGCCGGAGTGGTCGGCGGATCCCCGCATGGTGGGGGTGATCAAGAGCCACGGCTCGCTGCCGTTCACGGGCGCGGAGCTGGAGGCCTACCTGACCCTGCCGGTGGGCCACCGCAGTGCGGTCTTTGCCCCGGGCACGCGCCAGGTGACGCCGGTGCACTCGTGGGCGCTTCGCCTGCGCGACTGGGGCGCGCACGACCTGCTGCACGGCCTGGTGCGCGTGGAGACGGCGGCGCGCGCGACGATTCCGGGCGATGCGGATGCCATCTCGCGGTGGCTGCTGACCGAAGTGGCACCGATCGCCAACGATCCGCGGGCCGATCGCCTGTTGTACGGGGTGCACGACGTGGAACGGTGGCTGCGGGCGAGGAGCGCATGAGCCAGGTGATCGGCCAGGTGGTGGCCACCGAGCTCAAGCCGAGCACGCCGCACGAGTTCCGGTTCTGGACCGCCATCGAGTCCACCCTGGGCATCGGGTCCATCGTGCGGGTGGATGCGGAGGGGCGCACCGTGTTCGGCGTGGTGACGGAAGGCGTGGCCTATGCCGACCTGGCCCGGCCGCTCGATGCGGTGATCGGTGCGGATGGCGATCCGCGTCGCGTGGGCGACGAGCCGACGGCACGGCCCGAGATCCGGCTCTGGACCGCGGCGGTCCTGCGCCAGCAACCGGAGGAGCCGTTGCAGCCGGTGCCGTTCGGTGCGGTGCAGCCCGCCAATGACGCCGATGTGCGCGTCGCCCTCCGCATGGACGCCTACACCGACGGGGCGGACCCGCGCGGGATTCCGGCCGGACTCTACGCCGCCGGCGGCACCACGGCGCCGGTGCTGCTCGACGCCGACTTCCTGCTCGGCCCGGAGGCCGCGCACCTCAACATCACCGGCGTCTCGGGCCTCGCCACCAAGACCAGCGCCATCACCTTCCTGCTGTCGAGCATCTTCCAGCGCTTCCCGGCATCCCACGGCACGGTGGCCGCCGTGTGCTTCAACGTGAAGGGCCCCGACCTCTGCTTCCTCGACCAGCCCGCCCCGCTCGGCGCCGAGGACCTCGCGCTGTGGCACCGGCTGGGACTGGCCCCGGTGCCCTTCGGCGACTTCACCGTCTACGCCCCGCACAAGGCCGATGGGGTCAACCTCAACACGCTCAGGAGCCATCCCGACCTCGTCCACAACGTGGAACCGCTGGTCTGGGGGCTCCGCGAGATCCTCGACTACGCGGAGGTGGTCCTCAATCGCGACGACATTGACGCCAAGGCGGGCGCCCTGATCGACTTCCTCGCCGACCGGGTGGTGGGCAAGCGGTTCGAGGCGCCCGAGCTGCGCGATGCGCCGTTCACCGTGGAGACCTTCGCCGACCTCGACGAGCTGTTCCGGGCCATCTTCGACCACCTCGAGACCGGCACGCGCGGCGGCGAGGTGTGGCGGACCCATCACGCGGCGACGATTCGCAAGGTGCGCAACCGGCTCGGCAACGTGGCCACGCGCTCCAAGGGACTGGTGACCGACGACGGGCCGGCCAACGACCTGCCCTGGGGCAGCTTCCGCGACCGCTCGGTGACCGTGATCGACGTGGCCGGCGTGGACCCGCTCGCCCAGGACCTGGTCTTCGCGCGCGTGATCTCGCGCCTGCGCGAGGCGCTGGAGCGCCGCGACCTCGGCGTGGACCACGTCATCGTGTTCGTGGACGAACTGAACAAGTACGCCTCCACCGAGGGACACGAGACCTACGTGAAGCGCATGCTCCTCGACCTCTCCGAACGGGGACGCTACCTCGGCCTGGTGCTCTTCTCGGCACAGCAGTTCCGGTCCCAGGTGTTGCGCCGGGTGGTGGGCAATGCCGGCACCTCGGTGTACGGCCGGATGGACAGCGACGAGCTGGCGCTGCCCGGCTACGCCACGCTGTCGGCCGCGGTGCGCGCCAAGCTCGCGGCGCTGCCCAAGGGCGAGCTGCTGCTGCGCCACCCGCACTTCACCCAGCCGATCTTCGTGCGCTTCCCCCGGCCGGCCATGCTGTCGGGACGCGAGGGCGTGGAGCGGTTCCCGCCGGCGCCGGATGTCCCCTTTGTCGAGGCCGTGCTGGCACGGCTCCGACGGCTCGATCCCGGCATCAGCGCGACCGCGGTCGCGGCGGCGATCGACGGGCGCCCGGAGGATGAGGTGCGCCGTGCCCTCGGGATCGTGGCGCGGGAGCGGCCCGATGACGTGCTGGCGCTCTTTCGCGCCTGCCTGCGCCGGGTGATCCGCCTGGAGCGCGACCTGCCGCCGCCCGGCATCCCGCCGCTGCCGCGCGACGACGACAACCCCTTCGCGCCGTATTGATGCGCCTCGCCCACCTGGCGGACACGCACCTCGGATTCCGTCGCTACACGCGGACCACCGCGCGCGGACGCAACCAGCGCGAGGTGGACGTGGCCCAGGCCTTCACCCGCGCGATTGACGGCGTGATCGAAGCCGCCCCCGACCTGGTGATCGTGGCGGGGGACCTGTTCGAGCAGGTGCGACCCAGCAACTCGGCGATCCTGGCGGCCTACACCGAGTTCCTTCGCCTGCGGCAGGCCCTGCCGGCCGCCCCGGTGGTGCTGATCGCCGGCAACCACGACACGCCGCGCTCCAGTGAGTCGAGCTCGATCCTCGGGCTGTTCCACGCCCTCGGGGTGCACGTGGCCCACGAGACGCCGCGGCGACTGGCGTTCCCCGAACTCGACGCGGCGGTGCTCGCGGTGCCGCACGCGGCGCTGTTCGAGTCGCCCCGGCCGGGACTCGAGCCCTCGGGCTCCGCGCGCCACCAGGTGCTGGTGCTGCACGGGGAGACCCCGGGCCTGTTCGGGCCGGACCGCACCATGGAGGAAGCCGGCGGCGCCCTCCTCACCGAGGCCGACTATGCCGCCGGCGACTGGTCGCACGTGGCGCTGGGCCATTACCACGTGCAGCATCAGGTGAGCGAGCGCGTGTGGTACGCCGGGGCCCTCGACTATGTCTCCCCCAATCCGTGGGGGGAGCTCCGGGTGGAGCGCGAGGAACGGGTTTCCGGGAAGGGATGGCTGCTGGTGGACCTGGAGCGGGGCACCGTGGAGCGGCGGCCGATCGAGGCGCCGCGGCGGGTGCTCGACCTGCCGCGCCTCGACGCCCGAGAGCTGTCGGCCTCGGAACTCGACCGGTTGCTGGCCGAGTCGGTGGCGGCGGTCCCAGGTGGAATCACCGGGGCGGTGGTGCGCCAGGTGGTGGAGAACGTGCCGCGCGCCGTGGCCCGTGAGCTCGATCACGCGGTGCTCCGCGAATGGAAGGGCGCCGCGCTGCACTTCCAGCTCGACCTGCGCCGACCCGAGCCGCCGCGGCGCGTGGTGGGCACCGGGGCACCGGGCACGCGCCGGACCCTGGTGGACGAACTGGGCGGCTTCCTCGCCGCGCGACCGTTGCCGGCGGGTGTCGACCGCGACCTCTTCGTGCGCGATGGCCTGGCGTTCCTGGCCGACGCGCAGGCCAAGGTCGAGGACTGACGTGCAACTCACGCGCCTCGCCCTGGCCAACTTCCGGCAGCATGAACGGACCGAGCTCGAACTCGGCCCCGGCCTGCTGGCGGTGGTCGGGCCGAACGGCGCGGGCAAGAGCACCCTGCTCGAGGCCATCGCCTGGGCGCTCTATGGCACCGCGGCCGCGCGTGGTTCGCGCGACACCATCAAGCGGCGCGGCAGCGGCCCCCGGGCCCGCGTCGAGGTGGTGCTCGAATTCCTGCTCGGAACGCACCGCTACCGCATCGCCCGCACGCTCACCACCGCGGAGCTGGCGCAGGACGGCGTGGTGATCGCCAACAGCAGCACGGCCGTGACCCAGCGGGTGGAGTCGCTGCTGGGGATGCGGCTCGACGAGTTCTTCCACACCTACTTCACCGGCCAGAAGGACCTGGCCGTGATGGCGGCGATGACGCCGGCCGAGCGGGGCCGCTTCCTGTCGCGCGTGCTGGGCTACGACCGCCTGAAGGACGCGCAGGATCAGCTCCGGGATCGCCGCAGCGGGCGCAAGGCGGAGCTGGCCGGCCTCGAACAGGGACTGGCTGATCCCCACGAGATCGCCGGCGCGCTCGACGCGGCCAGCACCGCCCTGGCCGAGGCGCGCGAGGCCCACGAGGCCGCGACCGCGGCGAGCACGCGGGCGGCCGAGGCCCTGGCCGCGCTCGAGCCGGGCTATCGCGAGGCGGAGGAGCGCAGCACCGCCTGGCAAGGGCTCGATGGCGAGCGCCGCGTGGCCGAAGGCAAGGTGCTCGCCGCGCGGGCGCAGTTCGATGCCCTCGACCGGGAGCTGCTCGCCGCGCTGGAGG
>CAZNOJ010000028.1:0-27036 GCA_964574665.1 uncultured Gemmatimonadaceae bacterium
GGCCGCGGAGTGTACGCCGTTCATGGCGGTAAGCTCTTCCGCCCGGCCGGCCTGCTCACCACGGGCCGGCGGATCTCCGCCCTGCTGATCTACACCGCCGCGCTGCTCCTCATTCTCGAGCGGCTGGGCGTCGAGGGACGCGTCCTCTGGACCGCGTTCACCGGCTTCGCGGCGGTGGGCGCCGTGGCGTTCTTCGCGGCGTGGAGCGTGCTCAGCAACCTCTTCTGCACCATGCTGATCTTCGCCACGCGCCCGTTCCGCGTGCACGACACGGTGGAACTGCTGGAGAGCGGCGACAAGCCCGGCATGAAGGGCCGCGTGCGGGACATCAACCTCGTGTACACCACGCTCGAGGAGCTCGGGTCCGACGGCTTCTCCACCGGGACGGTGCTGCAGGTGCCCAACAACCTCTTCTTCCAGCGCGTGGTGCGACGGTGGGCGCGGCGCGGTGGGTCCGCGCCCGCCACGACGGCGACGGGAACGACCAGGCCGTAGGGACAGGGCACTGCCCTGTCCCTGGGCCTTGTCCCGAGGTCACATCGCCGGCCAGAGCCAGCCGAAGGTCGCCGCCGTGATCACCGCGTAGATCACCGCGTCGACGGTTCCCTTGACCGCGCTCGACCACTTGCGGCCGAACCAGATCGATTCGGGCCACCCGCCGAACCCGTAGCCCGCCAGCGCCACGAGGCCGGTGAGGTGCCACACCGCCATGGTGGAGGCCCCCGGGGACAGCGCCGCGCCCGCCGCGAATGCCACCACGATGGTGAGCGCCAGGATCGCCACGGTCCAGCCAATGAACATCGGCGCCATGCTCACCTCGCCGTTCTGCCGCACGGTCATCACCAGGATCGGCCCCTCCTGCAGCTTGGCCTTGTGCTCGGGGGTGCTCATTTCCTTCATGTCGGTGCAGTGCGGCACCACGTAGTCGCCGGCCGGAATCCCCATGGGGGCGACGGCGCGCCGGAAGCCGGCCTCGTCGGGAAGCCCGGCGAAGTCGCTCTTGTGCCACGGCAGCACGGTGTGGATCAGCGACGACGCGATGAAGATGAAGACGGTGGTCAGCACGATCGGCAGCCAGAGCGAGGCCAGCGGGGTCATCGGGACACTCCGGAACGGAGAAGGGGGGACGTGGGGCGGCAGAGAGTACTGCTGCTTCGCGGCAAGGGCAAATCGTTTCGCCGGACACTCACACGGCCCGGCCGGGTGCCGTGGGGGGAGGTCGGGATCGCGGGCCGAGGCGGGTAGTATTGGGGTTCCCCCTCCGGGAGTCGCCTTGCTGCGTCCGAACATGCTGGTCGTGTCCGTCGCCCTCGTGGCCTGCGCCGAGGCGTCGGTGCCGGGGTACTCACGCGAGACGCTCCCCGATGGCCGGGTCGTCGTCTCGTACGCGAGTGGGCTCCCCGAGCGCGAGGACACCCTCGTCGCCCTGTTCGACATCGGCCGCTACGTGGACGACTCGTCGCGGATCTTCGGCGACCTGCGCGATGTCGCGATCGGCCCTGACGGGCGGATCTTCACCCTCGATGCGCAGGCGGGCGAGATCCGGGTCTTCGGTGCGGATGGCACGCCGGACACCACCATCGGGCGCCCGGGCGAGGGTCCCGGCGAGTTCGGCCAGCCCAACGGGCTGCGCTTCGGGCCGGACGGCACCCTCTGGGTCAACGACCCGCGCAAGCGCGCGCTGCTGGCGCTTGACGCGCGCGGCGTGGAGCGCGAACGCCCGAGCGGCCTCGTCCCGGGATTCGGCTACCGGTGGGGGGTGGTCATTGACACGGCCGGCGTGCTCTGGGAGCCGTGGAGCCGGCAGCTTTCGGGCCCTCCGCCCGACATCTCCTCCACCGGAGTGGTGGAGGGCACGTCGCTCCGGATGTTCCACACGTTCGACCCCGCCACGGGCACGCGCGACTCGGTGGAGCTCGACGTGATGCCCTATCGCAGCTACCGCGCCTCGGGCGGCGGGGGACAGGTGGTGACGGGGCTCCCCTTCGCGCCGCGCGGACTGATGGCGTTCGACGCGCGGCGCAGGCTCTGGGTGGCCCGCTCGGACTCGTTCGTGGTGCGCCGGATGACCACGTCGGCGGACACCACCCTGGAGCTCCGCGTGGCCGCCTCCGGGGAGGCGATCACCGAGGAGGACATCGCCCGGTGGAAGGAGGGCCTGGCCACGTTCACCGAACAGCTGCCTACCCTGCTCGATGACCTGCTCGCCTACCTGCCGCCAGCCAAGCCACCGCTGCAGACCCTCTTTGTGGACGACCGCGACCGCCTCTGGGTGCAGCGCGCGGTGCCGCGGGGCACACCGCCCAGCTGGAATGTCTTCTCCCCCGACGGCGAGTTCCTCGGCAGCGTCCGCGCACCGGCCGGCCTCGAGGCGTCCTTCCTCGAGCCGCGTGTCGCGGGTGAGCGGATCTACCTGATCACCGAGGGCGAGGCGGGCGAGCGCTACATCGTGGTGGCGGGGCTGCCGGCGAGGTTGCGGTAGGTGACCCGGTGAGGTGCGGACGGGTCTGTTCCTCAACATCCTCCAGCCCCGCCCAGGAGACCTCGATGCGCCGCCTTCTCATCATCCTCACCGGCCTCGCCGCCGCGCCACTCCAGGCCCAGGACGACTGGGTTCGCTTCCGGTGGACCGCGCACGACGGCACGCCACGCGACCTCGAGTTCCTGCGCTCGGCCATCGTGAGCGAGCAGGGCATGGTGCGGATCGAGCTTCGCCGGGAGCGCGCCACGGTCCTCGCGCAGGACCCCACGATTGCCCCGGAGACCACCCCGTGGACCTGGGCCGAGGTGCGTCTCGACTGTCCGGAGCGTCGCTGGCAGATGTCGCGGTCCGGGGCCCGCGATTCGGAGGGACGCATCACGCTGTCCGGTGCCAGCCGCACGTGGCTCCCGATCCAGCGCGCCACCCTGGCGGAGGCGCTCCGCGAGCGGTTCTGTCCCGCGACCTGAGTCGCCGGCATCATCCCGAGCCGAGTTGTGCAACTTCCCCACCGACCCCCGGACAGGGGATCCCCATCACACTGGAGTCGTCATGCACCCGTCCACTGATGAGCCCAGGGAAGTCGTCATCACCGACATCCAGCTGCCGTTCATGACCATCGTCATGCTGATGATCAAGTGGGCGATCGCCGCGATTCCTGCCCTGATCATTCTCTGGCTCATCGCGGCTTTCGTGTCCGTGCTCCTCATCGGTGTGTTCGGAGGGGCCCTGGGGTTCCCGTGAACCCGGTAGGGACAGGGCCCCGCCCAGTCCGGGGTCGTGGCGCACGGGAATGCCCGTCACGCCACGGATCCGCGTGATTCGGGCAGCACAGGGCAATGCCCTGTCCCTACGCTGGGACATTCCCCCGAATCACCCACGGCCGGGGCGATGCTCGCCTGACAGGGGCCGCCCCCGTTGCGCCCCCGTCCAGACGGCGCGATTCTCCCCTCGTGCCCGCCCTGCCCCCCACCCGCTCGGTCGCCGAGGCCGCCGCCGCGCTTCGTGACCTCGCCGACCGGTGGCGCACCTCGACCCTCGGCGAGAAGCAGGCGTTCCAGACCTGGTTTCTCGAATTCTGCGACGCCCTCGGCGTCGAGAAACCCGGCCCCGACTTCGGCGACGACTACTGCTTCGAGAAGACCGTTCGCGTCCTGAACGACCGCGGCGACGGGACCCCCAACTTCATTGACTGCTGGAAGGCCGGCCACGTGGCCGTGGAGGCCAAGGCCGGCGCCTCGGATCAGAACGACGTGTTGGTCCGCAAGGCGTTCAAGCAGGTGTCGCAGTACGTCGCCGCGGAACCCGGTGCCATCCCGCCGTATCTGATGGTGGTGGATGTGCCGCGCGAGCTGATCGTGTGGGATCGGTGGAGCGGTCGCTTCGGTGACTTCCCCGCCGGCCACCGGATCCCGCTCGCCACCCTCGCCGACCGCCCCCGTGACATCGAACTCCTGCACGACATCCTCACCCGCCCCCACGTGCGCGACCCGCGCAGCAAGGCGCAGCAGGTGACGAAGGAGATCGCGGGCAAGCTGGCCCAGCTCGCCTCCGTGCTGGAGAACCGCGGCCACGACGCCGAACAGGTGGCGCGGTTCCTGATGCGCTGCGTGTTCTGCTGCTTCGCCGAGGACGTCGGGCTCCTGCCGAAGGATCTCTTCAAGCGGACCCTCGAGAGCGCGCGCCAGGCCGGCGGCCCCGAGCGGGTGGGGAGCGTGCTCACGAAGCTCTGGACCACGATGGACACCGGCGGCGATTTCGGCGCCGAGCTCATCGCGAAGTTCAACGGGCACTTCTTCAAGACGGTCGAGTCACTGCCACTGCAGGAGGGCGACATCGACCTCCTGGTGGAGGCGGCAGGATTCACGTGGGCCGACGTGGAGCCGTCGATCTTCGGCACCCTCCTTGTTCGCGCCCTCTCCCCCGAGGAGCGCCACAAGCTCGGCGCCGAGTACACCCCGCGCGAGTACATCGAGCGACTGGTGGAGCCCACGGTGGTCGAGCCGATCCGCGAGCGCTGGAGTGCGGTGCAGGCGCGCGTGGTCCAGCTGGAATCCGAGGACGTAGGGGCGACGCCCCGCGTCGCCCGAGGTGGCCGGTCACCCAAGCCGTCCAAGGCACGCCGCGAGGCCATCGCCGAGGTCCAGGGATTCCACGCATGGCTGCGGAAGCTCCGGTTTCTCGATCCGGCGTGCGGGAGCGGCAACTTCCTGTATGTCACAATGGCTGCGGTCAAGGAGATCGAACTCGAGGTATTGACGGAACTCGCTCGGCTCTCCGGGGGACAGGGTGGCCTGGTGCTGGAGGAGGTGCATCCGCGGCAGTTCCACGGCATCGAGATCAACTGGTGGGCGCGGGAGATCGCGGAGCTCACGCTCTGGATCGGGTACCACCAGTTCTGGCGGCGGGCACACGGCGGCCGCACCCCGCCGGTGCCGATCCTGGAAGACACCGAGACCATCGAGTGCCGCGATGCGATCCTGGCGTGGGATGCGATCGTGCACCGACCCGAGAAGGACCGGCTCGACCCGACGCCACGGATCCCGAACCCGGTGACCGGCGACTTGATGCCCGATCCGGATGCGAAGCTCCCCTACATGGAGTACGTCAATCCTCGGCCCGCGGAGTGGCCGGTGGCGGACTTCATCGTGGGGAATCCGCCGTATCTAGGTCAGGGAAGAATGCGTGACGCACTGGGTGATGGCTATGTCGATGCGCTCCGTAACACGTACCCTTCCCTGTCCCCTTCGATCGACCTGGTCATGTATTGGTGGTATCGCGCGTCAGGGGCAGTTTCGACGAGAACTACCCAGCGAGCGGGGTTGATTACGACGAGTAGTTTGACCCAACCACAGAATCGAAGTGTGATCCAAGACTTCTCCGAAGGTGGTGGACTCGTACGCTGGACGATACCGAGTCACCCTTGGATCGATGAAGCCGGGGGTGCGGATGTCCGTGTTGCGATGTCGGTCCTCGGCGGCCACACAGGTCTCGCCACCAGAATCGAAGTTGACGACGACGGACAGGTCGTCAGACAGGAGGTCGCGGCTCAGCTCAACGCCGACCTCACTCGGCATGCCGATGTCGCTGGCGCTTCTCACACCACCCTGGCGGCGAACGAGGGGTTGTCCCACGACGGCGTGAAGCTTCATGGAGCGGGGTTTCTACTCGGCCCGGGGGAGCATTCGCTGCTGGGCCGATCTGAGAGCGTTGTGCGGCCATACCTGAACGGACGGGATGTTGCCGCGAAGAACCGGTGGCTGCGCGTAATTGACTTCGGGCTAATGGATGAGAGGGATGCCTCGCAGTACCCTGTCAGCTTTGACCTCGTGCGCAGTCGGGTCAAGCCTCAGCGGGATTCGAATCGGCGGGATACGTACCGCACGTATTGGTGGCGTTTCGGAGAGCCTCGCCGACATCTCCGCACCGCCATTGAGGGACTAAGTCGCTATATCGTCACAGTTGACACTGCCAGACACCGGTATTTCCTGTTCGTTCCCAGTGAGGTGGTGGTGGACGATAAGCTCGTCGCAATCGCCTCCGACATCGGCGCCGTGCTGGGCTACCTCTCAAGCGGGATTCACACTGCATGGGCACTCGCCGCAGGAGGCAGGCTGGGAGTTGGCAACGATCCCGTCTACACAAAGACTCAGACTTTCGACCCCTTCCCCTTCCCTGACCCGGTGCCGGAACTGCGCGAACGGATCGGCGCGCTCGCCGAACGGCTGGACCAGCACCGGAAGGATGCCATCGCGCGGGATGAGATCGTGACGATGACGGGGATGTACAACGTCGTGGAGAAGCTCCGGAGCAACACGCCGCTCGCGCCCAAGGAGCGGCGAATCCACGAGATCGCCGCCTGTGGGGTGCTCCGCGACCTGCACGACGAGCTCGACGCGTTGGTCGCCGAGGCCTACGGCTGGCCGTGGCCGATGGAGCGCGAGGAGATTCTGGAGCGGCTGGTGGCGCTGCACGACGAGCGGGTGGAGGAGGAGCAGCGCGGCCACATCCGCTGGCTCCGGCCGGAGTACCAGATCCCCCGGTTCGCCCCCCAGGGCACCCCGACGGCGCGACCGCTCGATGACGGCGAGGCGGAGGGCGCCGGGCCAGGCGAAGCGACCAAGCTTCCCTGGCCCGCCACGGCGGTGGAGCAGCTGCAGGCCATTGCCGCGGTGGCGGCGCGGGGGCCGGCCACGCTCGAGGCGGTGGTCGCGGGGTTCGATGGGGCCGACCGGAAGCTGGTGGCGCGGCACTTGGAGACGCTTGTGATGTTGGGGGAGGTCTAGCGTGGGTCCGGGACCGCCTGACACACGGACGAATCGAGGCCTCACTGCAAACGACATGCGTGCCGTAGAGATCATCAAGGCCCTCGGGTATCCGGGAGAGATCGAGCAAGCAAGGAGGGTCTCGACTGACGGAAACGTCTCATACTTCAATCTGAACGCGCCGAAGGTAACAGAGAACCTCGCGCTCCTGATCCCCGAGGCTCACGGACTCTCCTACTCATCTCGACACGAGATCGCGCACCGAGCGCTCTTTGGACTCACAGCGCCCGACCCCGTATCTGCTGAGATGCTGTGGAGGAAATGCATCGATGAGCTGCACTCATTCCTCCGCAAGCCCCTCTTGTCATTCCACGTATACACGACACTCGCGATCCGCAGGTCGTTGGTGGGTCGGTCAGCTCATCTCGAGCATACCCGCATACTGATCCTCACCAGATTTCCGCGAAGGGTCGAGCGCTCATTCGGACAACTGGATCCCGGCGCCCAGGGATGGGGTGACCAGGTGCAAGTGCAGCAACCGATTCGTCTGGGGGTGAAGGCGCGAATGCCAGCCGATGCGGTCGAGACAGCGTCAGCCGATCTTGACTTCCTCCGCGGGCTCTGGAACTGGCGGATCAATCGCAGGATCGTGTATCGCACGACCAGTGAAAGGGCGCCATTCAATACCATCCGGATCGGCCCACGGTACACTGTCCACCGTCACTCTGGTACTCTGGTAACGACTCAATACTGGTACGAGCCCTCGTATGTACCATCCCGGAACCCGCCGACGATCTCATCTGCCCAGTGGAGCGAAGCCCTGAGTGAGGAGCTCAGGGTCCGCCGACTATTGAAGGCGGTACCCTACGCGGAGGACTTGAAACGAGCGTTCACCACATATGCGCGGGCGCTTGACACCAATGACCACCAGGTTTCCCTGCTCAGACTTTGGGGCGTCCTCGAGGGCTTGGTGGGGGTTCAGGACGCGAATCACAAGGTAATTGCCCGGCGGACCGCCAACCTGTTCGACGATACAGTGGCGGCTTCAGCTGAGCTCAATCTGATTCGCGAGCAACGCAATCGCCTCGCTCACGCAGGTACAGCTACCGGGAGCGAGGACCACCTCTGCATGATGCTTCGGCGCTACTTGGATGCGCTGTTCAAGATTCACTTAGGCATGGGGCGCCACTTTGAGTCGCTTGCCCGATTCGGCGAGTTTCTCGACCTCCCTCGCGATCACGTCCTGCTCCGCCGTGCGATTGCAGAGCGTAGGCTGGCACTTCGCTTCCACTCACCGCGGGCGTAGCCCGGGATGGGAACTGGCCATCCTTGGGAATTGGCTCTCGCCCACGACAACAACACTTGACATCACGACAAGTCTTCTTTACATTGCCCCGAGTCCCATACCGGGAGCCGAGGCACCGTGTCCGACCCATCCCCGACCGCCGCCGACATCCGCGCCGATGCCCGCCGCCACTTCCGATGGTGGGCCTTCCTCGTCAACATCGCCTTCGTCCTCGCGCTCTTCCAGGCGATCGAGGTGCTCGGCGACGGCAACCTGAGCGCGCGGACGCGCTTCTGGTGGATCGCGATCCCGACGGTCCTCCTTCCGCTCGCCTACTGGAGCTGGGCCCAGCAGACCAAGCGCCAGGACGAACTCGAACGCGCCGTGGAAGGACGCGCCGCGGTCGTCGCCCTGCGCCTCACCATCTTCTGGCTCTTCGCACTGGCGCTCGTGCACGCCGCCGTCGGCCTCCCGCTCACCATCCCCGGGCCGTTCGGCCTCCCCGACGACCAGCTCGGCTGGAAGGAGGCCGCCTTCATCCCGCTCTTCTTCTGGATGTTCGCCTGGATCCGCGAACGCCGACGGGTGTTCCCGAACCGGTGACCAATCGCGTCCGGGAACTCCGCACCGCGCGCGGCTGGACGCAGGGCGACCTCGCCGATCGCCTTGACGTCTCTCGACAGACGATCTACGCCATCGAGAATGGCCGGTTCGACCCTTCGCTCCCGCTCGCCTTCCGGATCTCGCGCTTGTTCGGATTGCCAATCGAGCAGGTGTTCGATCCGGATGGGGCGTGATCGCTCGCGGCTGGAAGCCGCGGCTCGGCTGGTGTCGCTGAAGCGACTCGAGGCACGTCGCTTCAGCGATATCAGCCGAGCCGTCGCTTCAGCGACGAGCGGACGTGAGAAGTGATTACCCGAGGTGACCGCCAACCGTGCGCCGCGCTCTGGTCATAGATTTGAGACCATCCCTGCACCCGGACCGCCGATGCCCTTCGCCTACCTGATCACCCTCGGCTTCGCACTCTCTCTCGCCGCCGGGTGGCACCGCTTGTTCCCCGAACTCACCCCGCGCCCGGGAACCGCGCGGTGGTACCGCGCGAATGCCTGCTTCGCGATGGTCGCCCTCCTCACCGCGCTCGCGCACCTCCGGGCCGACCGGACCCCCGAGGCCGCGGCGACTCTGTTCCTGGGCTTAGTGGTCACCGGGCTTGGACTGTACGCAGGGATGCGGCACCGGCCGATCCACGCGGAGTCCTGACCACTGCAATGGGCATGGATCGCAGGCAACACCGCTTCGGCCTCCTCGTCCTCATTCAGGCCGCGCACCAGCTCGACGAGTGCGCAGGACGGCTCAGCATCGTTCCGATCGCCAGGCGACACTACAGCTCCCCCGGGGAATCCTGATCATGCACCCATGGCGCATCACCCCCGATCCTCAATGTCTCCGACCTCGCGGCATCGTTCGCCTGGTTCGACCGGCTCGGCTGGAGCAAGCGCTGGGACTGGGGCGAACCGCCGACCTTTGGCGCCGTTCGCGCGGGCGATTGCGAGATCTTCCTCTGCCAGGACGGCCAGGGCGGCCGCGGCCGAACCGGCCTCCCGGCCACCTTCGGCCCCGGCTCCGACGAGGCCGCCGAACGCGGCGTCTGGATGTCCATATGGGTCGATGACGTGGATGCCGTGCACCGCCGCTGCGTGGAACACCAGATCGAGGTCACCTGGCCGCCCACGGACATGCCGTGGCACGTGCGCGAATTGCACGTGCGGCACCCCGACGGGCACGTGTTCCGCTTCTCGGAGAACAGCGAACCGTAGGGACCGGGCGATGCCCTGTCCCTATGGGGCCCGATACAGCGCCGTGCTCAGGTACTTGATCCCGCCGTCAATCGCGACCGTGACCACCCGGTCGCCCGGCCCCAGGCGCTCGGCCTCGGCCAGCGCCACCACCACGTTGGCGCCGGTGGAGGTGCCGGCGAAGATTCCCTCCTCGCGCGCCAGGCGGCGCGCCATCGCCATCGCCGCATCGGTGGACACCGCCGTGACCGCATCGTGCGGCGTCCCCTCCCAGAGCGGCGGCACGAAGCCCGGGCCGGTCCCCTCGATCCCGTGCGATCCCCCCGTGCCTCCCGACAGCAGCGGCGACTCGGCGGGCTCCACCGCCACGACGCGCGTGCCGGTCGAGCGCTCGCGCAACCGCGTGGCCACGCCGCGCAGCGATCCCGCGGTCCCCACCATCTGCACGAACGTCGCGATCGGGCCACCCGCCTGTGCCAGGAGCTCGTCGGCGAGCCGCGCATAGGCGGGCAACACGTCGCGATTGTTGAACTGGTCGGTCCAGTAGGCCTGGTGCCGCTCCCGCAGCACGCGCGCGGTCTCGATCATCTCGAGCGTGAGTTCCTTCGTGGTCCCGCCGCTCGGCGAGTGAATCACCGTGAGTTCGGCGCCGAGCGCCGCCATGTGGGCGCGCTTCTCGAGGGAAAAGGCGTCGGAGGTCACGATCCGGAGCGGATACCCCTTCGCCGCACACACCTGGGCCAGTGCCACGCCCGTCGAACCGCCGGTGTACTCCACCACCGAGCCACCCCGGGGCAGTCGCCCGTCGGCCTCCGCGGCCTCGATCATCGCCAGCGCCATCCGGTCCTTCATCGAGCCGGTGGGGTTCTGGCACTCGAGCTTCACCAGCACGGTGGCCCCCGACGCCGGCACGAGCCGGCGCAGCGGAATCAGGGCGGTGTCGCCGATGGTGGCCAGGATGGACATGGACCGCGAAGGATGCATCCGGCGGCACCCCGGCGACAGGGCGGCCGCGCCGTGAGTCCCCGCACCCTCAGCGGACCGGGCGGTGCTGACACTCCGGGCCGGCTTCTCCCGTCGTGACGCAGCGTCCCTGCTCGCACCCCCTGACCGGAGCCCCCGATGCCGCGCCCGCTCGCCACCCTCGCCCTCCTCACCCTGGCCGCCCTCCCCCTCGGCGCCCAGTCGGCCGCCGACTCCGCGGGGATCCGCGCGGCCGCCCTCGACTACATCGATGGCTGGTGGACCGGCGACGCGGCGCGGATGGAGCGGGCACTCCACCCCGACCTGGCCAAGCGGATCCTGGTGACCAACCGCGAGGGCGGCCCCCGCCTCAACAACATGACCGCCGCCCAGCTCGTGAACGGTGCGCGCACCGGCGGCGGCAAGCAGACCCCTGCCAGTGAGCGCAAGAGCGAGGTGAAGATCCTCGACATCTTCGGCAACGCGGCGTCGGCGCGGATCGACGCCGGCGGGTGGATCGACTACCTGCACCTGTCGCGGACCGGCGACCGCTGGCAGATCGTCAACGTGCTCTGGGAGCTCCGCACTCGGTGAGCCGCCGCACGGGCCGAGGCTGGCGGTCGCCTTGCAAGGGGCGACCGTCCTAGTATTGGGGAGTCCCCACCAGGAGCCTCGATGCCGCGCGCGACCGCACCATGACCCCGCCCGCCCCGATGATTCTCTCCGTCGCGTTCGGTGGCGTGCTCGGCACCCTCGCACGGTGGGGCGTGAGCGGGGCCCTGCCCCAGGGCGAGAGCACAGTTCCGCGCGGCACCTTGGCCGTCAACCTGATCGGGTCGTTCGTGGTGGGGTTCGCCATGCGGTACGGCGCCGAATCGCTGGCGTGGTCACCCACCCTGCGCGCCGGTATCACGATCGGCTTCTGCGGCGCCTTCACCACCATGAGCACCTTCGCCTGGGAGTCGACCCAGCTGGGCGCCAGCGGACAGTGGCTGAAGGTCGCGGCCTACCTCGCGATCACCGTGGTGGGCTGCTTCTTCGCGGTGCTGGCCGGGTCGGCCCTGGCGGGACGCGTGGTGTGAGCCGCGGTGCAGCCGCGTGCCGCTACAACGGCAGGTCGGCGTAGTCCACCACGACCGCCCGGATCGTCACCTCGCCGGCGCGAGCGAACCGGAGCGTCACCGCCACCGAGTCGCCGCGGGCGAAGCGCGGCAGCGGCGGCTCGAGCATCAGGTGGGTGCCGCCGGGGGCGAGGACCAGCGAGTCGTCGGGCGGGACCACCAGCGACCCCGCCGCGTCCATGGCCCCGCTGCCATGCAGCATGACGTGGGCCGATGCGGACGAGGTGGCGCCGAGCAGGGTGTCGGCCGCGGGGCCGGCATTCCGGACGGTCAGGTAGACCGGCATCGGCGAATCCGTGAAGGGCGGAAGGGCGTAGGCGGTGTGGACCGACAGGGCGCCGCTCGTCACCGTGTCCGAAGCCACGCGCCTCAGGACCGGGTCGCCGCATGCGACCGTCATCAGGAGGCCCGTGAGGGCCAGCTTCCACCGCGACCGGGATGGCCGCAGATTCATGGCAGGAACCGCCTGAGCCCGCAAGGAGCACCTCCGATGCGCTTGACCCGACTCGCCGTTCTCTCCGCTGGCGCCGCCGTGCTCGTGGCTGGCGGCCCCACACTGGCGCGATCGGAGATGCACCTCCGCCTCACGGCCTCCAATCCCGCCAAGGACACCGTGCTCACGACGGCCCCCACGCGGCTGGTGCTGACCTACTCGCAGGAGCCGCAGGTCCGGCTCTCTTCCATCACGCTCTCCGGACCCGCAGGCGCGGTCGCGCTGTCGCCGGTGGCGGCCGATTCCGCGGACAAGAACAAGCTCGTGGCGCGGGTGACCGGCGCCATGTCCCCGGGGGCCTACACCATCGCCTGGCGGACCGCCTCGAGCGACGGGCACCCGATCCGCGGGGAGATCCCGTTCACGATCCGCGCGGCGGAGTGAGCGGCGAGGAGCGCGGCGCCTAGGCGCCGCGCTTCTTCATCCCACTCGCCACCAGCGCCAGCCCCACCACAATCGCCCCGATCCCGGCCCACATCGGGATCGGGCGCTCCCGATCGGCGGTGACCTCGAGGTCGCCCACCTCCACCACCGTCTCGCGCGTCGTGAACGACCCGCCGTTGAACGTCACCCATGCGCCGGCGAGTGCCAGCAGCAGTCCCACGATCGCGATCGGCTTCATGGTCGCCTCTCCATGATGAGGTGGCAGCGCTCAGGGTCCGCCTCCACAATATGGCTCGGTGGCGGCGACTTGCGCCCGCGCCGCAGGTCCGGATTCCTTTGGGGATGCCCACCCCCACCCCTGCAGAGTCCCGGATCCCCCGGCTCCCCGTCCGCCTCGAGGGCCTCGGCGCCCTCGCCCACAACCTGTCGTGGAGCTGGCACCGCCAGGCCCGCGCCCTGTTCCGGCGCATTGACCCGGTCCTCTGGCGCATGGCCAACCACAACCCGATCCTGCTGCTGTCGCTGGTCAGCGAGGAGCGGCTCGAGGCGCTCACCCGCGACGCCGACTTCCTCTCGCACCACGACCAGGTGATGGAATGGTTCGCGGTGGAGCAGTCGTCCACCGCCGGCTGGTTCCGCGAGCACCATCCCGACGTGGTCACCACCAACCCTGTGGCCTACTTCTGCGCCGAGTTCGGGTTGCACGGCTCGGTGCCGATCTATTCCGGCGGCCTTGGCGTGCTCGCGGGCGACCACTGCAAGACCGCATCCGACCTGGCAGTGCCCTTCGTGGGCGTCGGACTCTTCTACAAGAAGGGCTACTTCGACCAGCACATCCGTCCCGACGGCTGGCAGGAAGACGGCGACGACCAGATTGACCCGACCCTCACCCCGCTGGTGCCGCTCACGGGCGACGACGGCGCGCCGTGGCTCACCACGCTCGACACCTTCGGCCGCCCGGTGCACATCCGCGCCTGGACGATGACCGTGGGTCGCGCGCCGATCTACCTGCTGGACACCGACCTCGACGCCAACCACCCCGACGACCGCTCGCTCACCAGCAAGCTCTACTCCGGCGGAATCCCGATGCGGCTCCGTCAGGAGTGGGTGCTCGGGGTGGGCGGCGTGCGGGTGCTCCGGGCCCTCGGGATCACACCGGGCGCGTGGCATGCCAACGAGGGTCACGCCGCGTTCCTGATGCTGGAACGGGTGCGCGAGGCGATGCTGACCGGCACAGGCTTCGGCGATGCCGTGCGCGAGGTGCGGCGCACCACCATCTTCACCACCCACACGCCGGTGCCCGCCGGCCACGATCACTTCGACCTCTCCGCGGTCGCCGAGTGCGCCGGCGAGGCCTATCTCGCGGGGTTCGGCCCCGCGGCGCCGCACGTGCTCGGGCTGGGGGTGCATCCGCACCGCGAACCCGGCCAGTTCCACATGACGGTGCTGGCGATGCGCCTCGCCGGTCACGTCAACGGGGTCGCCCAGCGCCACGGCGTGGTGTCGCGCACCCTGTGGGCCGACCTCTGGGGCGATCGCGACCCGGAGGACGTGCCGATCGGCGCCGTCACCAACGGCGTGCACCTCGCCACCTGGATGGCCAACCCGGTGATGCGCCTCCTCGACCAGCACCTCGGACGCGACTGGGGTGACCGCCTCGACGAGGCCGAGACCTGGGACGCCGTGCTCGGCCTCGCCTCGGAGCAGGTCTGGTCCGTGCACCTGGAGCTCAAGGAACTGCTCTTCCGGCACGTGCGCGAGGAGGCCCGGCGGCGCTGGACCACGACCTGGCGCGAGGCGGCGCAGGTGGTGGCGGCCGGCACGCTGCTCGACCGGCACACCTTCACGATCGGGTTCGCGCGCCGCTTCGCCACGTACAAGCGCGCCAACCTGCTGTTCCGCGACGTGGAGCGGCTGCGACGGCTGCTCACCGATCCGCGCCGGCCCGTGCAGCTCGTGATCGCCGGCAAGGCCCATCCGCAGGACGACCCGGGCAAGGAAGTGCTCCGCTCGCTCTACTACTTCACCCGTGATCCGGTGTTCGAGGGCCGGGTGGCGTTCCTCGAGGACTACGACATGCACCTGGCCCACCTGCTGGTGCAGGGGGTGGACCTGTGGCTCAACGTGCCGCGCGTGCCGCTCGAGGCGAGCGGCACCTCCGGCATGAAGGCCGCGCTCAACGGGGTGCCGCAGCTCTCCACCCTCGACGGCTGGTGGGAGGAGGGGGCCACCGGGCGGAACGGCTGGACCATCCCCCGGGCCGGCGAGCACGAGGACGCCGACGTGGCCGACGCCGAGCAGCTCTACCGACTGCTGGAGGAGACGGTGGTGCCGATGTGGTACGACCAGGACGACCGGGGGGTGCCTCAGGCCTGGGTCCAGCGGATGAAGGAGGCGATCAGGGTGGCCGGACGGCGGTTCACCTCGCGCCGGATGCTGCAGGACTACGTGGAGCGGTACTACGCCCCGATCCTGCGGGGGGACCCCTTCGCCGACGACCCGCCGCTGGCGTGACCGACTCGTTCCCGGGACCGCCTTGCGCCGCCTCGGGATCGCGGTTCCTTTGGGACACGCCCGATGCCCACCTCACCCGCCCCTGCCCTGCCGCTGATTGACGGCGAGGTGCCCACCGTGGTGCACCTCGCGGCCGAGTACTATCCGTTCGCGCGCACCGGCGGGCTGGCGGAGGCGGCGTGGGGGCTGCACCGCTACCAGCACCGCCGCGGCGCACCCACCGCCGCGATCGTGCCGCTCTATCGCACGGCCCTCAAGCACCTGCGCGACCTGGCGCCGGTGGGCGACCCGTGGTCGCTGCGCTTCGGTCCGCACACCGAGACGTTCCGCCTCTGGCGCGAGCGACAGAGCGCATCGGACACGCCCGTCTGGTTCATCCAGCACGACGGCTTCTTCGATCGTGACGGAATCTACGGCGAGGGTGGCCGCGATTACCCCGACAACCCGCTGCGGTTTGCGGCGTTCGCCGCCGCCGCGGTGAGCGCGCTCCCGCTGATCTCGCGCGGACCGGTGCTGCTCCACGCGCACGACTGGCACGCCGCCCCAGCGGCGGTCTACCTCCGCACCTGGTTCGCCGGCGACGCCTACTACGACCGGATCCCCGTGGCGCTCTCGATCCACAATGGCGGGTACCAGGGCCACTTCCGGCCCGAGGTGATCCCCGAGATCGGGTTGCCGTGGTCGGTGTACACCCATCACAAGCTGGAGTGGTACGGGCAGGTCAACTTCCTCAAGGGCGGACTGACGCACTGCGACGCGGCCACCACGGTGTCGCCGTCGCATGCGGCCGAGCTGCGGACGATTGACGGCGGCTTCGGGCTCCACGCCGTCTACCAGGCGCTGGGCGACCGCTTCACCGGCGTGCTCAACGGGATCGACCAGGAGGTCTGGAACCCGCGCCACGACCCCCAGATCGCGGCCGGCTACGACGAGCACGACTGGACCGGCAAGGCCGCCTGCAAGGCCGACCTGCAGCGGCGCTTCGCGTTGCCCGCCGACCGCGACGTGCCGCTGGTGGCGCTGGCCGGCCGGATGGTGACCCAGAAGGGGCTCGACCTCGTGGTCCGCAACACGGGGCTGTTCCAGGGCACCACCCAGTTCGTCTTCCTGGGCAGCGGGGAACGGAAGTTCGAGGACGCCCTTGCCGCGCTGCACCACGCGCTGCCGGGGCGGATCGGCGTGGAGACGAAGTTCTCCGACGAGCTGGAGCACGTGCTGATGGCCGGCGCCGACCTGTTCCTGATGCCCTCGCAGTACGAACCGTGCGGGCTGACCCAGATGCGCGCGCAGCGCTACGGCACCATTCCCGTGGCGCGCCGGGTCGGCGGGCTGGCCGACACCATTGACGACGGGGTGACCGGCTTCCTGTTCGACGCGTTCGACGAGCGCGCCCTGGCCGGCGGGATGTGGCGCGCGCTCACCGAGCACGGCTCCGCCCGCGCCTGGCGCGAGATGCAGCACGAGGCGATGCAGCGCGACTTCGGGTGGGAAGGCGTCGCGGAGAGCTACGACGACATCTATGCCCGCGCGATCGCCTGGCGTCGCGCGACGCGACCGGCGTGATGCGCCTCGTCGTCACCCTCCACTCGCACCTCCCGTGGGTGCTGCATCACGGCCGCTGGCCCCACGGCAGCGACTGGCTCTCCGAGGCCACCCTCGACACCTACCTGCCGCTCCTCGCGATGCTCCGGCAGGCGGAGCGCGACGGGCTTGCGACGCCGCTCACGATCGGGATCACCCCGATCCTGGCGGCCCAGTTCGCCCATCCCTCGTTCCGCGAGGAAGTGGACCACTATTTCGCCCACCGGCTGGAGACGATCGCGGAATCGCCCGAGTCGCTCCGCAAGACCGGCGACGACGCCCTGCTGCCGCTGGTGGCCTTCTGGCGCCGCCACACCCAGATGCTGCACGCCCTCTGGCGCGAGCTCGACGGCGACCTGATCGCGGCCTTCCGGCACCACGCCCAATCGGGCCGCATCGAGTTGATCTCCTCGGCCGCCACCCACGGCTTCCTGCCGCTGCTCGGCCGCGACGAGTCGATCCGGCTGCAGCTCCTGGTGGGGCGCGCCGAGCACCTGCGCCACTTCGGCGACCTGCCCACCGGATGCTGGCTGCCGGAGTGCGCCTATCGCCCCGCCGGCCCGTGGGACCCGTGGCCCGGCGCACCCCGCTCGGCGCACCGCCGCGGCGTGGAAGACCACCTGCGCTACAGCGGGTTCCGTTGGTGCACCGTGGACGCGCACCTGGTGGAGGCCGGGGAGGCGTGGGAGTTGTACCGCGATCGGCGATCGGCGAACAGCGAGCGGCGAACGGCGAACGGCGAGCAGCGAACAGCGAACCACGCACCGATCGAGTCGGCGCGCTCACCGTACCGCGCGTATTCCGTGGCCCCGGTCCCCGAGCGCGGCCGCGCGGTGCACGTGCTGGTACGCGACCCCGAGGCGACCGCCCAAGTGTGGAGCCGCCACGGCGGCTACCCGGGCGACGGGCGCTACCTGGAGTTCCACAAGATCCGCTATCCGGGTGGCCTCAAGTTCTGGCGCGTGACCAGCACCACCGCCGACCTCGGCGCCAAGCTCCCGTACCTGCCCACCGAGGCGCAGTCGGCGGTGCTGGGTCACGCCGAGCACTTCGCGCACGTGCTCGACGACGTGGTGGCACACGCCGCTCCCGGCGACGAGGCGATCGTGGCCCCGTTCGACACGGAGTTGTTCGGCCACTGGTGGTTCGAGGGCGTGGACTGGCTGCAAGCGGTCTATCGTCAGCTCGACCAGCATCCATCGCTCGACCCCGTCACCGGCACCGCCCTGCTCCGCGACACGCCGCCGGACACCGCGGTGGCGATGCGGTCCGGCTCGTGGGGCAAGGACGGCGACTTCTCCATGTGGCTCTCCGACCAGACCGCCTGGACCTGGGAGCGACTCTGGCCGCTGGAGGAGCGGTTCTGGAATGCCGTCCCCGCCGCGCTGGCGCACCCGGCGATCACGCCGGTGCTGGAGCAGGCCGCGCGCGAGCTGCTGCTGGCGCAGTCCTCCGACTGGCAGTTCATCATCTCCACCGGCGCGGCGGGCGACTACGCCACCAAGCGGTTCACCGGGCACTGCGACGCGCTCGAGGCACTGCTGCCCGCGCTGGAACAGGGCGCCGGCGACCTCGACGGGGCGCGGGCGCTTGCCGCGCGACTCCGCGACGTGGATGCGCCCTTCCCCACCCTGGTGGGTGCCATCGCCGCCGCCTCGGACCTGCCGCCCGCGTGAGCGCGCCGCAGCGCCTGGTGCTCCATGCGCACTGCTACCAGCCCCCGCGCGAGGAGCCGTGGCTGGAGCTGGTGCCCCGCGAGCCCAGCGCGGCTCCTGATCACGACTGGAATGCGCGCATCACGCGCGAGTGCTACGCCCCGCTCGGCATGGCCCCGGTGCTGGCCGACGGCGGGCGGATCCGTCGGGTGATCAACTGCTGGGAGTGGCTGTCGTTCAACGTGGGGCCCACGCTGGTGCACTGGCTGGAACGGCACGCCCCGGCCGTGCTGCGGGCCATGGTGGCCGGCGACCGCGCGGCGGTCGCGCGGACCGGACACGGCACCGCGATCGCGGCACCGTACCACCATGTCATCCTGCCGCTGGCGTCGCGGCGCGACAAGGAGACAGAGGTGCGCTGGGGGATCGCCGAGTTCCAGCGCGTGTTCGGCCGCCCACCGCGGGGCATGTGGCTTCCCGAGACCGCCGTGGACGAGGAGACGCTCGAGGTGCTCGCCGCGGCCGGGATCGCCTTCACCATCCTGGCCCCGCACCAGGTCTCCACCCCCGACCCGCTCGGTGCGCCGCTCACCTGGCACGGCGGCGGTCGCGAACTCGTGGTCGTGCCGTATCATGGGGCCCTGTCGCACGGGGTGGCCTTCGGCGACCTGCTCACCAGTGCCGAGTGGTTCCATCAGGCGATCCGCGATGACCGTGAAGGTGCCCTCACGGTGATCGCCACCGACGGCGAGACCTTCGGCCACCACCACCGCTTCGGCGACCTGGCGGTGGCGGCGCTGCTCGACCGCGTCACGCGCGATGCCGGCATCGAGGTCACCTCGCTGGAAGCCGTCGTGTCCGACGCGGGGCCGCGCGCGGAGGCGCACCTGATTCCCGACACGTCGTGGAGCTGCCCGCACGGACTGGGGCGTTGGCGGGAGGACTGCGGCTGCCGGATGGACGCCAACACGTCGCAGCGCTGGCGGGCCCCGCTCCGCGCCGGCCTGCAGTCGCTGTCCACCGCGCTGGGCACCATCATCGCCCGTGATTGGCCCGGCGCCGCCGGCCAGGAGCCGCTGCTGCTCGCCGCCGCGGGGCCGGAGCTCGATGGCGCCGGGGACCGGCCGGCAGCGGAGCGCCGCCTCCTCGAACTGGAGCGTCATCGGCTGGCGATGTTCACGTCGTGCGGATGGTTCTTCGACGACCTTGCCCGGATCGAGCCGCGCATCGTGCTCCGACACGCGGCGCGGGCGCTCGACCTGCTCGCCGCGGCCGACCGCGAGCCGCTCGAGGCGGCCCTCCTGGCGGTGCTCGCCGGCGCGCACGCCAACGACCCCGCCGACGGCACCGGCGACCGGATCTGGCGGGAACAGGTGCTTCCCGGGCGCCGCGCCGAGGCGTGCCTGGCGGCCGGCCTGCTCGCCCTCCGCGACCTCGGCCCCGACGCCCCGCTCGGCGTGGAGCTTCCGGTGCACGAGTGGCACCTCTCCGACGGCGGCCTGGTGCTCCGGTCGCGCCGCACCGGGACCGAGCATCGCTGGCGCGGCGAGGTGATCACCCACGGCGTGGTGGCGACGCGGGTCCATGTGCGGCGCGACGACCAGGCCACGGACGTGGTGGACGCGGAGGAGTTCCCCGAACCGATCCGGCAGCGCCTCGCCGCGGTCGCCGCGCAACGGGTCTATGGCGTCACGCTGCACGGCGAGGCACAACGGGCCTTTGCGGCCGGCGAGCTGTCGGCGGAGGATGCCCGGCGCGCCGCCCTGAGCGGCGCGCTCGAGCGGCTGGCCGTGCACGGGCCGGAGAGCGGCGCCGACATCCTGGTGCACGGGGTGCTCGACCTCCACGCGCTGGCGGAGGCGTGGCCCACGCGCGAGGAGCGCGGCGCGGCGTGGCAGGTGCTCGCCGCGCTGCCCGATTCACCCACCCGGGCGCGCCTGGCCGACCGACTCGGCCTCGTCTTCTAGCGGATCAGCGCCGCAGGCGCACGCTGACCGGCGCGCGCACCACCAGGCGGTACGACAGTTCCCAGTCGGTGCCGAGGAACGCCTCGCTCGACTCGTCGTCAATCCGGTGCCAGCGGATCTCGAGGTCGAGCTCGGTGCCGGCGCGTGAGCGCACGCGGCGCGTCGCGCCGAGCTCGGTGTAGCGCCGGTCGCTGCGGTAGAAGTCGGGGTCCACCCCCACCGAGCCGTAGTTGGCATCGCCCGCCGCCGCGTGGAAGTCGCGCCCCCACCACTGCACGGCGAACAGCTCCACCCCGCGCCACGGCATCGCCGCGAGCCGCAGCCAGGTCCCCCGCCCTGCGGAGGGGCGATCGGCGGGAGGGTCGGGCTCGAGGAACCCATCGCTCCAGAGCCGCATGACCTGCAGCGAACCCTTCCGGACGACCGGCACCCGGTGCGCGAGTCGCACACCGGCCGCGGTGACGCGATTGTTGGTGACCGGGACACCGGCCTCGAAGAGCTGTCCACCGCGGTGCGACCACAGGTGCTGCGCATGCACGGCGAGCCAGGGGAGCACCTCCAGGCTCGCGACGGCACCCATCTCGAATTCCTCACGCTGATCCGGCGTGTTGAGCTTCCGCCAGTTGAGCCACGCCTGGCCATCGAAACGGCCACGCCGTTCGTGCCACTGTCCGCCGTACTCCACCGGCGTGGTGAGCTCGCGGGTGCTCACCATCACGGGGTCGAGGAGCCCGAAGCGACGCGCGTTGTCGAGGGTGCCGAGGACGCCGTGGGAGTGGCGCGTGCGGTAGTCGATGGCGAGTAGCGGCTTCACGGAGTCCGTGAACTCGATGCTCCCCCACCGACGATCGATTGCCGCGCCGGCGCGGAGCTCCACCCCCCGCCCGGCGGTACCGGCGATCCACGTGGCGAGCTGTCCGCCGAGGATGGTCTCGCCGGTACGGTACGGCGTGAAGAACTCGGTGTTGTCGGCGTAGAGCGTCGCCCGGGTGTGCCACTCGATCCGCTGGGCGGAGAGCGGGGCGACACCGACCATCAGGAGGATCGCAAGCGCCTTACCCCCTCGCGGCATTCAGCCTCGCGATGCGGTCGCGGATCTCGCGGACCTTGGGCTGCTGCGCCGGCTCGGCGTTCTTCCACAGCTCCACGAATGCGCCGTATTCGGCGAGGGCGCGGTCCGTGTCGCCCTTCGCTTCGTAGAGCTCGCCCAGGCGGAGGTGCCCCTGCGGCCGGAAGTAGGCGTCGACGCTCGTGCTGATCTCGCGGGAATCCACGAGGCGCCGGTACGCCGCGAGGGCGGAGTCGGGGAGGTTGAGCCGATCGGCGAGGTATCCCCGGATGGCGTCGGTGAACCGGGCCGGTGAATCGGGCATTCGGTCGGCCGCGTCGAGGAGGCGGCGCGCGTCCGCCCACTTCGACTCCGCCATTGCCCCCTGGACGGCGAACCAGGCGCGCGTCGTGGCCGCATATGGATCCGACGACGCGGCGTCACGTTCCCATCCGGCCAGCATCTCCCGGACGAGCGCAGGATCGGGAAGCAAGGCGGCCAGCATGGCGATCCTGGTGTAGGGGCGCTCGAGTTGTGGAATCGACCCGAGCGGCACGCGACGGAGCCACCGGGCCACGATCGCCTGTGCCGCGTCGGGGTCGCCGTTGTGCATCAGCATCATCGTGGCGGAATCGAGTCCGGCCAGGAGCGGGTTCGCCAACCCTTCCCCTTCGGCCGTCAACTGCATCCGGGCCATGGCGCGCAGCCGGAGCGATTCCCCGACCCGCCCCTGCATCTCGGCCAGTGAGGCGGCTTCGGTGAGCGCTACGCTTCGCAGGAACGGGGAGACTTCCCGCTCGGCAATGGCTCGGGCGATCGAATCAGCCCGCCCGACGTCGCCGGCGCCCCAGGCGGCGTTCATCCGGAGGAGCCCGGACTCGGCCATGTTCGGCAGGCGGCGCTCGAACAGCGCGGCCGTCGAATCCAGCGCGGCCGCGGAACGACCCAGGGCGAACTGGGCGACCATCCGGTTGCGGAATGCCGCCGTGAACGTGCGGTCGAGTTCGGTGGCGCGTCGCGCCCGTTCCTCGGCCCTCGCCCAGTCACGCCGCTCCTGGAGGATGATCGAGGAATTGTTGAGGGCCACGCCGTTCATGGAGTCGATCGCCAGGAGCGCATCATAGGCTGCCAGCGCCTTGTCGGGGTCGGGCTCGGGTCCCTGGTTGAAGTACGACCCTTCCGTGAGGAGGCGCTCCTCCTCGGTGAGGTTGCTGCGGAACCGGTACGCCCTGGTGATCGCCTCCAGGCGGCGTTCAGGATGCGTGCCCTGGTTGCTGTACAGGATCGCGATCTTTCGCCACGCCATCGCGAAGGTGGAGTCGATCGCCACGGCCTCCTCGATCAGCTCGAGCCCGCGCTCGATCTGGCCTTCCTCGGAGGCGAGGCGATTCCCCTCGACGTACTTCCGGAGCGCGGCGAGCGAGCCCGTCGTCACCCGTTCCAGCTCTCGGGTCGCCTGGATCTCGCGCAGCGATTCGCCCGCCCGCTCCCGCACGGCCTTGCCGAGTCGCCCGATCGCGGCGATCAGGCCATTCTCGTCGTCGGCCACCTCACGAAAGGTGGCGAGCTGCTGGCCGTCGAGCGTCGCGATCAGCGAGGCCGCGATCACGTAGCCACCGCCCAGCTGGGTGACCTGGCCGTCGAGGATCGCCTTGGCTCCCTCGCGCTGGGCAATCTCCTGCGCGAGCTGGAAGGGGATGCGCGCCTCGGTCGGCAGGCGCATCAGGGTGAGCTGCTCGCGAAGCGCCGCGCGCGTGAGCACGTCGAGCGAGCGTGACTGCGCCAGGTCGGTGCGGAGCGCCTCGGCCACCGTCATGCCGAGCATCGAGTCGCTGGCCGGCGCCTGGAAGTCGGCCACCACCAGCGTCTCGTGGTCGCCGAAGATCCCCTTCCCCTTGAGCGAGCCCATCGGGCCGATGCCCAGGGCCCGCAGCACCATGAAGCCGATCACCAGGGCGCCGAAGCCCCCGACGGCGAGCGCTCCACCAGTCCATGCCCGCTTCCACGACAGGTGCGGCGACGCCTTGAGCGCGAGGGTGGCCATGGTCCCGTGCGTCGCCGAGGCGGTCCCCGGCGTCATGGTGAACGCCCGGTGCGTGGTGCGCTGCACGTAGGCCGTGGCCAGCAGCACCGGCAGGCCGGCCAGCATGACGCCGATGGCACCCGGAAGCGCCCAGGTGGGGAGTCCGATCGCCGTGCGTGCGGCCCACGCGGTGATCACCACCAGCGCCGTGGCGACCGCCCAGAGGGCGAATGCCTTGCCCAGCGGGATCTGGCCACCTCGCAGCACGGCAGGCACGTTGGCCCCTGACCCGCTGCTGGTGACCGTGTCGAGGACGCGGACGAGGTGCGTGGCCTCCTGCGGTCGCCGTGCCGGGTCCTTCTCCAGGCACTGCATGACCAGCTCGGCCAGCGGCGCTGGCGTGCCGGGTGCCAGGTCGCCAATCGGCGTCGGCGGTTCCCCGAGGTGCGCGGCGAGGATCTTCGACGGATTGCTGCCCTGGAACGGCGGCCTGCCGGCCAGCATCTCGTAGGCCATCACGCCGAAGGCGTAGATGTCGGCCCGATGGTCGGTGTCGGGATCGCCGAGCGCCTGCTCCGGCGCCATGTAGGCTGGCGTGCCGATCGAGGTGCCGACGGAGGTCAGTGCCGTGACAGGGAGGTCCCTCGCAAGCTCGGGACGCTCAGCGCCGCTCCTGGCGGCGCTGAGCGCCTTCGCGATCCCGAAGTCGGTGACCGTGGCGCTCCCTTCCGAGAGCAGCACGTTGTCGGGCTTGATGTCGCGGTGCACCACGCCGCGACCATGTGCGAATGCCAGTGCGCGCGCGACATCGCGGAGAATCCCGACCGCCTCGCCCACCCCCATGCTGCCGCGGCCCAGGCGCTGCCGGAGGGAGTTGCCGGCCACATAGGGCATCGTGAACCACGGCATCCCGTCGGCCTCGCCCGCCGTGAGCACCGGCACCACGTGCGGGTGCTGCAGGGCGGCCGCCAGGAGGATCTCGCGGCGGAAACGCTCCACCGAAATCCCGGCGAGGAGCTCCGGGGCCAGCACCTTGATCACCACCTGGCGATTGAGCGCGATCTCGGTGGCCAGATAGGTGCGCGACATGCCGCCGCCGCCGAGTTCGCCCTCGAAGGCGTAGCTGCCGCGGAGCGCCTGTTCCAGGCGTGGGCGGAGGTCGTCCATCAGCCGCGTTCCTGCTCGAGGCGGGCGATGCGCTGCCGGACCTCGGTCACGCGGGGCTGGAAGACCGGATCGGCGTCGCGCCACAGCTCGAGCAGCTCGCCATAGCGCCGGATCGCCTCGGCCCGGTTGCCCAAGCCCTCATGCGCCTCAGCCAGTTCGAACAGCACCCGCGCACGCCAGAATGAGTCGAGCTCCGAGAAGGGGTCGGGAATCGCGAGACTTCGTTCGAATGCCACGATGGCGGAGTCCGGGAGTCGCAGGCCCCGGAAGGCGATCCCACGCAGGGCCTCGCCGCTCTTCGGTGGCCACATGAAACGCGCCTCGGCTTCCCGGGTCAGTCGGATGGCATCGGCCCAGCGTCCCTCGGCGTAGGCGAGCGATGCCTGGTACCCGAGCCGCTGGCCCTCGGCGTCGACCGACGTGGCGGCCAGGTCGCGCTCGAACCCCTCGAGCCCCCGGCGCACCAGCTCCGGCCGACCCGTGACCGCCCCGATATTCCGGAGTTCGCCCCACGGGCGCTCGCTGGCCGCGATGTCGGCCATCGGCGCGCGCCGCAGCCCCGCCTCGAGCGCGGCCACCGCCGCCTCGGCATCGCCGGCCGCGACCGCAAGGTAGGCCGTGTCGATCGCGAACTGGAGCAGGTTGCCGGTGGTGGGCTGCGCCCGGTACAGGGCTGCCGCGCTGCGGGTCCGGGCCGCCTGGGCCGCCCGAAGTCGACCCTGCAACTCGGCGATCGATGCCAGCGCGCTGTTCGACCGGATCTCCTGCCTGAGGGTCCGTGGGTTGGCCGCGGTCAGGGCCGCGATCGAATCGGCCCGGCCGAGGTCCTGCCTGGCCCACGCGGCATACCACTCCGCCTCCCAGATGTCGTTGCTCTCGGGATATCGCGCCCGGAACAGCGCCACCGTCGAATCGACGTCGGCGACATTGCCGGTGTTGATTTGCGCGATCAGCAGGTTGGTGAACGCCCCGCCAAAGGAGCGCGGCAACCGGACGACTCGGCGGTACAGCGACTCCGCCCGCGCATACTCCCGCATCTCCCCCAGGATCACGGCGGCGTTGTTGAGCGCCGAGGTGTTGAGCGTGTCGAGCCGGGCGGCTTCCTCGTAGGCGGCGATCGCGCGCTGGCGATCCGGGGTGGGGCCGCGGGTGAAGTAGAACCCCTCGGTGAGGAGCCGCTCCATCTCCGTGAGCCGATCCCGATGGCGAAAGGCGGTGCTGATGGCGTCGAGCATCGCCTGGCGATCCCGTCCCTCGTTGTTGAGCAGCACCGACAGCTTGCGCCAGGCCATCGCGAACGCCGTGTCGAGCGCCACCGCCTCGCGGATCAGGGCGATGCCGCGCTCCATCTCGCCGGCCTCATCGGCCAGCCGCGACCCCTCGACATACTTGCGGAGCGCCGTGAGCGACGGGGTGGTCACGCGTTCGAGTTCGGAGCTGGCCCGGATGCTCTTGAGCGACTCGCCGGTCTTGGCGCGCACGTCCTTCGCCAGGCGGCCGAGCGCCGGCAGCAGGTCGTCCGACGAGGAGGCCTCCTCCCGGAAGAGGGCGAGGTCGTTGCCGTCGAGCGCGGAGACGAGCCGGGCGGAGATCACGTAGCTCGACCCGAGTTGCTGGATCCCGCCGTCGAGCACGGCCTTGGCGCCCTCGCGCGTCGCGATCTCCCGCGCCAGGTCGAAGCGCACCGGCGCATCCATCGGTCGCTCCATCAATCCGAGCTGATCACGGATCGCGGAGCGAGTGAGCACATCGAGCGAACTCGACTGCGCCAGGTCGGTCCGGAGCGCCTCGGCCACCGTGGCGCCCAGCGTCGAATCGCTGGGCGGCGAGGCAAAGTCGGCGATCACCAGCTTCTCGCGCCCGCTGAACGCCCCGCTGCCCTGCAGCGACCCCATCGGTCCGATGCCCAGCGCCCGAAGCACCATGAAGCCGACCACCAGCACGGCGAAGGCGCCCACGGCGATCGCGCCGCCGAGCCACGCGCGCCGCCACGAGAGGTGTGGGGAGGCCTTGATCGCCAGCGTGGCCATCGTCCCCTGCGGCGCCGGGGTGCGGTGCGGCGTCGCCGACCACGCCCGTTGGGTCGCGCGCTGCACATAGGCGGTGAAGAGGATCACCGGGAGGCCGGCGAACATCACCCCGATCGCCCCGGGCAACACCCAGTCGGGGAGGCCGATCACCTCGCGCGCGGCCCAGGCGGTGACCACCACGGCGACCGTCGCGAGCGCCCACAGGGCGACGGCCCGCCCGAGGCGGATGGGGCCGCCCCGCAGGATCTCGGGCACCCCGGCACCG
>CAZNOJ010000029.1:0-25001 GCA_964574665.1 uncultured Gemmatimonadaceae bacterium
GGACGAGGGGCTTCCCGTCTCTCGTCTCTCGCCTACTCCCCCAGCTTGCCGCCCTTCCAGGTCAGGAAGTTGAGGAACTCGTCGTACGTCTTGGGTCCGTAGGTCTTGAAGAGCGGGTCGGGATCGGCGCGGTACCCGGTGCGCTGCGTGCCGATGCGGTCGTTGGGGGCGCGGAGCTTCACCTCCTCGGCGGAGATGTTGTACGGCTTGCAGGCGTTGAGCCCGAACACCTTGGCGCGGAGTTCGGGCGTGATCTCGGGATAGCCGTGCGCCTCGCGGAGCGCCGGCGCGATCTGGAAGGTGCGCCACACCTGGATCTGGTCCTGCGGCGAGCCGGTCCAGATCGAATCGGTGCCCCAGAGCACGTTGTCCTCGCCCACGTACCTGAGGAGCTTGCCCATGCCGTGCGCCGCGGTGTCGGGATCGCGCCGGAAGAGGTTGAACGCGGTGCCGATGTCGGCGTAGACGTTGCTGCCGGGGCCGAGGTCGTTGTCGAGGAGCGATTGCACCAGCGAGTCGATGCCGTCGCGGCCCGCGCCCGGCTCGAACGGCCGCTCCGGGATCATCGGGTCGAAGCCGGCGTGGTACACCAGGAAGTTCATGTCGGGGAACATCCGGGCGGCGCGGCCGATGTCGTCGCAACGCGCGTACTTGTAGCTCGCGTCGCGCCCGAACGGAATCCCCTTGTGGATGCAGATGTTGCGCACCCCGGTGGCGCGCGCCCGCTCGATGAACGGGATGCCGTACTGCGGATCGGTGAGCTCGAAGCCCAGCCCGGTCTCGAGCGAGTGGTAGGCGTTCTCCGCCGGCCCCCACTGCGTGTACGTCTTCCATCCCACCACCTGGAACTCGCGCGCCAGTCGCTCCATCCGGTCGAGGTCGCCCGCCTGGTTGGGGTTCACGCGACCGTGGATCAAGAGCCGCTTGGTGCCTTCCAGGTCGTCAATGATCTTCTGGGTGGCCGCCGCCTCCTCGATCGTGAGCGGCTCCGCGTCTGCCATCGAGGGGATGAAGGTGAGCACCATCATGTCCGTGTCCGAATCCATGAACACGTCCTTGACGAAGCGCTCCGAGGAGATGTTGTAGCCCGGCGTGAGCACCGGATTCTCGCCCGGCGGCACCTTCCTGAGCCACTCGCCGTTGGGATTGGCGAAGTGGCCGTGCACGTCGAAGATGAACTCCTCGCCGTCGAGCAGCTCGCGCGCGTGGGCGTCGTCCAGCGCGGCGTCCTCGGGGATGTCATAGAAGGCGCCGGTCTTCCCGGCCGCCGCGTTGACCTCGTTGAAGGCCAGCAGCGTGGTGGCGGCCCCGGCGCTCGAGATCAGGAACTGCCGCCGCGACACGCCCAGGCGCCTGGCGTGCGCAGTGGCCTGTTCCATGGCGCGACGGTTGGCCTCCACGTTGCGCGGCGCGAGCGGGATCGGCTCGTACTCGCCGTTGGACGTGGAGTCCACCTTGATGGGCAGGCGGTGGCCCTCGGGATCGTGGCGGGGCATGGGAAGGGTCCGGTGGGAGACGGGGGGCCGTACGGACCTGTGGGGCCGGATGATTCACGAAAGCGGTGAAGGGTGAAGGGTGAAAGGTGAAGCGTGAAGCAGGGGTGCCATTCCGCTTCACCCTTCACCCATCACCCATCACCCTTCACCCTTCACCCTTCACCCTTCACCCAAAGGCTACTTCTTGCCCGGGGCCGCCTTGTTCAGGTTCAGCTTCCGCCGCTCCTTCATGATCAGCCACTGCTGCGGCACCGCGGCCACGTTCTGCACCGCGTAGTACAGGTTGAGCCCCGAGGCGAAGTTGAGGAACAGTACGCCGAGCACCACCGGCAGCACGTAGGTCATCATCTTGGCCTGCGGGTTGGGCGGCATGCCGAGCTGGCCGATCTTGCTCAACCCGAACATGGACAGCGCCATGAAGAGCGGGATGATGTAGAGCGGGTCGGGGCGCGACAGGTCGGGCATCCACAGGAACGGCACCCCGCGCAGCTCGATCGTGTTCTGCAGCACGAAGAAGACCGCGATGAGGAACGGGTAGGGAATCAGCATCGGCCAGCAGCCGCCGAACGGATTCACCTTGTGCTCGCGATACAGTTTCAGCATCTCCTGCTGCAATCGCGGCGGATCTTCCTTGTACCGCGCCTGGATCGCCTGGAGCTGCGGCTGGATCGCCTGCATTGCGGTCATCGAGCGCATCGCCTTCTGGTTGAGCGGCCAGAGGAGGATGCGGATCAGGATCCCGAAGACGATCAGCGCCAGCCCGTAGTGCAGCCCGAGCGACTGGTGCATCCAGACGAACACGGTCCGCACCGCCACGGCGAAGGGACGGATCACCGTCCGGAAGCCGGGCCAGCCGTACGGGTTGACGTCGTCGAAGCGGTGCCCCACCGCCGTGAGCCGGTCGTACTCCATGGGCCCCAGGTAGAGCGACGCGTCCCAGTTCCCCGCACTGCCGATGGTGAGCGCCGCCGCCGTGCGCGCCCGGATCGGCCGCGTGGGCAGGGTGTCCTCCGCCACCGCGACCAGGGCGCCGATCCGCCCCTGCTCGCCGCGGGGCCGCGTCGAATCGATCGCGAAGAGGCCGGCCACGAAGTACTTCGACTTGACCGCCGTCCACTCGAACGGCCCCGCCAGCACCCGCGGCACCAGCGGATCCAGCTTGTTGTAGCGGGTGAGCTCGGTGTCGGCCTGCTTGGTGACGAGGCCGCTCTCGCGGTGGTTCTCCACCACGTTCGACTCCGTGTCGCGGAAGCCGTTGCCGAGCCCCACCATCAGGGTGGCGCCGGTCACCGGGATCCCGTCAATCCGGCCGCTGACGTCGAAGCGATAGTCGTCGGGCCGGAAGCGATACGTGATCGTGGTGGCCCGCCCGCCCAGGGAGCCCGTGAACACCAGCTCGCTGGGTGCGCTCACCTCCACCATCGCCGCGCTGGGGGTGAACCCCGCCGCGGCGAAATGGACCGTGTCGCCCCCCACGAAGAGGCGATTGTCGAACAGGGCGTCGCGCGCCGGGATCAGCTCCAGCGGTTGCTGCCCCCCGTTGGTCGCAGTGTCGGCCCGGTGCATCGAGCGATAGCGGAGGAACCGGGCGCCCACCAGCCGGGCGCCCCGCGTCGAGAAGCGGTACTCGTACAGGGCGCTCCGGACCACGACCGTATCGTCCACGATCGCCGGCACCGCCGGGGCCACGGCCGAGTCGCCCGGCGCGGGTGCCGACGCGCTGTCGCCCGCGACCCCCGTCGGCGCTCCCGCTGTCGGGCTCGGCACCGGCGCCTGCGGCGCCGCCGAATCGGCCGCCACGGCGGGCGGCGCCACCGGCGGGGTCGGCCGCTTCATGAAGAAGGACGGCACCAGCGCGATCAGCATGATCAACGCGATCGCAAGCAGCGGTCGACGATCGTTCACGAGTCGGTCATCCGGTCAGGGTACGGGATCCAGGCCGCCCGGATGCCACGGATGGCAACGGGCGAGGCGCCGCATGGCCAGCCAGCTCCCTCGCAGGGCGCCATGACGACCGAGGGCCTCGAGGGCATAGGCCGAGCAGGTGGGGGTGAAGCGACACGCCGGCGGCAGCGCCGGCGAGATCCACCGCTGGTAGAAGCGAATCGGCAGGGCGAGGAGCTGGGCCATCATCGCAGGGAGTCTAGCCACCCCGCGAGGTCGGCGCGCAACTCGCCCAGGGTGGCGGCGTGACCCGAGGGACGGCTCCGGATCACCACGTCGCAGGCCGGCACGAGATGCTGTAACTCCTTGCGCCACAACTCCTTGAGCCGACGGCGCAAACGATTGCGGGCCACCGCGGTCCGCCCCTGCCGGGAGACGATGACTCCCAGGCGGGGGTGAGGGAACTCGCTGGTGGCCCACAGGATGTCGAGATGGTCCCGGCGGGTCCGCCGGCCGGTCCGCTGCACGCGCCGGATTGCCGCCCCATCCAACCGGTGCGAGCGCGGAAGGCGCTCGCCCGGAATCAGACCGAGGCGTGCTTGGAGCCGACGGACACCGTGAGGCGCTTGCGCCCCTTCTTGCGGCGGCGCGACAGCACGGCGCGGCCCCACCGGTCGGCCATCCGCTTGCGGAAGCCGTGCTTGGCGATGCGGCGCTTGTTGCGCGGGCGATAGCTGGGTTGCATCCGGTCTCACTCCGTCCAAAAGAGCCGGAAAAGCTACCCGGAACATCCCCCTGAGGTCAAGGTTTGACTTTTCCACATCCGGACTCTAGAATCGGCCTCCCCATTGACGCCACTCCGTCAGAAATCCGGCGAATTGCTCACGATGCCCTTGTCAGCCAAAGAACTCTGGAAGCGGGTCCTCGAGGGTGCCAGGCGCGACCTCCCGGAACCGATGATCCAGACCTGGTTGGCGCCCAATGATGCCATCTCGTTCGAGGATGGCACGCTCCTGGTGAGCACGCCGGACGACTTTGCCAAGCGCTGGAACGAGGAGAAGTACGCCGCCGCGCTGGCGCGCGTCGCCAGCGAGGCCGCGGGCGAACCGGTCACGGTCGCCTTCCGCGTGGCCGCCGAGCGGCAGAAGCGGCCGCAGATGGACCTCTTCGTGCCACCGGCCGTGCCCAGCGAACCGGCCACGCCCGCCGTGGCCGTCAATCCCAGCGCGCAGCCGCTCAACGACCGCTACTCGTTCGGGCACTTCGTGATCGGCAAGTCGAACGAGCTGGCCGCCGCCGCGGCGCACGCTGTGGCCCAGGCACCCGGCCGGCAGTACAACCCGTTCTTCATCTACGGCCCCACCGGCCTCGGCAAGACGCACCTGATGCAGGCGATCGCGCACGAGGTCCTGAAGCGCGAACCCGGGACCCGGGTGCTCTACGTGGGCGCCGAGCAGTTCATCAACGAGGTGATCGAGGGGATCCACGGGCGCACCATGCCCGACCTGCGCAAGCGGTATCGCAGCGACGTGGACCTCTTCCTGGTGGACGACGTGCATTTCCTGGAGGGCAAGGAAGCCACCCAGGAGGAGTTCTTCCACACCTTCAATGCCCTCTACGAGGCGGGAAAGCAGATCGTCCTCACCTCCGACCGCCTCCCCAAGGAGATCCCCGGGCTCGAGGCCCGGCTGGTGTCGCGTTTCGAGTGGGGCATGGTCGCCGACGTCAAGCAGCCCGACCTCGAGCACCGGATCGCGATCCTGCGCAAGAAGCAGCAGCAGGACCACCTCGAGGCCTCGATCCCCGACGACGTGCTCCGCTTCATCGCCGAGTCGGTGCGCAGCAATGTCCGCGAGCTGGAGGGCTGCATCATCAAGCTCCTCCTGTACGCCTCGCTCCGGCACCGCGAGATCTCGATCGAGCTGGCCCGCGAGGCGCTGGCCGACAAGATCCGGCCCGGCGACGACGGCGACGCCCGGCCCCGGTCGCTGCCCACGATCGACCGGGTGCAGGAGGTGGTGGCCCGCCGCTGGGGGGTCACGCCGGAGGGGCTCCGCTCCAAGGCGCGGATCAAGACCCTCACGGTGCCGCGCCAGATCGCGATGTTCCTGGCGCGCGAGCTGTTGCAGATGCAGTTGGTGGAGATCGGCCAGGCCTTCGGCGGCCGCGATCACTCCACGGTGATCCACTCCGTGGACAAGGTGCAGAACCAGTTGCAGCGCGATCGCCAGTTCCGCGAGCGGGTGGACTCGGCCCGCCAGGAGTTGCTGACAGCGTGATCCACGTTGTGGATCGTGCTGCGTGGAGGGCGTGGGCGAGTGTGTGGCACCGTGGGGAAACCGGGGCGCGCTCCCCATCGTCCCCACAGGTTGCACACGAGGCAGGTGGCCCAGCGTGATGCGGGGGTGCGGGTTACGGGATGGGTCCACATTTGCCCACCCTCTACTGCTACGACGAGTCAATAATTCACTGCTGGTAACAGCATCTTCTGGCAATCCGGGGTCTCGATGAAGTTCACCATCACGCGCGAGCAGCTCTCCGAAGGCGTCGGGGCGGTCAACGCCGCCGTGCCCAGCAAGACCACGCTGCCGGTGCTCGCCAACATCCTGCTCGAGGCCACCAAGGACGGCCTGCGACTCTCGGGGACCGACCTCGACATCGCGGTGGGCACCACGGTGCCGGCCTCGGTCGACCAGGAGGGGGCGATCACCCTGCCGGCCCGCAAGCTTGCCGAGCTGGTGCGCGAACTGCCGAGCGCCGGGATCCGATTCACCACCCAGGGCGAGCAGCGGGTGACCATCGAGTGCGGTCGCTCCAAGTTCAAGCTCCTCGGCCTGCCGCGCGAGGAGTTCCCCGCCTTCCCGCAGGTGGCCTTCGGCAAGTCGGGCAAGACCACCGCCCGCGAGCTGCAGAAGCTGGTGGGGCACGTGGCGTTCGCCGCCAGCACCGAGGAATCGCGACCGATCCTCAATGGCGTCCTCTGGCAGCTCACCGCCGACCGGATGCGGATGGTGGCCACCAACGGCCACCGGCTCGCCAAGATGGAGGTGCCGATTGACGGCCCCATGGGCGAGCTCGCCGACCTGATCGTGCCCCCCAAGGCGCTGGAGCAGCTCCGCAAGCTGTTCTCGCCCGACGACGAGATCGAGATCGGCCGCTCCGAGAACCACCTCGGCTTCCGCTCGGCCAGTACCGCCGTGTTCACCCGCCTGATCGAGGGGCCCTACCCCAACTACGAGCAGGTGATCCCGCGCGAGAACGACAAGGTGGCCACCGCGGAGAAGAACGCCCTGATGGCCGCGATCCGCCGGATGAGCATCGTCGCCTCCGACCAGACCCACCGGATCCGGATGTCGTTCGGCGACGGCGCCTGCAAGCTCTCGGTGACCACCCCCGACCTGGGCGAGGCCCAGGAAGAGCTGACCGTGGGGTACGACGGCGAGCCGATCGACATCGGCTTCAACGCCAACTACCTCCTCGAGGTGCTGAAGCAGATGCCCACCGACGAGGTGCGGCTCACCTTCAAGGCCCCCGAGCGCGCGGCCACGGTGGAGCCGGTGGGGTGGAACGACCCCGCCAGCTACCTGACGCTGGTGATGCCGCTCAGGCTGCTGGACTGAGGACGGAGGACGGAGAACGGAGGACGGAGGGTGCAACGCGCGCTCCCGTTCCCGCGTACGGCTTGCAGACCTGATGCGATTTCCGTCGCGAACCCTCCGTTCTCCGCCCTCCGTCCTCCGCTCTCCTGACCCGGAGTTGTGATGCGCCGACTCGTGCTTGCCGCCGCGATCCTCCTCGCCACACCGATCTCCGCCCAGACCGTCTGGCCCGACGAGGGACCGCGCACCTGGCGCCCCCGCCCCACCACGGCGGCGATCACCGCGGATGACCTCCGGTCGCGGCTCTATCCCTACGCCGACGACTCGATGATGGGGCGCGAGGCCGGCACCCTGGGCAACGTGAAGGCCACCGACTACGTGGCGTCGGAGTTCCGGCGCCTCGGCCTGCTTCCGGCCGGGGAGAACGGCACCTACTTCCAGGAGGTGCCCTACGGGCGCCTCCGCTACGACTCGACCAAGGTGCAGCTCCTGGTGGCCGGCACGGCGCTCACGGCCGGCACCGACTGGATGCCGCTGATCCCCAACGCGGCCGCGATGGTCGTCGGGGAGGCGCGCCTTGCCAACGCCCCGGTGATCTACGGCGGCCGCTTCGGCGACTCCACCGCCGCGCTGGGCCCCGAGGTGGTGCGGGGCAAGGTGGTGGTCTTCTCCGCGCCCGCCACCGTGGAGCAGCGTGCGGCCAACGGGGCGGTGCGGCAGGTGCAGGCGCCGGGTGACTACACCCGAGCCCAGCGCAACGGCGCGGCGGCCATTCTCGTGGTCCAGCAGGTCAACCGCCTGGGCTTCTCCACCCGCACCGCGGTTCGCGCCACCGTGCCGGGCACCACGGCCGGTGCCGCGCTGACCGAGGCCGCCGCCGGCCGGTTCTTCGAGCGGCCGCTGGCGGAGCTTGCCGTCGGTGCCCCGGGACGGGCCGCCACCGGGGCGTGGAGCTACGAATACACCGCGCTCGACCATCCCACCCGCAACGTCCTCGCGGTGCTCCCTGGCGCCGATCCCGCGCGGCGGGGACAGTACGTGCTGATCGGGGCGCACAACGACCACGTGGGCATGGTGCGCGGCGACGTGAAGCCGGAGCACGATTCGCTCCGCGCCTTCAACACCGTGCTGCGACCCCAGGGCGCCAACGACCAGGTCCGCATCGGGGAGGTGACCCCGGAACAGTGGGCCCGAATCAACGCGCTGATCGCCCAGGCCCGCCGGGTGCGGCCCGCCCGCGCCGACTCGGTCAACAACGGCGCCGACGACGACGGCTCGGGCACCGTGGTGCTGCTGGAGATCGCCGAGGCGCTGGCGCGCGGGGAGCGGCCGGCGCGGTCCATCATCTTCCACTCGCACGCCGCCGAGGAGAAGGGACTGCTCGGATCGCAGTACTGGACCGCCAACCCCACCATCCCGCTCGACTCAATCGTCGCCGCGCACAACATGGACATGCTCGGCAAGGGCCGGGTGACCGACGTGAAGTTCGGCGGCCCCAACTCGGTGCAGATGCTGGGAAGCCGCCGGATCTCGCCGGAATACGGCGACCTGATCGACTCGCTCAACGCGGTGCGGAGCGAGCCCATGGTGATCGACTATTCGTGGGACCGCACCAACCGGCTCAACCGCTTCTGCCGGAGCGACCAGGTGAGCTACGTGCGCAAGGGGATCCCCACCACGTACTTCTCGCTGGGCTACTCACGCGACTACCACCAGCCCACCGACGAGCCGCAGTACATCAACTACGAGCAGAGCGCCCGAGTGGCCCGGTTCGTCCACGACATCGTGCTCACGGTGGCCAACCGCCCCACCCGACCCGCGGTGCTGCCGTGGGACGAGCAGGACCCTGCGGCGAGGTGCTGAACCGAGGGCAGAGGACAGAGGACGGAGGGCGGAGAACGGAGGGTGGAGGGTGGAGGACGGAGAGATCGATCTAGTGGTAGTGTAAACCACCACCCTATGCGATCCTTTGTTCTCCGCCCCCCGTCCCCCCCCCTCCGCCCTCCGCACTCCGTTCTCCGTTCTCCATCCTCCTCCTTCAGGGATACTCAAACCCTACCCTGACCCTCACCGACTGCGTGGTCGGGATCGCCTGTCTGGTGGAGGGGATGGTGATCAGCCGTGAGGCGTCGTCCACCACGGTGATCTCATCCACCAGGCCGCCGGCTGTCAGGTAGTATGTGATGGTGCTACGCCCCTCAGACGACATCCGCATCGTGCGCCCGGCCTGGGACCCCTCCCCGAGTTGCGTGTAGCTGCTGGTCCGGACCAGCGGGAGCAGGACCACGCCGTCTCGGGTGGTGTTGCGGCCGGCCGTCCAGGTGGAAATCCGCTCGTCCTGGGCCTCGAAGATCTCGACCTGACGGCGGGACCGGGTGGTGTCTCGCCAGGTGGCGCCGGTGGAGATCCCCTCGCGGCCCACCGCGGGGAGCAGGGCGCGGAGGGTCTCGCCCAGCTCCAAGGCTACCGGCCCTCGGCGGTCGCTGCGCAGGTCCGTGACGCCCTCGCCCGGGGTGAGCCTGGCGGTCCAGTTGGTGCCGAACGCCTCGCGGAGGTTGGCGCCCGCGGCCGGCGTGTAGGCCACCGAGTCGAGTCGGATGCGGAGGTCGCCATCGCGCTCGACGGTCAGCGAGAAGCGGGCGTGCCGTGACATCCGCTGCACCTGGCGCCCGCCGTCGGGGAGGGTGAGCACCACCGAATCGCGGCGATCCACCACCACCCGGGCGCGATAGTCGGTGGCCAGCACCACTCGGCTGGGCGGCGCCCCGGGGGCCTCCGGGGTGGGCCGTCCCGGGGTGGGGGTGGCGGGCGGCGGGTTGGAGGCGCAACCCGCGAGGGTGACGCCCAGCAGGAGCAGGGTGGGGAGTCGCATCGTCATCGGGGACGGTACAGGCGGGATCGTGCACACGCAACACGACGCAGGGGGCGAAGCATCGGCTTCGCCCCCTGCGTGCGGTCTGGCGAGGCGAGGCCTCGCCCAGCCGGAACGGTTACGGCAGCGACGTCAGCGTCGCCCGGGTCTCGATGTTGACCGGGAGGGGGTCCGGCAGTGCCGAGATCAGCACCGTGAGGACCTGCTTGCTGTTGAGGGTGGCCGACGTGGAGGGTCCGCCCACCACCGAGGTGACGGTGGAGGTGGACGTCACGGTGCCGCTCACCTGTTGTTCCGGCGACTCGATCGTCACCGTGCCGCGTGCGGCGCCGGTGAGGTTGAGCATCGCCCCCTCGCGGGAGTTGACGGTCCAGTCCACGATGGACTCGGTGTTCTGGCTGCCGCCCTCGTTGATGGTGTTGTTGCGCGTGGTGTCCGACCACGACTGCGCGGTCGCGGCCCGCGCCCCGACGCCCGGGAAGAGGGCGTTCATCGCCGGCATCACCAGGTTCATCGTCGGGTTGTCTTCCACCGACGGCTTGGCCGATCCCGAGAGCTTGCCGTCCACGATGTAGCCGTGGAGGTACTGCCCCTTGAGGGCGCTGGCGAGGTCCGGCGAGAACTGCATGGCCGCCTGGCCGGTCGCGTTCACGGTGAAGGAGTCAATCACCAGGTGGGCGAGCTGCCCGCCGGTGGTGTCACTCAGCGACAGGGTGAGCCACGCGGCGCCGGTGATCTCGGAATTCAGCACGCCCTGGCCCGCGGCCGTGGCGTCGATGTTCTGGTTGATCACCACATCGAGCTTGTAGCGCTGGGCCACCTTGTCGGGGCCGGTGCCGCCGGCAAGCGCCGCGAAGGCTGCGATCGTGGAAAGGACACCTGAGACCATCGGTGCAGCTCCTGAGGAAGTGTGGCCCCGCTCCGTTCGCGGAGCGAGGAGGTCCCGCCGCCCCGCCCTCCGGCTTCAGCCGGAGCGGCGGGGGGCGGGACACGGGTCGGACCGTAAGCCGAGTTCTGTTCAGGTCCCTCGCTTTGCAGCTCGGGACCAGGACGATCATCTCTCTCGGACGGCTGTCGCCAGCCGCCTCCAGCAGCCTACCCGCGACTCGGACGGTGCGGGCCGCACCTCGTCGCTGCTTGGCCTTGCTCCGGCCGGGGGTTGCCTAGCCCCCTTCCTTGCGGTCGGGGCGGTGGGCTCTTACTCCACCGTTTCACCCTTGCCTGTTCCCCTCGGGCGAGCCCTCGGGGCCATCGGCGGTCTCTTCTCTGTTGCCCCTGCTGTCGCCTTGCGGCGCCCAGGCGTTACCTGGCGGCCTGCCCTGTGGAGCTCGGACTTTCCTCGTTCCGGGTCGCCCCGGGCCGCGATCGTCACGTCCAACCCGTGGCGGAATATACGCCCCAGGGTGGGGGAGGGTTCCGGCGGGACCGAGAACGGAGGGTGGAGGACGGAGGACGGAGGACGGAGAGGGCAGCCTCCGTTCTCCACCCTCCACCCTCCGTTCTCCAATCGGGTCATTTCCGAGTTTCGCGGTGCCCCCCCTCGCTTGACCCCCGGTTGAGGCCTTGGGACGACTGTGCGGCCACACCCCCCACAGCGAGGCCGCCGTGCCGCATGCCCGACCCCAGCTCACGCCCACCGTGGCGGCCGTGCTCGACCCGGAGGAGCGCTCCCGGGTGGAGGCGGTCGGCTCGGGGTGCTTCGCCCTGTTGCACCGCGATTCGCTCCGCGAGGCGATCCGCGTGGTGCGAGAGCGGCCGGTGGACGCCGTGCTCGTGTCGGTGCGCCGCTGTGCCGGCGAGGTGCCGGTGCTGGAGCAGTTCACCCGGGCGTTCCCGGCGGTGCCGGCGATCGCGCTGGTGACGCAGCACACGCCGCGCGACACCGAGGCGATCCTCCGGATCGGGGCCACCGGCGTGCGCCAGGTGGTGGACGCCTGTGACGCCGCCGGCTGGCGGCGGCTGCGCGAGGTACTGGGCGGCTCGCCCGCGGAGCGCTGGCGGGCGATCCTGACCCCGGTGCTCGCGGCGATTGCGCCGGTGGGGTCCGGGGCGCGACGCTACTGGGAGGAGATGTGTCGCACCGCCCCGGAGACCACCACGGTGCGTGCCCTGGCGCTGCGGCTCGAGATCACGCCGTCCACGCTGGTGTCGCGCTTCGTGCGCGCGGGGTTGCCGTCACCCAAGGACCATCTCGTGGCGGTGCGCCTCTGCCACGCCGCGCGACTCTTCGACGAGGGCGAGCTCACCATCGGTGACGTGGCGTACCGGATGGACTACGCCAGCCCGCAATCGTTCGGCCGCCACCTGCGTGCCGTGATGGGGATCACCCCCGGCGAGTTCCGCAGCCGATATCCATTCTCCGTGGTGCTCGAGCGGTTCCTCGACCGGCTGGTGCGCCCGCACGCGGAGACCTGGCGCAGCTTCAAGCCGCTGGCGCCGGGGCGACTGTGAAGGAGAACGGAGGGTGGAGGGTGGAGAACAGAGAGTGGTTCCTCCGTTCTCCACCCTCCACCCTCCACCCTCCGTTCTCCACTCTCTACTTCCGCTTCCCCGTCACCGGCTGCGTCGGCTGGTCGGGGAGCTGCACGTCGTCGAGCCCCTCGATGCGGCGCTGCACGGTGCCGGTGAGCGCGTCGCCGTTGGCCAGCAGCACCCAGGTGGACACCCCGGTGGCCTCGCGGACCTCGCCGTTCATGTTGATCCGCGCCGGCGAGCGCAGCACGAAGGTCATCTCGCCCGCGACGGTGCGGGCCGCCATGCGCGAGGGAGGCCGCCTCGGCTGTCCCGCGATCGAATCGGTGGTGAGGGTGCCGATCAGCGAGTCACCCTGCGCGGCGAAGGCGAGCGTGCCGGTGGCGGTGATCGGCGTGGCGGCGCCGTTCTCCATCCGCATTCCGGCCGTGAAGGAGATGGTCCAGTTGCCGACAAGGGGATGGTCCTGTGCCGCAAGCGGCGCGGCGAGGAGCGGCAACAGCAGGAGGGTGGTGCGGGCCAGGCGATGCATCATGTCCTCGGGTTGGGGTGCGCGACAAGGACGCGCGAACGACGCCAACCGTCGCACCTTCACACGGGATTCACACGCGTGAAGCGGGACTCCAAACCGTCATCGCTTCGGCGCTACGCGCCTCGCAATGACAACTCGCTCGCGGTGACCAGCGCCACCACCGGCACACCCGTGGCCTCGATCTTCGCCTTCCCGCCCGCCTCGCGGTCGAGCACCGCCAGCACGCCGATCACCGTGCCGCCCTCGGCGCGCACTGCCTCGATCGCCGACAGCGCCGACCCGCCGCTGGTGATCACGTCCTCGATCACCACCACGCGCATCCCGGCGGCGAAGTTGCCCTCGATGCGACGACCGGTGCCGTGGTCCTTGGGGGATTTCCGCACCGAGAACGCATCGAGAACGGAGGACGGAGAACGGAGGGCGGAGAGTGAACTCCGTTCTCCGCCCTCCGCCCTCCGTTCTCCGTCCTCCGCCGCACTCGCGGCGGCAATCGCGTACGCCACCGGATCGGCGCCCATCGTGAGCCCGCCCACCGCGTCGGGGGCCCATCCCGCCTCGCGGATCGCGGCGAGCCCCAGCCGGCCGATGACGCGCTGTCCCAGCGCCGACATGGTGGTGGGGCGGCAATCGATGTAGTAGGAGGAACGGGCTCCGCTCGCCAGCGTGAAGTCGCCGAAGCGCACCGAGCGTTCCTTGAGGAGCGCGAGCAGGGTGTCGCGGTCGCCGGCCACCGGGCTCAGCGCTTGAAGATCGACGAGAAGAAGCCGCCCTTCTTGTCCGGTTGGGCGGCGGCGGCCTCGCAGAAGGCCGTGGTGAACTCCGGCACCGTCCTCCATCGCTTGGCGAGGTCGCGCGCCAGCCCCTTCATCACCACTTCCTCCAGCCGCGGCGAGAACTTGAGCCCCTTGACGGCCGAATTGAGCGGGGTCGGCTCCTCGGTGAGGAGCTGCTGGAAGAGCTCCCGGGGGTTCTTCCCCGGGAAGGGCGTCACCTCGGTCAGGAGCTGGTAAGCGATCACCGCGAGGGAGTAGACGTCGGCCTGCTCCCCCACCAGTTCCCCCGACAGTGTCTCTGGAGCCACGTACTGCAACGTCCCCACAAAGAAGCCGGCCCGGGTGAGCCGCTCCTCGGCGCCGATCTCGGCGTCGCGGGCGATCCCGAAGTCGAGCAGCCGGGCCTTCTGCTCCGCCGGGTCGTACATGATGTTGGCGGGCTTGAGGTCGCGGTGGATGATGCCGTTCTTGTGGGCCTCCTCGAGGGCAGCGCCGAGCTGCTCGATGATCCGGCCCACCAGGGACGGCTCGAGGTTGCCGGACCGGGCCAGGAAGAGCTCGAGCGGTTCGCCGCCGGCCCACTCCAGGGCCAGGTAGTAGACCCCGTCGGCCTCGCCGAAGTCGAAGGTCCGCACCACGTTGGGATGGACCACCCGGGCGCCGAACTCCGCCTCGCGGAGGAATCGCTTGACGGCGATCGGGTCCTGGGCAAGGCGGGGCCGCAGCACCTTGAGGGCCACCGTGCCGCGCTCCGGATGCTCGGCTTGATAGACCTGTGCTGTGCCACCCTCGCCGACCGCCCGCTTCAGGGCGTAACCGGCGATCGTCCGACCGACCAAGGGATCCTGTGCCATGGAGAGAGCCAAAGGTACCGCCCGCCTGCCCGTCGCGGCAAGCGGAAGCAACTCACCCCGAACGGGCGTATTCTTCCGCATGCACACCCCCACTGCCCCCCGCCGCCTGGCCATCCTGCTGCTCGTTGCCGCACTCGCCACCGGGTGCACCAGCTGGCAGCGGGTGGGCGACCCGTCGGGCGCTGCCTCGCCCGAGGAGGCGCTGCTCACCCTCTTCAATCCGGGGGCGCTGTACCGCTCCCTGGGAAGAATGGTGTCGCAGACCGGGGTCCCCTTCGTGGCGGCAGTGGCCAAGCTGCCGGGGCCCGGCGATTCCACCAGGGTCCTGGTGGGCGTCTCGCTGGCGAACCGCGCCCTCGCCTTCGAGCGCACCGGCGACGTGTACCAGGCGCGCTACCGCGTGGAATACACCCTGACGCGATCCGGCGCCGCCCCCATCACGATCGGGCGCGACGCCGTGGTGCGGGTGGCCACGCTGCAGGAGGCGCTCCGCACCGATGAGAGCATCCTGCTGCAGCAGGAGCTGGTGGCGCCGCCGGGCGACTATGTGGTGGCGGTGCGAGTCAACGATCGCTCGTCGAATCTCTCCGGCGTGGCGTCCGACTCGGTGGCGGTGCCGCGCTTCGGGGCCGGCAGCATCTCCGCCCCGATCATCGTGTACGACGTGCGCGGCCGCGGGGCGCGGCGCGACTCGGTGGGGATCGTCCTCAATCCCCGCGGCGCGATCGCCTACGGCGGCGACACGCTGCTGGTGTACCTCGAGGGCGTGGGCTTTACCGCACCCACCGCCGTGCCGCTCGAGGTGCGCGACAACCGCGACTCCGTGGTGCTCAACACCGAGGTGCGCTTCACCGGCCGTCGCGAGGTCGAGTCGCAGGTGATCCGCGTCTCGCCCGACTCGGCGCCGCTCGGCCAGTTGCAGGTGATCGTGGGGACCGGGGCCACCGCGCAGTCCACCTCGGGCATCGTGTCGTTCTCGGGCAACTGGATGGTCACCAACTTCGAGGACCTGCTCTCGCTGCTGCGCTTCTTCGGCGAGGACACTCGCCTGGCCCGGATGCGCGAGGCCTCGCCCGACAACCGGCCCGACCTCTGGCGCGAGTTCTTCGTGGCCACCGATCCCAACCGGATGACCCCCGAGAACGAGGCGCTCGATGCCTACCTGGCCCGGCTGGCCGTGGCCAACGAGCAGTTCCAGGGCGAGGGCATCCCCGGCTGGCGCACTGATCGGGGCGAGGTCCTGGTGACGCTGGGCCAGCCCGACGAGGTGTATGATGCCGCGTCGCAACAGCAGGGTCGCTTCATCCGCTGGGCCTACTACGACCACCGCCTCTCGCTGCTGTTCCAGGACGTGACCGGCTTCAATCGCTATCGGCTGACGCCGCAGTCCCGGGTGGATTTCGACCGGGTGAAGGGGCGCGTGCAGCGGAGGCCCTAGATTCTCGGGATGCCCAACCACACCCCACCGCACCTCTTCCTCCTCGACGGCTATGCGCTGATCTACCGCGCGTTCTTCGCGCTGATCACCCGGCCGCTCCGCACCGGGAAGGGCGAGAACACCTCCGCGGCCTGGGGGGTGACCAACTTCCTCCTCCGCCTCGGCGAGAAGTACCGCCCCGACTACCTGGTGTGGGTCAACGACGCCGGCGACTCGTTCCGGACCCAGGCCTACGCGGAGTACAAGTCCACGCGCGAGAAGCTCGACGAGGAGCTGCAGGCCGACTTCGACACCGCCGTGGAGCGGATCCGGTCGTTGCTGGCCGCGTTCCGCATCCCGCTGGTCGAGGTGGACGGCTACGAGGCCGACGACGTGATCGGCACCATGGCCCTCAAGGGGGCGGCTGCCGGCCTGCAGAGCGTGATCGTCTCGGGTGACAAGGACTTCTACCAGCTGATCCGGCCCGGCGTGGCCCTGCTCAATCCGGGCCGCGGCGGCCCGGCCGGGGTGGACGAGGTGTGGGTCACCGAGGAGAACGCCCACGAGCGCCTCGGCGTGCCCCCGCATCAGGTGACCGACTGGCTCGCCCTGGTGGGCGACACGTCGGACAACGTGCCGGGGGTGCGCGGCATCGGCGAGAAGGGCGCCGTGCAACTGCTCCAGGAGCACGGCGACATCGAGACCCTGATCGCGCGCGCGGCCGAGCTGCCGCAGAAGCGTGCCCGCGAGGCGCTGCAGGAGCACGCCGAGGCGGCGCGACTCTCCAAGCGGCTGGTCACCATCATCACCGACGTGCCGATGGCGTTCGACCCCGCCACGTACGCGGTGCAACCACCCGACGCCGCGGCGGTGGCCCGGATCTTCAACGAACTCGAGTTCCACTCGTTGCTCTCGCGCGTGGAGCGCGTCGGCCTCGATGCCACCGCCGCCGCGGCCGACCTCCCGCCGCCGCCGCCGTCGGGGCCCGCCGTCACCATCGTGGACGACCCGGCCGACCTCGCCGCGGTGGCCGCCGAGCTGCGCGCGGCACCGCTCATCGCCATCGACACCGAGACGTCGTCGCTCCGGCCGCACGACGCCGACCTGATCGGGTTGTCGCTGGCGTCGTCGCCGGAGCGGGTGTGGTACTTCCCGTTCGGGCATCGCGCCCCGTCGGCCGACCTGCTTCACGGCGACTCGCCGCCGCCCGCTCCCCGCAACCTGCCGCCGATCACCGATCCGGCGCTGGCCCCGATCCGCGCGCTGCTCGAGGATCCGGCGGTGGCGATGGCGGCGCACCACGCCAAGTACGACATCCAGGTGCTGCGCCGCGCCGGGGTGGAGGTGCAGGGCCTGGCCTACGACTCGATGCTCGCCTCGTACGTGATCGACCCGTCACGGCGCTCGCACGCCATTGACGCGCTGTCGCTGGAGTTCCTCGGCCGGCCGATGCAGCAGTTCGCCGACCTGGTGGGCAAGGGCAAGGCGGAGATCCCCTTCGCCGAGGTGGCCGTGGAGCGCGCGGCGGCGTACTGCGGCGCCGACTCGGCCACGGTGCTGGCGCTTCGGGAGCATTTCGCGAACGACCTGACCCAGGGCAACCTGTCGCGCCTGCTGCACGAGCTGGAGCTGCCCCTGGTGGCGGTGCTCTCCGACATGGAATGGACCGGCATCGCCATCGACACCCAGCACTTCGCGCGCCTCGCCGAGGAGCTGGGCCGCGACCTGGCCGCGCTGGAGCGCGAGCTGCGCACGGTGGCGGGCGTCGAGGGGCTCAACCTCAACTCGCCGCGCCAGCTCGCCGAGGTGCTCTTCGAGAAGCTGCAGCTGCCGGTGGTGCGGCGCACCAAGACCGGCCCCTCCACCGACGCCGGTGTGCTGGAGTTCCTCGCCGAGCAGGGCCACGAGTTCCCGCGGCTGATCCTGCAGTACCGCGAGCTGCAGAAGCTGAAGAGCACCTACGTGGACGTGCTGCCGCAGTCGGTCAACCGCACCACCGGCCGGATCCACACCTCGTTCAACCAGGTGGGCGCCCAGACCGGACGACTGGCCTCGAGCGACCCCAACCTGCAGAACATCCCGATCCGGACCCGGCGCGGGGAGGAGATCCGGCGCGGGTTCGTGCCGATGGCGGGGTGGAAGTTCGTGGTGGCCGACTACTCGCAGATCGAACTGCGGCTGATGGCGCACCTCTCCGGCGACCCGGCGTTCGTGCAGGCATTCCGCGACGGCGGCGACATCCATCGCCAGACGGCGGCGATCATCTTCGGCGTGCCGCTCGAGCAGGTGACGGGCGAGATGCGTTCGCGCGCCAAGACGATCAACTTCGGGACCATCTACGGGCAGGGGCCGTTCGCGCTCTCCAACGCGCTGGGGATCACCCAGGACGAGGCCAAGGCGTTCATCAGCGACTATTTCACGCGGTTCGCCGGGGTGCGCAGCTTCCTCGACCGGCAGGTGGAGCTGGCGCGCGAGCAGGGCTACGTGGAGACGCTGTTCGGGCGGCGGCGCTACATCCCCGAGATCCGCGACAAGAACTTCAACCTGCGGTCGTTCGCCGAGCGCACCTCGCAGAACACGCCGCTGCAGGGATCGGCCGCCGACCTGATCAAGCGGGCCATGATCGCAGTGCACCGGGCCCTGCCCGCGGCCGGGCTGCGCGCCCGCCTGCTGCTGCAGGTGCACGACGAACTGGTGGTGGAGGCGCCGGTGGACGAGGTGGAGCGCGCCGGGGCGCTGCTGCGCGAGCACATGGAGGGCGCCGCCGAGCTGTCGGTGCCGCTGGTGGTGGACGTGGGGGTGGGCGACAACTGGCGGGACGCGAAGGGCTAGCCGTCATGGCGAGGCGCGAGGCGCGAGGCGCCGAAGCGATGACGGCGAGCGCTACGCGCCTCGCACTGGTGGCCGGGGTGCCGCTTCGCGGCGGCCCGGCCACCAGTTCCAGTCCCCCGCGATCTGCATCAGCGAGGGCACCAGCACCATCCGGATGATGGTCGCGTCGAGCAGCACCGCCACCGCCAGCCCGAACCCCACGAACTGCATCAGCAGGATCCGCGCGAAGGCGAACGCCCCGAACACCGCGATCATGATCAGCGCCGCCGAGGTGATCACCGACGCCGTGGCGGAGAGGCCCTCGCGCGTGGCGAGCGTGTTCTGGCCGGTGCGGTCGTACGCCTCCTTGATCCGCGCCAGCAGGAAGACCTCGTAGTCCATGGAGAGCCCGAACACCACGGCGAACACGATCACCGGCACCAGCACGTAGATCGCCGAGGTGGGCCCCTCGATGCCGAAGAGCTGGCCGCCGATCCCCTGCTGGAACACCAGCACGATCAGGCCGAAGGTGGCCGCCACCGAGAGCGAGTTCATCACCACCGCCTTGAGCGGCACCAGCACCGAGCGGAACGCCACGGCCAGCATCACCGCGGTCACGCCCAGGATCAGCGCCACGATCAGCGGGAAGCGATCCAGCAGCAGCTCCTGGAAGTCGAGCGCGGAGGCCACGTAGCCGCCCACGTGCACGGTCGCCTGCCGGAGCTGGCGGTTGGTGCTGTCGGCCACCTGCACGCGCACGTCGCGCACCACCGCCATCGCGGTGGTGAGGGTGGTGGTGTCGGCCAGGATCACGTCCAGCAGCGTGGTGCGGCCATCGGTGCCGAGGTAGGCGTCGAGGAAGTCGCCGTAGTCGGCGCGCACCGAGTCGGGTTCCGCATAGAACAGCGAGTACTCCAGCACGCCGCGACCGGGCACCAGGTCCACCAACGACCGGACGTCGGCGACGCGCGGATCGGCGCGCAGCGAGTCGGACAGGCGCTTGAGGCCCCGCAGCCCGGTGGCGCTGGTGGCCGCGGTGCCCTCGGGGTACTCCACCACCACGCGCACCGGCTGCAGGTAGCCGGACCGCCCCATCCGCTCGAGGGTGGCCACCCCGGCCCCGGCTTCCGTCTGCTCCGGCCACCAGTGGCGCGACGGCAGCCCGATCCGGAGCCAGAGCACCGGCAGGGTGAGGACGCCGATCATCAGGGTGCCGATCGCCGCGGCCCGATACGGGTGCCGCGAGAGCGACCGGGCCCACCGCTCCCAGATCTGGGGCCGGTGATACCACGCCAGCCGACGCGCCAGCCACCGCGGCCGGTCAATGCCGCGACCGAGGACCGCCAGCATGGCCGGCAGCAGCGTGGTGGAGAGCAACACCGCCACGGCCACCACCACCAGGCCGGCCACGCCCACGCTCCGCGTCTCCGTGAGCGGGGTGAGCAGCAGCGCCGCGAACCCCACCACCACCGTGGCCCCCGAGGTGACCACGGCCGCTCCCGCGGTGCGGAAGGTCCGCACCGCGGCCTCGGCGTGCCGCAGGCCGGCGTTGAGTTCCTCCCGGAAGCGGGTCACCACCAGGAGCGAGTAGTCGATCCCGACGCCGAGGCCGATCATGGACACCATGTTGAGGACGAAGACCGACATCGGCATCCAGGCGGTCAGCACGCCGACCGCCGCGAGCGCGATGGTGATCGCCATCACCCCGACGATCACCGGCAGGGTCGCCGCGACCAGGGCGCCGAAGGCCAGCACCAGCACGCCCATGGTGATCGGGATCAGCCGGCGCTCGTTGCGGTGCGCGTCTTCCGCGGTGATGGTGCGGATGTCGAGGTCGAGCGGGGTGCGTCCGGTGACGCGGATCCGGTACGCCTCGCGATCGGCAGAGCGCCGCAGCACCGAGTCGAGCGCCTGGCGCAGCGGGGCAACGGCCGTCACCGCGGCGTCGCGCGACTCGAGCGCCACCAGGAAGAAGGTGGTGCGGTCGTCGCGGGCGCGGAACATCGAGTCGCCGGTGGAGCGCCACGACACCACGTTGGCCACCCCGGGCTGCACCCGGGCCGCGGCGATCAGCCGGTCGAGGAGCAGGCCGCCGTCCCCGGTGGTGATCGAGCCGGGCCCCTGCACGGTGACCGCGAAGAACTCGCTGAGGGGACGGGGGAATCGGGCCGCGATCAGCGAGTCGGCGATGCGCGCTTCCGTGACCTCGGTGGCGCCGCCCTTGAGCTCGAGCTGTTCGACGGTGGAGCCGGCACGGCTCGCCGCCACGACGCCGACCAGCGCCCACGCGGCGATGACGAGCCACCGCCAGCGGACGATCGCCGATCCCAGGGTGTCAAACACGGCACGAAGCTAGGAGCGGCCCCGGGCCGGCGCCAGCGTCCGGCGCGCGTTCCGGAGCGGACCTGCCGATATTCTTGGGCATGACCCAACGCCTCCTGGTCGGCGTGATGGTGCTCCTCCTGGCGATGATGGCGATCTCCCGGGCCAACCGGCCCGCGCCGCCTCCCCCACCGGCGCCGGCGGTCGCCACGGAGGCACCACCGCCGCCTCCGCCGAGGGCGCCGTACTCGGCCATCGTGCCGGGGGTACTTTCCACGCCGCCCCCGGGCACCCCGACCATTGACCTGATGGCGGTGCTGGCGGCGCGGCGCCGGATCGAGCGGGAGGGCCGCGCGGTCTACCTCGACTCGATGCTCGCGGTCACCGACAGCATCCTCACGCGATGGGTTGATCGGGGGGCGAACCCGCTGCGGGTGGCGTTCGACCTCGACACGACCCAGCATGAGGTGACACCGCAGGTGCTCGACGCCGTGCGCGGGGGCCTGGCGGCGTGGCAGGGCAACCCCGCGGGGCTCCGGTTCGTAGAGGTTGACGAGCCCGATTCGGCGGACATCGTGGTGTCGTTCACGGCCACGGTGTCCGATGGCGGGGCGTTCGGCGTCACCAATCTGTCCTGGGATGGCATCGGCGCCGCCACCCACGCCAGCATCCAGCTGGCCCTGCGGCCGTCCGACGGGGCACCCGTGATTCACCCGAACATGATCCGGCGAGTGGCAACCCATGAGTTTGGTCATGCAATCGGATTGCCCCACTCGAGCGAACGCGGCGACGTCATGCACCCGTCGTCACCCATCGCGTCGCCGTCGCGACGCGACTTGGCCACCCTGCAACTGCTCTATGCCCTGCCGCCCGGGAGTGTCCGCACGCCCTGAGGGTGAGCGGCGAACGGCGAACGGCGAACGGCTGAGGGCGAACGGCGAACGGCGAACGGCGAACGGTGGTTCCGCCAGGGCCGCCCGTGCGCGCCCAGGTCGACCTTCGCTGTTCGCCGTTCGCCGTTCGCTGTTCGCCCTGCTCCTGATCACAACACCGGTCGCCGCCCAATCCCCCGCCGCGATCCGCGCGATGGACGCCGCCGTCAACGCCGGCATCGCCCAGCAGACCTACCCCGGTGCCGTGGTGATCGTGGGTCGCGCCGACACGGTGCTCTTCGCCAAGGGCTATGGCCGCTACAGCTGGGGCCTCGATTCGCGGCGCCCCGACCCGTCCTGGTCACTCTGGGACGTGGCGTCGCTCTCCAAGGTGGTGGCCACCGCCTCGGCGGTGGCGGTGCTGGTGGACCGCAAGCAACTCGACCTCGATGCCCCGGTGCGCGCGCTGTTGCCGAGGTTCACCGGCGAGGTGAAGGACCACGTCACGGTGCGGATGCTGCTCGATCACACCAGCGGACTCCCGGCCTGGGCCCCGCTCGCCACGAGCGACGGGCGGGTGAGCTCGGCGGAATCACGGCTGTTCGACATCGCGCTGCGGAGGGCGCCCGGGGAAACCGCGCTCTACAGCGACCTCAACGCCATCCTGGCCGCCATGGTGGTGGAACGCGTCAGCGGCGTGCCGTTCGACCAGTTCACCCGCGAGCGAGTGTTCCTGCCGACCGGGATGGCGGCCACGACCTGGCGACCGATCACGGCCGACCAGACGCGCGCGGTGCCCACCGAGCGTCAGGCCGACGGTTCCGTGCTGGTGGGCCGCGTCCACGATCCGAATGCGCGCGCGTTCAACGACGTGGCCGGCCATGCCGGCGTGTTCGCCACCGGACTCGACCTCGCCCACTTCGCGCAGCGCTGGCTGCGCGGCCTGGGCGGCGATTCCACCTGGGTCCACCCCGAGGTGCTCCGCCAGTTCGCGACTCGCTCCGCCACCGCCGGCACCCGCGCGCTCGGCTGGGACACCCCGCAACTCATCACCGGCGACGGCGAGCCACCGCTCTACGGCGCGTGCGCCACCGCCACCACCATCGGGCACACCGGATTCACCGGTACCCTGCTGTGGCTCGATCCCGCCGATGACCTGTTCCTGGTGTTCCTGACCAACCGGTCGTTCGCGCCGACCCGGCGGTCGCTGTCGGAGATGCGAATCCACCGCGCGGCGGTGAGCGACGCGGCACGACGGATTGCCGGGGAGGCGTGTCGCCCGTAGCCCCCAGGGACACGGCCCCGCCCCCGCCGAATGGTCAATGCCCCAGGAACGCCCTGATCCTGGGGTCCATTCGCTCGGGCGTCCAATACGGATCCCACACAAGCTCCACCTCGACGCCCGTGACGCCATCGAGGTTGGTCAGCGTCTGACGCACGTCGTCCATGATCTCGGTGCCGGCAGGACATCCCGGTGAGGTGAGGGTCATCCGGACGTGGGCCTGCCCCTCGGCGGACACCGCCACGTCGTACACCAACCCGATATCAATGATGTTGAGCCCGAGCTCGGGATCCTTCACCGCCCGAAGCGCCTTGCGAGCGACTTCCGCGGTCGGGGGAGATACGGGATCTGGCATATCGGAAATATAGTCGCGAGTCGTGGGCGGGGGCACGCGGGGTTGGTTCCCCGCCGGCGCCTAGAGAACCGAGATCAGCTCCGCACCAAACTCCCGGCGCTGCCATTCCCGGAGCCCGGGGAGCCCGCGCATCGCCTCCACGGAATCCGGCACCGCCCGGGCGATCGCCTCGAGCGTCGCGTTGGGGCAGAGCACCCCGGGGAGCAACCCCAGCCGCTCGGCGATGGCGTTCCGACGGGCCTTGAGCCGCTCGAGGCGAGCGTCGAATTCCGGGTCCGGCGGTGGGCGCCGCGGCCCTCGCTCGAACCTCGGCAACTCCGGCTCGGGCACCGCCAATCCCCGTTCGATGGCCTCGAGCAGCTCCGCCCCCCTGCGCTCCGCCAGGTCGCGGCCGACCCCCTTCACCTTGGCGAGCTGTTCACGCGTGCGCACCGGTTGCGCGGCCAGTTCCAGGATTGCCTCGTTGCCGAGGAGGCGGAACGTGGCCCGGTCGAGGGTTGAGGCGAGCGTCTCCCGCCAGACATGCAACTCACGCAGGATGGCCAGCCCCCGCCGATCGAGGGCCCGGGCCCCCTTGAACCGCAGGAATGACTCTCGCGGGTCGTCCTCTCCCGGCTCCCAGCGGGCCCCCTCCTCCTGCAGGGCGAACTCCTCCTCAGCCCACGCAAGTCTATTCTTTTCTATGAGTTGCGATAGTAGCACTGATTGCAACTCATGTAGGTGCATCGTGTCGCCGGCTGCGTAGTCGAGCATCGGTCCCGTGAGCGGTCGTGCCGACCAGTCGGCGCGCTGGAACCGCTTGTCCGGGCGGATCTGGAAGTACTTCTCGAGGAGGGTGCCGAGCCCGATGCCGGGTTCACCGAGCAGCTGGGCGGCTACCCGGGTATCGAAGAGGTGGCGGGAGACGAATCCGAACTGGTGGTGGAGGAGCCGCAGGTCGTAGTCGGCGTCGTGGAAGAGCTTCTCCACGGCCGGATCGGCGAGCAGCGCGCCCAGTGGCGAGAGGTCGGTGAGCGGCAGCGGGTCGATCACCGTGGTCTCGCCGGCGGCGGTGAGCTGGATCAGGTACACCCGGTCGTGGTAGCGGTGGAACGACGCCGCCTCGGTGTCGAGGGCCACGCTGCCGGACGCCGCCGCGCGGGCCAGCGCCGCGGCGAACCCCGCCTGATCGGCCACCAGGGTATAGGACACTCAGTCGCGCCGGCGCGCGGTCTGTTCCAGCGCCTCGGCGCACTGCTCCATCGCGCGGGCCAGCGTCTTGTAGAACTCCACGTCGGGCGCCGGCTGGCCACCGGGTCCGGCGTCGGTCACCACCTGGCGCGCGAGCCGCGCGGCGTGTCGGATGTAGTCGGTGCCCATGCAAGAGACTCCGTTTGGGGTGAGGAAACGTAACGAGATACGAGATACCGGATACGAGATCCGGGAGGTCGGCACCTCGTCCCGAGCGAAGCGAGGGACCC
>CAZNOJ010000029.1:25011-27027 GCA_964574665.1 uncultured Gemmatimonadaceae bacterium
GGGGGGCCGCCCCCCCCGCGCCCCCGACGGGCGCCACCCCAGTCCGGCCCATTCGGATAGAGGTCCCTCGCTTCGCTCGGGACGAGTAGATTCGGCCTCGTATCTCGTATCTCGTATCTCGTATCTCGTATCTCGTATCGCGGAGCGGAGATGTCCGTCAAGCTCACCGTCTATCCCGACCTGTGTGATGCCTTCGGGCACCTCAACCAGGCGTCATATCTCGCCCTGTTCGAGCGGGCGCGCTGGGAGCTCCTGGCGCGCGGACCCGGCATGGATGTCTTCGTGGAGGCGGGGGTGTGGCCCGCGGTGCGCCGCGCCACGGTGGACTACCATGCCGGGGTGTGGCCCGGTGACGTGCTGGAGTTCAGCACCGAACTGGTGTCGCGGGGCCGCACCTCGTTCACGCTGCGCCAGCGCGCGGTGCGGGAGCACGACCAGCGCCTGTCCGCCACGCTCGAGACGGTGTTCGTCTGCATTGACCGCGACGAGCGGCCCGCCCCGATTCCCGAGGCGGTGCTCGGGGCGCTGGCGGCCGAGCCGCGCAAGCGGGTGCTGCCCCATGGTCCCACCATCGCCTACGACGAGGCGGGCCACGGCGGCGTGCCGGTGCTCTTGCTGCACGGCTATCCCTTTGATCGCACCATGTGGCGCGAGCAGCTCCTCGGCCTCGGGGGCCGCCGGCTGATTGCGCCCGACCTGCGCGGCTTCGGGGCATCCACGTCCCCGGATCCGGTGCAGCGGATGGACGACTATGCCACCGACCTGGTGGCGCTGCTGGATGCGCTGGAGATCCCGCTGGTGGTGTGCGTCGGGTTGTCCATGGGTGGCTACGTGGCGCTCGCGATGGCGGAGCGGCATCGCAACCGCCTGGCCGGGCTGGTGCTGATGGACACCAAGGCCACCGCCGACGATGCCAAGGGTCGCGCCGGCCGCGACGCGGCGATCGAGACGATCGCGCGCGATGGCACGGCCGCGCCCAACGCCGCGATGCTCGAGAAGCTCTTTGCAGGGGAGACACCGTCGCTGGTGCGCGAGGGGGTGGCGGCCATGATGCGCGCGGCGCCGCCGACGGCGATGATGGCCGCCCTGGCCGCGATGCGCGACCGTCCCGAGCGGTTGCAGGCGCTTCGCGCGGTGGGCGACCTGCCGGTGCTGGTGCTGGTGGGCAGCGAGGACCGGATCACGCCGCCGTCGGACAGCGAGGCGATGCTCGCCGCGGTGCCGGGGGCCGAGCTGGTGGTGGTGGAGGGAGCCGGCCACCTGCCGCCGCTGGAGCGGCCGGCCACGGTCAACGAGGCACTCCAGGCGTGGCTCGATCGGGTGGTGTGAAACACCGGCGGGGGTCGTGCGTCGTATAGAGTGGCGGACCTGATGGGAGCTTCTTCTTCCATCACTGCCATCTGCAGCAGCATTACCCTCCCAAGGGACGCTCCGGGGTCACGGCCAAGCAGTTGAGGCCCCGGGGCGGACCTCTCTTGGCTACTTCCTCGGCCGCCCCGGCGGGTCTGCGCCCTCAAAGACTTCCTTGTTCTTGGCGATGTAGGCCACGAGGTTGGCCGGCACGTCTTCCTCGGGATAGATCGCGCTCACCGGGCACTCCGGTTCGCACGCCCCGCAGTCAATGCACTCGTCGGGGTGGATGTAGAGCTGGTCGTCGCCTTCATAGATGCAATCCACCGGGCACACATCCACGCAGGCGCGGTCCTTCACGCCGATGCAGGCCTCGGTGATGATGTACGGCATTCAGGCACTCCTCTGGGCGAACAGGATCGTTGACCGGACGTGAGTCGCGAGTCCCGGGTCGCGGGAGAAGTCAACCCTCCCGCGACTCGCGACCCCCGACCCGCCCCCACTGCGAGAGAGTAGAAACCCCCCCGATCCGATGCAAGGGCCGGCGTTACGTTCCCCGCATGCGCCAGTGCCTCGCCGTCCTGCTCGCCGGCGTGATCGCCGCACCCGCCGCGGCAGCCCAAGGGGCCTGCCCGGCAGCCCCGACCGCCCTGGTCCTCTCGGGCG
>CAZNOJ010000030.1:0-26715 GCA_964574665.1 uncultured Gemmatimonadaceae bacterium
GTTGATGCCGCCCTGCGCCGCGATCGAGTGCGCGCGCCGGGGCGAATCCTGGAAGCAGAAGCAGGAGACCTGGTAGCCGAGCTCGGCGAGCGTCGCGGCGGCGGAGGCGCCGGCGAGACCCGACCCGACCACGATCACGTGGTACTTCCGCTTGTTGGCGGGCGAGACCAGCCGCAGCGTGGAGCGATACCGCTCCCACTTGGTCTCCAGGGGTCCGTCCGGAATGCGGGGATTCAGGTCCATGCGATGCCTCGGCTCAGTGCGGCGGCCAGGTGAGCCGGCCGAACAGTGCCGCCAGCGGGATCAGGATGAGTCCCCCGGCCACCAGCAGGGTGAGCACGACGGCCACCGCGCGCCGCGTCCCCTGCCAGGCCGGGTGGGTGGCCCCGAGGGTGGCGAACACCGACCAGATGCCGTGCCAGAAATGGAGGCCCAGCGCCACCATCGCCAGCGCGTAGAACAGGGCCACCGGGGTCACGTTCAGCCCGACGATGAGGTTGCGTCCCACCTCGCCGTGGTGGAAGTCGGGGTGCAGCGTGCCGGTGGTGAAGTGGAGGATGTGGTACACCAGGAAGACGAGGATCAGCACCCCGCCCCAGCGCATGGTGCGCGAGGCGTAGCTGGCGACCTGGGTCTCGCGCCGCGAGTACGCGGCGGGGCGCGCCTCCCGCGCCATGCGGGTGAGCTGCCAGGCCGCCGTGACGTGGAGCACGGCCAGCGCCAGCAGGCCGAGTCGCGCCACCCAGAGGAGCAACCCGAACGAGCGCAGGAAGGCGCCGTAGTCGTCGAGGTGCTGCGGTTCCCAGAGCACCGTGACGTTGGAGATCATGTGCGAGATGAGGAACAGCACGAGCAGGAAGCCGCTCACCGCCATCGCGATCTTCTTGCCGATCGCGGTCTGCCAGAGGGACAGGATCCGGTTCACCGCTCGCTCAGACGATCGCCTGGATGGACCGCACCGCCTCTGCAGAGGCATGCAGCGCGGCACGCTCCGCATCGGTGAGCGTGATCTCGATGATCCGCTCCAGCCCGGTGCGACCGAGCAGGCAGGGCACGCCGCAGTAGACGTCGCGGAGACCGAACTCGCCGGTGAGCCAGGCGGAGCACGGCAGCACCCGCTTGCGGTCGAGCACGATCGCCTCGACCATCTGGACGGCCGCGGCACTGGGCGCGTAATAGGCCGACCCCGTCTTGAGGTGGGCCACGATCTCGGCGCCGCCGTTGCGGGCGCGGTCCACGATCGCGTCGAGCTTCGCCTGGTCGATCAGCTGCGTCACGGGAATGCCGGACACGGTGGTGTAGGAGACCAGCGGCACCATGGTGTCGCCGTGGCCGCCCAGGACCATCGCCTGGATGTCCTCCACCGAGATTCCCATCGCCTCGGAGAGGAACATCCGGTACCGGGCGGTGTCGAGCACCCCGGCCATCCCGATCACCCGTTCGCGCGGGAAGCCGGTGGCCTGGCGCATCACGTAACACATGGCGTCGAGCGGATTGGAGACCACGATGACGATGGCCTGCGGCGAGGCCTGCCGGATCTGCTCGCCGACCGACTTGACGATGCCGGCGTTGGTCTTGACCAGGTCGTCGCGCGACATCCCCGGCTTGCGGGCAATGCCGGCCGTGACCACGAACAGCTCGGAGCCGGCGGCAAGCGCGTAGTCGTTGGCGCCCTCGACCCGGGTGTCGAAGCCCTCCACGGGCCCGGACTGCCACTGGTCGAGCGCCTTGCCCTGGGGTACCCCCTCCACCACGTCAACCAGGATCACTCGCCGCGCCAGGTGCTTCTCCGCGATGCGCTGGGCCGCCGTGGCGCCCACGTTGCCCGCGCCAACCACCGTGATCTTCTCGAGCATCCCGTCCGGCTCCCTGGTCGCCTGCATGGTGAGGGGTGTCAGGCGCGGAAACTAATCGCCCCGCGCGGTGCTCCCAAGCGCTCAGCGCCGGCCGCGCCCCCGCCCGTACCGCATCGGCGCCGACGGCGCTGCCGGGGCCGCGGCCGCGCGCAACCGCTCCGCGCCGAGGTCGAGCAACAGCCCGGCGGAGGCGGCGAGGTCCACGCTCCGACGCCGCGCAGGCGCGGGCAGGCGGAAGATCCGACCCGGATACTTGCCCAGGATGCGCTCCGGCAGCTCCCCGGCCGCGTTGCCCAGCACCACCACGCTGTTGCTGCGGAAGGGGGCATCCGCCGCCTCGCGCTCGGCGTCGGCCGCGAAGTAGAGGCAACGCTCGCGGCTCATCGCGTCGCGGAAGGCGCGCCAGCCCGGGTGGATCCACCAGTCGAGCGACGACCAGTCCTCGGGGCCCGCAGCCCGGAGCGCCGCGTCGTCGCGGTCGAACGGCAGCGGGCCCACCACGTGCAGGGGCGCATCACGGCGCACGCACTCGCGGGCGATCGCCCCGAGAATCGGCGGGGGCAAGGGTTCGAGCAGGGCAACGTGGAGCGACATCGGCGACACCTCAGGGTAGTCGGCGCGCAACGGGCACGCGGCAACGGGCAACAAGCGACGGGTAAGTGGTGACGGGGGCGGCCACGAGCAGGTGTCGTTCGTGGCATGTCGCCCCCGCGCTGCGCGAGCGGCTATCCGCCCCGCACATGCATCTCCATCCAGGGATCCTCACGCAGTCGGGTCAGCGGCACCAGGGCACCCCGTTCGGACAGCGCGACGCGACCCTCCGCCCCGCGATCGGTGCGCGCCGCCCAGGTCGCGCGGATGATCTCGAGCAGCTCCGCATCGGTCGCCCCGCCGCGGAGCGGCGCAGCGAGGTCGGTGCCGGCGGTGGCGTAGAGACAGGTGAACCACTTGCCATCGGCGGTGAGGCGCGAGCGGTCGCAATCGCCGCAGAACGGCGCCGTGGTGGACGTCACCACCCCGACGATCGTTCCGTCGCCGAGGCGCCAGCGCTCGGCCGGAGCATGGGGGTCGTCGTCGCGCCGCAGCGCCACGGCGCCCCCGAATGCCCGGCCGAGGCGCGCCACCACTTCTGCCCCGGACACCACCTGCGCCGCGCTCCACTCCGTGGCCCCGCCCACGTCCATGTACTCGATGAACCGCGGCTCGGCGCCGCGCGCCGCGGCGAAGCGGACGATGTCGGCCAGCTCGTCGTCGTTCTCGCCGCGGATCACCACCGTGTTGGTCTTGAGCCGGCGCATGCCGGCATCGCGCGCCGCATCGATCCCGGCGATCACGGCGGCCAGGCGGTCGTGCCGCGCCAGCCGCCGCATCCGATCGGCGCGCAGGGTGTCAATCGACACCGTGACCCGCTGCAATCCCGCGCGCCGGAGCGCGTCGGCCTGCTGCGCCAGGTGCGTGGCATTGGTGGTCAGCGCCAGGTCCTCGACGCCCGGAAGCGCGGCCAGCGCGGCAATCAGCTGGGCCAGCCCGGGCCGGAGGAGCGGCTCACCGCCGGTGATCCGGAGCTTTCGGGCCCCGAGCACGGCGAAGAGTCCCGCCAGCCGGGTCACCTCCGCATCGGTGAGCAGCGAGGCGGAAGGCAGCCAGCGATACGAAGCCGCCGGCATGCAATAGCGGCAGCGCAGGTTGCAGCGGTCGGTGACCGAGATCCGCAACGCGCCGAGCGGCCGTTGATGCCGGTCGCGGAGCGTCACGGGATCGCGTGCTCCAGGGCGGTGGGGTGCACCCACGCGCTGGTCCCGTCGGCATACCACTCGTGTTTCCAGATGGGCAGGCGGCGCTTCACCTCGTCGATGGTCCATCGGGCGGCGGCGAAGGCCGCGTCACGGTGCGGAGCGGCGGCGGCCACCACCACGGCCACCTCCCCCACCTCGAGGAGGCCCACCCGATGGCGGACCGCGACGCGTGCGTCGAACCGGGCCCCGGCCTCGGTGAGGAGTCGGGTCGCCTCGGATTCGACCATGGCGGCGTACCCGCTGTAGGCGAGGCGGGTCACCGCGCGTCCCCGGTGCTCCGCCCGGACCGTGCCGACGAAGAGCACCGTCCCGCCGCAGCTCGCGTGCGCCACCTCGGCGAGGAGTGCACCAGGGTCGAATGGATCCGGGGAGAGGACTGGAGTCGCCATGATCACCCGCCGGCCAGCGGCGGGAGCAACGCCACCTCGTCCACCGGGGACACCGGGCGGTCGGGGTCGGCCTGCTGGAGGTTCACGGCCACCAGTGGGGCGGGGGGCAACAAACCGCCCCCCGGGAGCTGCCGGAGGGCGTCCACCACATCGCGCACGGTCGGCGCGCCTGAGAGTTCGACTTCCACCGCATCGGCCCCGAGGAGTTCCGCGTAGCGGGCAAAGACCAGCACCCGGAGCCGGCTCATCCGAGGTCGGCGCCCAGCTCCTCGTCGTCGGCCACCAGCATGCGCAACTCCTTGCTGGGCTTGAACACCGGCACCGGACGCGCGGCCACCTCGACCGGGTCACCGGTGCGTGGGTTGCGCGCCATCCGGGTCTTGCGACGACGAATCTTGAAGGTGCCGAAGCCGCGGACCTCGATGTTCTGCTGCTCCTTCAGGGCCTGCTTCACGGCGTCGAGGAAGGCATCGACCACGCGGGCACAGTCCTTCTTGGAGATCATCGGTCCCGACGTGCGGGCGATGGCGGCGGTGACTTGTTCGACGAGATCGGCCTTGGTCATCGACCCCCCGGGGGAGACAGCCGGGGGCCCAAGACGCCCCCCTTCAAGCCGATAGTTACGCCCGTTAAGTGTTGCCTGTCAAGAGCTTGCGCCTTTCCGGCTCCTGATGGCCTCAACGAACTCGCCGAAGTGGGGAAAGGCATCGTGGGGCCCTGGGGCCGCCTCCGGGTGGTACTGGACCCCGAACACCGGCAGGCGTCGGTGGCGGATCCCTTCCACCGTGCCATCATTGAGGTTGAGGTGGGTCACCTCAAGTTCCGCCGCACCTGGGACCCCCTCGGGGCTCCCCTCCACGGCGAAGCCGTGATTCTGGGTGGTGATCAGCACCCGGCCCGACCGGAGCTCCTTGACCGGGTGGTTCCCGCCCCGGTGGCCGTAGGGGAGCTTGGTGGTGCTCCCCCCGAAGGCGATGCCCAGCAACTGGTGGCCGAGGCAGATCCCGAAGATCGGGGTCCCCGACTCGGCCAACTCCCGGATCATGGCTGGCGCGTAGGGGATGGCGGCCGGGTCGCCGGGACCATTCGAGAGGAACACGCCATCGGGCTTCCGGGCGAGCACCTCACGCGCAGGAGTGTCGGCGGGAACCACCTCGACGCGGAGCCCCGAGCCCTCGAGCATCCGCACGATGTTGCGCTTCATCCCGAAGTCGTATGCCACGACCCGCGGCCCTTCGCCGGTGGCATACGCCTCCGATGTGGTGGCGCGCGAGGCGAGGTCGAGCCCCTCCATGGATGGCGAGGCCAGCAGGGCGTCACGCACCGCGGCCGTGGGCTCGGTTCCCTCCGCGATCACCCCGCGCATGGCGCCTCGCTCCCGGATGTGCCGCGTGAGCCGACGGGTGTCCACTCCCGTGAGGATCGGGACCCCGGCCGCCCCGAGCCACTCCTCGAGGGAGGCCCTGCCCCGCCAGTTGGACCAGTGGCGGGAGAGCTCGCGCACCACCACGCCGCTCACCTGCGGCCTGGCGGACTCGTCGTCCTCGGCGGACACCCCGTAGTTGCCGATCATCGGCGCCGTCATCACCACGATCTGGCCGAGGTAGGACGGATCGGTGAACGTCTCCTGGTAGCCGGTCAGGTTGGTGGTGAAGACCACCTCGCCGAACGCGGGCGCCCCGGAGCCAACCAGGGTGCCCGCGTACCAGGTGCCGTCCTCCAACAAGACGAAGGCGGGACGACTCGTCCCGCCCGCGATGGCGTCGCTCACTGCGAGTCGGCCCCAGTGACGGGGGGTCCGCCGGGCGCCGGGGTGGTGCCCTGAATCGGGGCCGTGGGGAGCGGGGCCTGGGGCTGGGCCTGCTGCTGCAGTTGGCGCTGCACGTCAGAGACCGACGCCGTCTGCCGCGACCCGACCACCGAGAGCATCAGCGAGAGGGCCATGAAGATCCCGCCGGTCCACCAGGTCGCCTTGGTGAGCAGCGTGGTGGCCTGGCGGCCGCCCAGCACCTGGGCCGTGGTGCCACCGCCCAGGGAGGCGAGCCCGCCGCCCTGACCGGCCTGGAGCAGCACCACCACCGAGAGGAGGAGGGCGTCGAGAATGAGCAGCGTGAGCAGGAACCCGAACATGCGTGACCCTTGGAACAGGACAATTTCCAGCCTTGAAAGATAGCGGGAAGCCCACTGTCGGTGAAGGGCCGGCCCGCGGAGTCCCGGTCGCAGCCCTCAGGCCCTGCAGATTCGGGCCCATCCCTCCGGGTCCAGCGAGGCCCCTCCCACCAGCACCCCGTCGATCTCCGGCATCGCCACGAGGTCGGCGGCGTTCTCCGGCTTGACGCTCCCGCCGTAGAGCACCCGTGTCTGCCGCACCAGGCCGAGCGAGGCCAGGACCTCGCGGATGGTGGCGTGCACCGCGTTGGCGTCCTGGGGGGTGGCGTTCTTGCCGGTGCCGATGGCCCAGACCGGCTCGTAGGCGATCGCCAGGTTGGCATCGGGGTGCACTCCCTCGAGTCCGGCGCGGAGCTGGCGCTCCACCACCGCGGCCGTGTGCCCCGCCTCGCGCTCCTCCAGCGTCTCGCCCACGCAGAGCATCGCGAGCATGCCACCCTCCAGCACCGCGCGCACCTTGCGCTGCGTCTCCGCATCGGTCTCGCCGAACACGTGCCGCCGCTCCGAGTGACCAATCAGCGCCGCCGTGGCCCCCGCCCCCTTGGCCAGCGACACCGACGTCTCCCCGGTGAAGGCCCCCTTGGCCTCCCAGTGCACGTGCTGCGCGCCGACGAGGATGTCCGAGCGCCCGGCCTGGCCGAGCCGCCACGCCACGTGGCCGATCGCGACCGCCGACGGGAAGAAGGCGATGTCGCGATCGTCGCGAGCTGAATCGAGCTGGAGGAACCGGTCGAGGAACGCCAGCGCCTCCGGCGGCGCCATGTGCATCTTCCAGTTCGCAGCGAACAGCGGCTTCGTCTTCACGCGTCGTCCAGTGCCGCCACGCCCGGCAGCGGCTTCCCTTCGAGGAATTCGAGCGAGGCACCGCCTCCGGTGCTTACGTGGGTGACCTCGTCGTCAAGCCCGGCGGCATTCACCGCCGCGGCCGAGTCGCCGCCGCCCACCACGGTCGTGGCACCCTTGGCCGTGGCGCGCGCGAGCGCTCGCGCCACGCCCAAGGTTCCGGCGTCGAACGGCGGCGTTTCGAACACCCCCATCGGGCCGTTCCAGATCACCGTGCGCGCCCCCTCGATGATCGCGGCGAACGCCGCCACGCTGCCGGCGTCAATGTCGAACATCGCCCACCCGGCCGGGATCGCGTCGCGCGGCACTTCCTGCGTGGGCGCATCGCCGGCCAGCTTCTGGGCGATCACGGCACCGGTGGGCAGCACCAGCTGGTCGCCGGCCTTGGCAAGCAGCGCCTCCGCCATGGCCACCCGGTCATCCTCGACCAGCGACGTGCCCACTTCCAGTCCCATCGCCTTGAAGAAGGTGCAGGCCATCGCCCCACCGATCAGGATCCGGTCCACCTTGGGGAGGAGCGCCTCCACCAGGTCGATCTTCCCCGAGATCTTGGCCCCGCCCAGGATCGCCACGAAGGGGCGCTCCGGATGGTCCACCGTGTCGCCGAGGAACTTGAGCTCCCGCTCCATCAGGAAGCCGGCCACCGCCGGCTTGAGGAGGTGGGCGACCGCCTCGGTGGAGGCGTGCGCCCGGTGCGCACTCCCGAAGGCATCATTGACGTACATCGTCCCCAGCCTGGCGAACTGCCTCGCCAGCTCGGCGTCATTCTGTTCCTCACCCGCGTGGAACCGCGTGTTCTCGGCGAGCGCCACCCCGCCACGCGGCATGCGCCGCACCTGCTGGTCGGCGTCGGCGGCGAGCGGGTCGTCGAGAAAGAGCACCGGGGCGCCGAGCAACTGCTCCAGCGCGCGCGCGACCGGCTTGAGGGAGTACTTCGGGTCGGGACCGCCCTTGGGGCGGCCCAGGTGGGAGAGCAGCACCACCCGGGCCCCGCGATCGCGGAGCCACTGGATGGTCGGGAGCGAGGCGCGGATGCGGGTGTCGTCGGTGACGCGCCCGCCGTCGAGCGGCACGTTGAGGTCCACCCGCACCACCACGCGCTGGGTCTCGAGCGGCGAGCCGTCGAGCGAGGCCAGCGACCGCTTGCTCACAGCTGGGCGCCGATGTGCCGGATCATGTCGACGCAGCGCGCCGAGTAGCCCATCTCGTTGTCGTACCACGACGACACGTGCACCATGGTCCCGTCGAGCACCTGGGTGGACAGGGCGTCCACGGTGCTCGACATCCGGTTGCCGATGTAGTCCACCGACACCAGCGGCTCGTCGCTCACGTCGAGCACACCCTTGAGCGCCCCCTTGGCGGCGGCGCGGAAGGCGTTGTTCACCTCCTCGACGGTCACGGCACGGTCCACGATGCAGGTGAGGTCCACGAGCGAGACGTCCGCGGTGGGCACCCGCAACGCGACGCCGTCGATCTTCCCCTTCACCTCGGGAATCACGAGGGAGGTGGCCTTGGCGGCGCCGGTGGTGGTGGGAATGATCGAGAGCGCCGCGGCCCGGGCCCGGCGCAGGTCCTTGTGCGGCAGGTCGAGGATGTTCTGGTCGTTGGTGTACGAGTGCACGGTGGTCATGTAGCCGCGCTGGAACCCGAACGCGTCGCGGATCACCTTCACCACCGGGACGAGGCAGTTGGTGGTGCACGAGGCGTTGGAGATCACGTGGTGGGTGGCCGGGTCGTACTCGAGGTGGTTGACACCGAAGCAGAAGGTCTTGTCCTCGCCCTTGGCCGGCGCCGAGATGATCACCTTCTTCGCTCCTGCCTCGAGGTGCTTGGCGGCCTTGTCGCGATCGGTGAAGATCCCCGTGCTCTCGAGCACGATGTCCACGCCGGCGTCCTTCCACGGCAGCCTGGCCGGGTCGCGCTCGGAGAAGACCTTCATCAGGTCGCCCCCCACGTCGAGGCCGCCCTCGGTGGCCTTCACGTCGAACGGGAACTTGCCGTGCACCGAGTCATAGGTGAGGAGGTGCGCCAGCGTCTTCGTGTCGGTCAGGTCGTTGACCGCCACGAAGTCGATGTCGGTGTGCCCCGCGGCCTTGGCGGCCCGGACCACGTTGCGGCCGATGCGGCCAAAGCCATTGATGCCCACCCGGATCTTCGCCATCGCGCTCTCCCGCTCCTTCACTGGGTCGTGAACAGCCTGCGAGCCTCGGCCGCCAGCGGCGGCTCGGCGCGCGCCAAGGTGACTGCCCCCACCGCCGGTGCCCCGGCGTCGAGCAGCGCACGTGCCGCCGAAACTAACGTGGCCCCGGTCGTGAAGACATCGTCCACCAGCACGACGGGCCGCTCGGTCGCCCTGGCCCGGAAGGCCCCGGCCAGGTTGGCGAGGCGCTGGGCACGACCGAGCCGGGTCTGGGTGCCGGTCTCCCGGTGGCGGCTGAGCAGTGCCGGCCACACCGGCACGCCGGCCTGCCGGCCCAGCGCGGAGGCGAGCTCCGCCGCCTGGTTGTAGCCCCGTTGGCGCTGGCGCCGGCGCCCGAGTGGCACCGGGACCAGCACCGCCTCGGCGGGCATCCCGGCCAGGAGGGGAAGCATCGGGTGGGCGAACGCCGGAGCGAGGCGCCGCCAGCCATGGTACTTGAACTGGTGCAGCAGGCGCCGGAGGGACGGGTCCATCACGAGCGCGCTCCGCACGGGCTGGAAGTCGCGCGGCCATTCCGGACAGATCCGGCAGCTCGCCGGTGCCACCACCGGCTGGCCGCACCGGGGGCACCACGGTGGGGTCATCGGGCGCCAGCGACGGCGACAGAGGGGACAGGCCAGCGCCTCGTCGCCGCTCGTGAGCGGGCGCTGGCAACCCAGGCATTCTGCCGGGAGGAGCCAGCGCTCCGCGATCCCGATCAGTTCAGGCCATGCGCCCCAGGAGTGCGGCACGCATCACCTCGACCGGTGGCTCGACGGCGGGGAACCAGTGCCGCCAGCCGGCCACCCCCTGGGCAAGCAGCAAGGCACGGCCGTCGGCCAGGTGCAGGCCGCGGGCCTCCGCGTCGCGCACCAGGGCGGTCTGTCCGTCACGCTGGTAGGTGCAATCCACCACCCACGCGGTGAGCGGAAGGGTGTCGAGTTCGAGGGGTGCGGCATCGTCGGCCCCGAGTCCGAGCGGGGTGCAGTTGAAGGCCACCTGGCATTCGACATCGCTGGCCGCTGCCACGCCGAGTCCGTCGCACCAGGCGCGGAACCGATGTGCCCGTGCGCGATCACGCGAGCGCACCGCCACGCGAGCCCCGCGCTCCGCTGCCGCCCCCACCACGGCGCGGGCCGTCCCACCGGTTCCGCAGACCAGCCAGGAGGTGCCCGTCGGCACGCCGAGGCGATCGAGCACGGTGAGGAGGCCATCCACGTCGGTGTTGCAGAGGCGGAGCGCACCATCCACCCACGCGAAGAGGTTGGCGACGCCGAGTCGTTGCACGCGGGCATCGCCGTCGCCCAGGGCGGCCGCGGCGCCCTTGTGCGGGATGGTGACATTGCCCCCGCCGCCATTCGCCGCGAGGCTCCGGATCACGCCGGCCAGGTCGGATTCCGCGCAGCGGATGGCCACATAGGTGGCATCCAGTCCCGCGGCCCGAAACGCGGCGTTGTGCATCACCGGCGAGAGCGAATGGTGCACCGGGTCACCGAGGATGGCGAACACCCTGGTGTGGGCCGTGATCATCGCCGGCGCTCCCGGCGCAACCGGTCGAGAATGGCGGGCAGGAGTGACGCGATCAGTTCCGCGGCCTGGCGATAGTCGGCCACGTCGCCACCGTACGGGTCGGGAATCTCGCCACCGACCGCATCCTGGTCGGCATACGCCGCGAGGGTGTGCACCTTGGTGGCACCGCCCAGGTCCGCCACGCGGCGCGAGTGCGCCTCGGACACCGTGAGGACGAGGTCGGCGCGCTGCACCTCGCTGGTGGTGAGCATGCGCGCACGATGGGGCGACAGGTCGAGTCCGCGCTCCAGCGCCACCAGGTAGGCGCCCTCCGAGGCCGGGGAGCCATCCCAGGCGGAGGTGCCCGCCGAGGACACGGTCACGTCGGCCAGGTCCGCATCGCCATCCATGGCCGCCTGGATCAGCGCGGACGCGAGCGGCGAGCGACAGGTGTTCCCCGAACACACGATCAACAGGTGCATCGGCTCCTCACGGTGCCAGCGACCCGACGCGACGGCGCAGTTCCCGGCGCGGGATCGCTCCGTCACGTACGATGCGCGGCAGCGGGCCGGTGCAGTCCACCAGTGTGGAGGGGGGCACATTGCCGAGCACGCCGCCATCGAGCAGCATGAGGGTGCCATCGGCCACCGCGTCGCCGAAGAGCTGCCTCACGCCGTCGATGCCCGGGGCCGTGGCACCACCCGGGCGATTGGCCGAGGTGGAGGTGATCGGGATGCCCATTGCCTCGATCAGGGCCGCGAGTGCGGCGTGCGACGTCCACCGCACCGCGACCCCGCCTTCCGTGCCGCGCATGCCGTCGGGCACCTGCCCTTCGCCGCCGGGAAGGACCAGCGTCAGCGGGCCGGGCCAGAACTCGCGTGCCATCGCGCGCGCGTTGGCGTTGAGGGCGAGACCGGTGGCCTCGAGCATCTCCAGGCCACTCACCAGCATCAGGAACGGCTTGTCGGGCTGCCGACCCTTGAGTCGCGCCAGCGCCGCGAGTCCGGTCGCGGTCACTGCCGAACCGAGTCCGTAGACGGTCTCGGTGGGATACGCGAGGAGGCCGCCGTGGTCCAGGTGCGCCCGCACCGCCGGCGCGATGCGTACCCCATCCGCAGGCGTGAGCAAGTGGTGGCCACCGGCCGGCGTCCTGTCAGGACTCACGACTCAGGACTCACGACTCAACCACCACGCCGCCAGCTCGAGGTCGTCCGGCGTGGTGATCTTCAGGTTGCGCGGTGATCCCGGGATCAGGTCCACGCGCCCGCCCGCCAGCTCCACCAGCATGGCGTCGTCGGTGGCGTCGCCGAGGCCGGCATCGGCCCCGTGGGCGCGGACGAGCAACCCGCGCGGAAACGCCTGCGGTGTCTGCGCGCGCCACAGCCCCGCGCGTGCCACCGTGCAGAGCACCGTGCCGAAGTCGTCGGCCCGCTTGATGGTGTCGGCCACGGGCAGCGCCGGGACCGCCCCGTGGCCCTGCCGGGCGGCGGCGAGGCCGGCGTCAATGGTGGCCCGCGGGGGGAACGGGCGGGCGCCGTCGTGCACCAGCACCACGTCGCAGCCGTCGGGAAGCGCGGCGAGTCCCCGCGCCACGGATTCGCGCCGCGTGGCACCGCCGGCGACGACCCGGAGCGCGTCCCCCAGCAACGGCTCGAGCCATGCGGGAGGCGCCAGGGCGTCTTCCGGCGGCAGCACCACCACGGCACACGCCACGTCGGGGTGCGAGGTGAACGGCCTGATGGCGTGCAGCAGGACGGGGATGCCGTTCAGCAGCGCGAACTGCTTCGGGTGGTCGCCGCCGAACCGGGTCCCCTGCCCTGCGGCGACCACCACCGCGCCGGCATCACGCGGCAAGGGACCGCACCAGCTGATCCACGTGCTCGAGCCCACGGTGCGCGATTCCCGGCACGTCCACGCGCGCCCGTGCGGATCCGAACGCCTGCCGGAACCCCATCCGTGCCGCCTCGGCCAGCCGGCGCTCGGCGCCGCCCAGCGGTCGCACCTCGCCTCCCAGGCCGAGTTCGCCGAGGTAGAGCGCATCGGCTGGTGTCGGCACGTTGTGGATCGAGGAGACCAGGGCCGCCGCCACGGCGAGGTCGCTGCCGGGTTCAGTGAGCCGCACGCCGGCGGTGACCTGCACGAAGACATCCACGCCGGTGAACGACGCCCCGCCCCGGCGCTCGAGGATGGCGAGGATCACGGCCAGGCGTCGCGGGTCGAGGCCGGTCGCGACCCGCTGCGGGGTGCCGTAGCCGGACGGTGCGGCCAGCGCCTGCACCTCCACCAGCACGGGCCGGGTGCCCTCCATCAGCGCCGTCACCGCCGATCCCGCGGTGTTGGTGCTGCGCGCGGCCAGGAAGAGCGCGCTCGGATTCGCCACGCCCACCAGTCCCTCGCCGGTCATCTCGAACACGCCCAGTTCGTCCACGGAACCGAAGCGGTTCTTGGTGGCGCGCAGCAGCCGGTGATCGAGCGTGGATTCGCCCTCGAAGTAGAGCACGGTGTCCACGATGTGCTCGAGGGTCTTGGGGCCGGCCAGGCCGCCGCCCTTGGTCACGTGGCCCACCACCACCACGGCGGTGCCCGACTCCTTGGCGAAGCGCATCAGCAGCCCGGCGCACTCGCGCACCTGCCCCACGTTGCCGGGTGCGGATTCGAGGGCATCGGTGTACACGGTCTGGATCGAGTCGAGCACCAGCACGGAGGCGTCGGTGGTGCGCGCGGCCGCGAGCACCGCCTCGAGCCGCGTCTCGCCGAGCACGTGCACGGCACCGGTGTCACCGCCCAGCCGGTCGGAGCGCAGCCGCAGCTGCTCGGCGCTCTCCTCGCCGCTGGCGTACAGCACGGTGCGACCGCCGGCCTCGAGTCGCGCGGCGGCCTGCAGCAGCAGCGTGGACTTGCCGATGCCGGGCTCACCGCCGATCAGCGTCATCGAGCCGGGGACCAGGCCGCCTCCCAGCACGAAGTCGAGTTCGGGGATGCCGGTGCGCCAGCGCGCGACCCGCTCGGCGTCCACGTCGCGGAGGCGCCGCACCACGGGTGCGGCGGCCGCGGTGGCGAGCCGGACGCCGCGCCGGGCCGGCTCGGCGGCGGGCTCCTCGCTCACGGCATTCCACGCACCACACCCCTCGCACCGGCCGACCCACTTGGGGTGGGCCTGCCCGCATTCGGCGCAGCGCCACACCGAGCGGGTGCGCGCCATCACTCCTCCCTCTGGGTGCGGTTGTCGAAGCGGGTGAACTGCTTGTGGAAGTGCAGGTCGAGCTGCCCGGTGGGGCCATTGCGGTGCTTGGCCAGGATCACGTCGGCCCGGCCGTCGAGCGACTCGCCCTTCTGCTCCGCCTTCTCGCGGAGGTCGCGGTACATCTCGGGCCGGTGGATGAAGAGCACGAGGTCGGCATCCTGCTCGATCGCGCCGGAGTCGCGCAGGTCGGAGAGCAGCGGCACCCGCTCGCCGCCGCGCTGCTCGCTGGCCCGCGACAGCTGGGAGAGCGCGATCACCGGGATCTCCAGCTCGCGCGCCAGCCCCTTGAGCGAGCGGGAGATGTCGGAGATCTCCTGCACGCGGTTCTCCGCATACTCGGGCGAACGCATCAGCTGCAGGTAATCCACCACGATCATCTGCACCGCGTTCTCGGCGCGCAGGCGCCGCGCCTTGGACCGCATCTCGAGCAGCGTGAGCGCCGGGGTGTCGTCAATCCACACCGGCGCCGTCTGGAGGATCCCCGCGGCGCGGGCCAGCCGGGTGAAGTCGGTGTCCCGCAGCGTGCCGCGCCGGACCGCCTGGGAGTCCACCCGGGCCTCGGCGCAGAGCATCCGCTGCACCAGGGCGTCCTTCGACATTTCCAGCGAGAAGATCGCCACGCCATGGCCCTCGAGCGCGGCGTGCGTGGCGATGTTGAGGCAGAACGCGGTCTTGCCCATCGAGGGACGGGCCGCCACGATCACCAGCTCCGACTTCTGGAAGCCGGTGGTGAGCTCATCGAGGTCGGTGAAGCCGCTCGGCACCCCGGTGATCGCCCCGCCGCGGCCCTGCAACCCCTCGATGTGCTCCATCGTGGGCCAGAGCATCTCCTTGATCCGCTTGAAGCCGTCGTCGCGCCGCGTCTCCGCGATCCGGAAGATCCTGGCCTCCGCGGCGTCGAGGAGCTCGCCGGCGGCCGCCTTCTGCTCGTAGGTCTCGGTGATGATCTGGGTGGCGGCCTCGATCAACCGGCGCTGGATCGCCTTGTCGCGCAGGATCCGGGCGTGGTATTCGAGGTTGGCCGCGGTCGGCACCGCGCCGGCCAGCTCGTCGAGATAGTCCACCCCGCCGATCGCCTCGAGCTCGCCGCGCCGCGACAGCTCGTCGCGCACGGTGACGTAGTCCACCACCATCTGCCGGTCCACCAGGGTCCGGAGCGCCCGGAACAGCCGCCGGTGTGCCTCGCGGTAGAAGACGTCCTCCTGCAACAGCTCCGCTCCGCGCAGCGCCGCGTCGCCGTCGAGCAGCATGGCGCCCAGCACGGCCTGCTCGGCCTCGGCGCTCCAGGGGACACTGCGCCCCTGCGCCGGGTCAGTCGAGGCGGTCGAGGAGGAGGCGGGCGATACGGACGTCATCCCAGGCGGGTCGCTTCCAGTTGGGGTTTCGGAGCAAGGCCGCGGGATGGTACGTGACCACGAGCGGGATGTCGTTGAACCGGTGCACCTTGAGGCGCAACTCGCCGAGCGGCTTCTTGACGCCCAGCAGCGCCTCGGCCGCGGTGGTCCCGAGGGCCAGCATCACCCGCGGGCGGACCATGGCCACCTGCCGATGAAGATACGGGAGGCAGGCGGCCCGTTCATCGGGCAGCGGGGCCCGGTTCCGCGGCGGCCGGCACTTCACCACGTTGGCAATGTAGGCGTGTTCCCGCGGGACCTCGATCGACGCCAGGATCTTGTCCAGCAGCTCGCCCGCCCGGCCCACGAATGGGCGCCCGGTGAGGTCTTCCTGTTCGCCGGGGCCCTCCCCCACCACCAGCAGTTCCGCCCGCGGGTTCCCCTCGCCCGGCACCGCATTGGTGCGCCCCCGGCAGAGCGGGCAGCGGGTGCAGTCCACCACCGCCGCCGCCACCGCCTCGAGCGTTTCCCACCCCGCTTCGCGCGGCCCGGGGGGTGGAGAAGTTACCTCCAGTCCCGGGCCCGGGAGGTCGGGGGCGTCCTTGCGCCACGCCGGGACCTGTCCGGCCGGGTATTCGCGGAGGCGATACCCCGAGGACGGAGGACGGAGGGTGGAGGGTGGAGCGGACGTGACCGCCTCGGCCGGCCTCCGCCCCACTCCACCCTCGGTCCTCTGTTCTCCACCCGCCCGCCGGCGCAGCGGCGTGTCGAACCACACCTCGTCGCCGCCGAGGTCGCGCTGCACCTCGAGCCACCGGCGCACGGCATCATCCACGGTAGCGCTCGATCGCATCGAGGATCGCCTCGGCCACCTCGCGCTTGTGCCGCAGCGACACCGGCGTCTCGACCCCGTGGATGTCGATGATGGTGACGGCATTGGTGTCCACGTCGAAGCCTGCCCCCGGTTCCGCCGCATCGTTGACCACGATCAGGTCGAGCTGCTTGCGCCGCAGCTTGGCGCGCCCCTTTTCGAGCGCATTGCCCACCTCCAGCGCGAAACCCACCGTGGTGAGGTTCGCGTGGCGTGCATCAAGGGTGCCGAGGAGGATGTCGTCGGTGGCCTCGAGGGCCAGGGTGAACCCGCCGTCCGACCGAGGCAGCTTGGCCTCGCGGGCCGCAGTGGGGCGGAAGTCTGCCGGGGCGGCCGCCATCACCAGCACGTCGCTGGTGGGGAGCTCGCGCCGCACCGCAGCCGCCATCTCGGCGGTGGTCTCCACGCGCAGCAGCGTGACGCCGTGCGGTGGCGGGAGCGCGGTCGGGCCGGAGATCAGCGTCACGTCGGCGCCGCGGCGCCAGGCGGCCTCGGCCAGCCGGTATCCCATCTTGCCGCTGGAGCGATTGGTGAGCATCCGCACCGGGTCGATCGCTTCGCGCGTGGGTCCCGCGGTGACCAACACCTTGGCCTGCCGGAGCGGCCCTTCGCCCGCGAGCAGCCGCTCCGCGTGGGCGACGATCTCCTCCGGCTCCGACATGCGGCCGGGGCGATCGGAGGGACCCTCGGCGAGGTCGCCGATCGCGGGACCCACCGTGTGCCAGCCGCGCTCACGCAGGGTCGCGAGGTTGTCCTGGGTCGCCCAGTCGAGGTACATCTCGTCGTTCATGGCCGGGGCGAGCAGCACCGGGGCCGTGGTGGCCAGCAGTACGGCGGTGAGGTAGTCGTCCGCGATCCCGGCGGCCGTGCGGGCAATGAGCGTCGCCGTGGCCGGGGCCACCACCACCAGGTCGGCGCGTTGCGCGGTGGCCACGTGCTCGAGCGCGGTCCCCGGCTCCCAGAGCGAGGTGCGCACCTGCCGGCGGGTGATCGCCTCGAAGGTGGGCACGCCGATGAACTGCGTCGCCCCGCGCGAGAGCACCACGTCCACCATGGCGCCGCTCCGCGTGAGCTCGCGCGCCAGGTGGACGCTCTTGTAGGCCGCTATCCCCCCCGTGACCCCGAGGACGACCTGGCGGCCACGCCACATCTCAGGCCTCGGTGCGGCGCCGGCGGAGTTCCTTGAACGTCAGCTCGCCACTGGTCAGCTTCTTGAGCGCCAGGGTGGTGAGCTTCTTGACCCCTTCGGTCCGCTCGAAATTGGCCACCGCCTCGCGCGGAAACTCGTTGAGGTAGCGCGCGAACCGCGCGGCCACCAGCACGCCGCGATACTTGGATCCGGTGTGCCGTGCCACGTCCTGCGGGGTGAAGATCTCCATCCAGCCCTCCTGCGGGGTTCAATGCCCTTGCCGGGTGCGGGCCAGCTCGCCCGCGACTTCGGTCTGCAGCCGATCGAGCAGCACCGGGATGCTGCGCGAGCGGCTGGCACGCCGTGATTCCACGTCGAGGATGGCGTGCACGGCCCGCACCGCCTCCTCCAGGTCGTCGTTGACCACCACGTAGTCGTACTCGCGCGCGGCAGCCAGTTCCTCGAGCGCCCGCTCCAGCCGGCCGGCGATCACCGCCTCGCTGTCGGTGCCCCGGCCGCGCAGCCGCTCCGCCAGGGCCTTGCCGCTCGGCGGGACGACGAACACCAGCACCGCGTCGGGAAACCGCTCCCGCACCATCCGGGCCCCGTCCACCTCGATGTCGAGCAGGACGTGCTGCCCACCCTGGGTGACCCGGCGCACCTCCTGCTCCAGCGTCCCGTAGCGGTGGCCGTTGTACACGGCGTGCTCCAGGAAGTCGCCCCGTGCCGCGCGCTGCTCGAACTCCTCGGGCGAAAGGAAGTGGTACGCCTCCCCCTCGCGTTCGGTGCCGCGGGGCGCCCGGGTGGTGGCGGACACCGAGTAGCCGGTGTCACTGCGTTCCGCCAACAGGCGCCGGGCGATGGTGGACTTGCCGCCACCCGAGGGCGACGAGAGCACCAGCACCAGCGGCATCACTCGAGGTTCTCCAGCTGCTCCCGGATCTTCTCGAGCTCCCCCTTCATCGCCACCACCTCGTGCGCGATCGTGGCGTCGTTCGCCTTCGATCCGATGGTGTTCACCTCGCGGCCGATCTCCTGCGCCAGGAAGCCGAGCGCCTTGCCGACCGGCCCCTCGCCGCCCAGCGCCACGCGCACCGCGGCCAGGTGGGCGCCCAGTCGAACCATCTCCTCCGTCACGTCGAGGCGGTCCGCCAGCAAGGCAATCTCCTGCGCCAGGCGCATCGGCTCCGGCTCGATGCCGTCGAGGAGCTCCCGCACCGACCCCCGGAGCCGCTGCAGCTCCCGATCCAGTCGTTCGGGGAGCAACACCCCGATCCGGCGCATGCCGTCCTCGATGCCATCCACGCGACGGACGATCTCCGCCGCCAGCAACTCGCCCTCACGCTGCCGTTGCGCACGGCACCCGGCCACGGCCTCGTGCACCACGGGGACGAGGTCGTCCCACCCGACCGCTTCGCCCTCGCGCGCGACCTGCATCACCTCGGGAAATCGCAGCACCTGCTCCGCCGTGATCTCGCCCCCGAGCTGGAGCCTGTCCCGCAGCTCGCGGAGCACGTCCGCCACGGCGGCCGCCCGCTCGTGGTCCACTCGGGCCGATGCCGGTGGTCCGCCGTCCGCCCAGGCGACGGTGACCGAGACATGCCCCCGACCAAACGCCCCGCGCAACAGCTCGCGCAGTTCCGACTCGTGGCTGGCCAGTTCACCGGGCAGGCGGATCGAGGCGTTGAACCAGCGGTGATTCACCGTCCGGATCTCGACCCGGAGGCGTCGCCCGGCCACGCTCCCTTCGGCCGCCCCGAAGCCCGTCATGCTCAGTGCCACGCCGCCGCTCTCCGGGCAAGGGATAGCCTTGCAATATAGCGGGTTGCGGCACGAGGGGCAGGCCTTCCCCCGGCCCGCCCGGGCCGGGGGAGGTCAGTTGGTGAAGTCCCAGCGGATCCCGTAGACCTGGCCGAGGGAGAGGATCGGGTAGCCCGGCACGTGGCCCTCACGGGTCGCCTGGAAGTTGACCCGGTCCCAGAAGGCGATGAACGGCCCGATCTGCAGCTGGACGATCCCGCGGACGAAGGTCAGCCCCGGCATGGCGATGGGGTCCCCCTCGGCATCGCGCCCGATGACTCCGGGACTCCACGTCTCGAGCACCCCCTGCACCTTGAGCCGGAAGATCCCGCTCGGGAAGTTCTTGAGGAATCGCGAATTGACGGTGGCGGTGCTCCAGGCGTGATGCGGCGGCACGCCGTCGGGGGTGGCCCCGCCGAGCGGATGTTCGTAATGGGAGGCCAGGGTGAACCACGACGTGGGCGCCAACTGCGCCTTGACAAGGAGCCACTCGGTCCGCGGTTGCCGCGCGAAGCTCGCCACCCGGGAAAACTGTGGAAACGGCAGGGGTTGCCACGCGTCCGTGCTCCGCACCCGGCCCTCGAGCTGCAGCAACCGGCCGGCGTCGAGTGCGGCCAGCAGCTCATAGTCGGCGAACGACTGGGCCGGCAGGGTGAGCAGTTGCGGCGCGTCCACCCGTTCTCCGTACGACGCCGTGGCCCCGAGGCGCAGCCCCACGGGAATCCGGAGCCCCACCAGCGGCACGCGCAATCCGGTCGGCAGTTCGAGGCCGGCGCGCGCCGTGGCATGCTGCGACCAGCGCTCACCGTCGTGCTTCTGGTGCACGCCCTCCACGGCGACCGTCGCGAACGGGAGCGGCGACCACCCGAACGCCAGGCGTGCGTCGAGCGGCGTCCACTCGGTGGCGTGCGTCGCCCGCAGTTCGGCCGACCATGTCGGCCGCCGCAGCGACACCTGGCCGCCGAAGAACCCCACGTCGTGGGTCAGGTCCTCGCCCTTCCACATGGTGCGGGCCGCCCATGCCTGCACCCGGGGACCGTGCGGCGCCGCCGAGGGTTGCCACGCCAGGCGCAGCTGCGCGTCGGTGCGACGGCCATCGAGCCCAGGGTCGAGCAGCGAGCCCGAGGGGGCTTCGAGTGGGTCGCGGTCGGTATCCTGCACCATGTACTGGAGTTGCGCAGCGAAGCGGGTGGAGGGCACCCACGAGAGCTGGGCCCAGCCGTTGATCAGCTCCGCGGCCCCGGTCCCGCCTGCCGGGGCGTTGACGCCGTGGTAATCGGCGCCGAGGCCGAGGCCGATGCCGCTGCCATAGCGACGCTCGAACGCGCCCGTGTAGCGCGAGAGGCCGCGGTCACCCGTGGACACGCCGATGGCGGTCCGCGGGGAGAGGCGGTCGTGGGCACGCGTGAAGAGCGAAACGCGCAATCGTCCCGGGAACTGCTCGATCTCCACGCGATCGAGGAGATCCACGGCCCAGCGCGACGGATCCACGGCGGTGGAATCGTCGCCCACCGCCATCCACGGGATGCCATCCAGCTGGTACTCGACGGCCCCGGGGCCACGGCCGAGCAGGTTGGGGAGCTCGGGGCGCCCGAGCCAGCCGCCGCGCCAGAGATAGGTGGGCGCGTGTGCGGCGATCAGCTCCGCCACCGTGCGCGCCACCGACCAGTCGAGCGAGTCGCGCGTGAGGACGATGCGCGAGCCCGCCGGCAGGAGATCGTTCCAGGTGAGGCGCGGTGCCGTCGCCATCCGCACGCGCTGCTGGCCCTCGACGGCGAGCAGGCGTTCGGTGGAGGAGGAATCGGCCGCGGTGGAGTCGGCGGCGAGCGAATCCGGGGGCGGCAGCACCGGGTCCTGGGCCACGAGGACGCCGCCCGGGGCCAGCAGGAGCAGCACCACCCTGGCGACGCGCCTCAGCACGTCACGCTCGCGCCAGCAGGAACTCGCTGAAGAGGCGCACCATCACGCCGGTGGGACCCTTGACGCCGGTGGGCGGTTCGCGATCGGTGTATGCCGTGCCGGCGATGTCCAGGTGTGCCCACGGATAGCCCTCGACGAACTCGCGCAGGAACCACCCGGCGGTGATGCTCCCGGCGGGACGCCCTCCGGTGTTCTTCATGTCGGCGATGTCCGACTTGATCAGCTCGCGGTACTCGTCCCAGAGCGGCAGCTCCCAGAGCCGTTCGTCGGCCACCTCGCCCGCCTGGCGCAACGCCTCGATCAGCGCGGCGTCGGTGCCCATCACGGCCGTCGCCGTGTGGCCCAACCCGATGACGACCGCCCCGGTGAGCGTGGCACAGTCCACCACGGCGGCGGGCTGGTAGCGCCGGGCCCACGACAGCGCATCGGCAAGGAGCAGCCGTCCCTCGGCATCGGTGTTGAGCACCTCGATTGTCTTGCCGTGGTGGCTCCGCACCACGTCGCCGGGGCGGTAGGCCGTGCCCGACAGCATGTTCTCCGCGCTGGGGATCAGGCCGACGACGCGCACGGGTGGGCGAAGGCGGCCCAGCATCTCGAAGGTGCCGAGCACGGCGGCCGCCCCCGACATGTCGAACTTCATTTCCTCCATGCCCTGGGCGGGCTTGATCGAGATGCCGCCGGTGTCGAAGGTGACCCCCTTCCCCACCAGCACCACCGGGGCGCCCTCCGCGCCGTGGTACTCGAGCGCGATGAACCGCGGATCGTTGGCGCTCCCCTTGCCGACAGCGAGGATGGCGCCCATGCCCTCCCGCTCGAGCCCCGCCTTGTCCAGCACCGTCACCTGCATGCCGTGGGTGCGAGCCAGCTCCTCGGCCCGCTGGGCGAGGTAGGCCGGCGTGCACGTGTCGGCGGGAAGCACCTGCAGGCCGCGGGTGTAGGCCTGCCCGCCGGCGATCGCATTGCCGCGCTCGAGACCGCGGGAGATGGCGGCATCGGCGGCGGGAACGACGATCCGGATGGTGGCCACCGGTTGCTTGGGTGGATCCGCAGGCCGCTTCAGCTCACCGAAATGCCAGGCACCGAACGCTGCCCCCTCGGCCAGCGCCTGCGCCACGCGAGCCGGATCCAGTGCCGTGACCGGCCAGAGGATGGCCGGCGTCGCGGCGCCGAGCACGCGGGCCCGCTTGCCAGCGATCATCGCGGCGCGGCGCACCGCATTGGCAGTCAGCTTGGCCGCGTCACCCAACCCCACCAACAGCAATCGCTCCACACCGTGGCCGGGATACAGGAGCAGCGTCTCGTCGCGCTTGCCGGTGAAGTCGCCATGTTGCCAGGCCGCGGCGAGGGCACCGCCGGTCCACCCGTCGAACGCCGCGAGGTGCTCCGGGGGCGCCGGCGACACGGAGACGAGGGCAACGACCAGGGGACCGGATGCGCTGGAGGGATCCGCGATCTCGAGCGTGGCAAGGATGGACATGAGGATCCGTGAGGAGGGTCGTTCGCGCGATGGTTCGAGCCCGGGGGAAGATAATGAACGAGGGAGCAAGTCACATGCCGGCGAGCCGCCCTGTCATCCGCCGACGCTGCCCCGGGGTGAGCAGGTCGCCCGCGATGATGCCGCCGAGCGCCGGGGTCCGGAGCCGGTAGCCCCGCCCGTCGCTGACCACCCACCCCTCCCACTCGAGGTGATCGAGGAGGTCCACGGGTACCTCGGCCTGGTCCAGGCAGTGCCGCAGTTGCGCCGGGGTCATCGGAGTCGCCCGGAGCGCGAGGTAGGCGAGGACCTCCCGGGCGAGCGGTGGCATCAAGGAGACGCGCAGCCGCGTGGCGGCGACCAGCGCATCCGGCAGCGATCCCGGGAGTGTCGAATCGAAGGTCCGCGTGGCCGGCGGCCACGGTGCCGACTCGTCGAGCGACATCCCCCGCTGGACGGCGGCGAGCACCCCCATGGCCACCGCGGGGATGCCAAGCGACTCGCCGTGCAGGCGACGGGTCAGGCGGTCCACCGCGTCGGGCGGCCACTCCGGCATCGCCGCCCGCACGGCGCCAGCGAGATCGGCAGCCTGCAAGGGCGGCAGCGGCGCGCAGGCCCCGCGTCCCGGACGATCGAGGTAGCCACGCAGCTGGTCGAGGCGTGGATCGGGATGGCCCAGCCGGAGCGTGGCCGCCACCACGACGGGGAGTCCCTCGCAGGCGCGCATCACGCGCGGCAGCGCCTCGAGGGTCGCGGTGTCGAGCCACTCGGCGTCATCCAGCGCGAGGAGGATCGGTTGCTCGGATGCGGTGCTGCGCAACACGGCCCCCAAGGCATCGGCGAGTGGCCAGCGATCGTCGCCTCGGTTCGCCGCGAAGTGCTCGCCCCACACCGGAACCGTGGCAGCGAGCGACCCGATCGCGGCAGGGGCCGCCCCCGCAACGCCGGGTGCGGCCCACAACCCGGCGGCCGCGACTGCCCGGAGGCCTGCCTCCGGGTCGGCGGTGTCGGCTGGCAGCGCGCGCACCGTCGCCACCGTCCATCCTTCCACGTCGAGCCGCACGACGAGCTCCTCGAGCACCCTGGTGCGGCCTGCGCCGGCCGGTCCCTCGATCAACAGGAGCGCAGGTTGGCCGCGTGCCGCCGACTGGCGTGACGCAGTCAACAGCGTCCGCAGGGGGTCTTCCCGCCCCACCAGCGGCAGCTGGGCGCCCTCCGCAGGCGATGCCCCGCGACGGGTGCCCCGCGTCGCCGACAACCGCTGTCGGAGGCGGCGCACGCCTTCGCCCGGCTCGATGCCGAGCTCGGCTCGCAGTCGCGCGTCGTGGGCGTCGAGCTCGCGATGTGCCGCGACGCGGTCTCCCGTCCAGGCCAGCACTTCGGCAAGGGTCTGTGCCGCCAGTTCACTGAGCGGATCGAATCGTCGCGCCTGCGCCGCCCGCTCGTGCGCCGCGTGCAGGTTGCCGCGGTCTGCCTCCTCCCGCGCGGCCTGGCACAGGGTGGTGAGCAGGCGATGGTGCCAGATCCGGCGATGGTCGTCGAGCCAACGGTCGAACTCGCCGGCATCGGGCACGGCGAACCCATCGCACCACGCGCCACGAATCAGTTCCGCCGCGCGCCGGGGATCCTCGGTGCGTCGCTGTTCGAAGGCGTCGGTGTCGCGCGCCACCGGACCGCGCCACGTCAACAGGTCGCCCGCGCTGGCGAGGGCGTCCGCACCAGCGGCGCGGCGCAGCACGCGCAGCGCCTCGTTGAGGGAGTGGCGTGCCTCGCCCTCGCTCCGGTCGCCCCAGAGCAGGTCGGTGGCGCGCGCCCTGCTGACGCCATCGCGGCCTTCCGTCCAGAGCAGGATCGCCAGGCCGAGGTGCTTGCGCCACCGCATCGGAGGCGGCGGTGGCTGGCCATCAATGGTGACCAGCGGGGGCCCGAGCAGCTGGGCGGCGATCACCGGCATGTCGCTACCGCCAGACCCTGCATCTCGGCGTGCGACCGTGCGATGGCCTCGGGCGGCCAGTGACGCCCCGCACTCGCGAGCAGCGCGCGACCTCGCGCTCGGTCGCCGAGTGCGCAGAGCAGCACGGCCCGTTGCCAACGCAGCGGCACCGAGAGGGCCGCCTCCACCTCACCCTCCTGGGGCGGGCCGCTCGGCCATCCCTGAAAGTCGGCGTTTTCGTGAAAGCGCCACTGCCGCTCCGCCGACGAGGAGTCGCCGAGGGCCAGCAGCCACGCACCGCGTGCGTGGAGGGTGATGGCGCGGGTCAGCGGGCCGCGCTGCAGTGCGATTGCGTCGCCGGGATCGACCAGCATGGCCCCGGCGCGCTCCAGGGCCGACCGGATGTTGCCCCTGTGCGCGTCGTGGAACGCCTCGGCCACCGGAAGGAGGTGCCGCGCGACGGCATCGTGCGACGCGCCGCGGCGGAGCGAGTCGAGCACTGCCCCGCCGGAGTCCTCGCGCGCGGCAATGAGGGCGATGCCGGCGCGTGGCCACGATCCGGGATCGGCAAGCTCCGCGCGCAGGCGCGCCACCGCGCGCGCGCGCTGACTATCGGGCACGACAAAGCCGAATGCCGGCAGCAACAGCGACCACTCCGCCCACTGCAGCTGGTACGGCGTCGGCACGGCCGCACGGGACGCGGCCTGTTCGAGGCGACGCATGGCCTCGTCCACGCGACCCTGCATCAGCGAGGCGACGGCCTGGGCACCGAGCGCCGCGGCCTCCTGCTCGCGATCCCCTGCCCGGCGGAGCACCAGGCCGGCCATCCACTCCTGCAGGCCCGGCAGGTCGAAGCTGCCGGCCAGGCGAAGGTACCGTGCCAGCGTGTCCACCTGCGATCCCTTGGCCCCGATCCGGAGGATCAGGCGACGAAAGCCGGCACGCGACGGCACGAAGCGCTCGTCGAACGCGAGTGCCGTGAACGCGCGCCGCTCACGCGTGCCGGGCAACCCGCCCAACCGGTCACGCGCCGCCTCGGCCGCGACCCGGTCGCCGACCTTGATGGCGCCCCAGAGGACGTGCTCCCAGGTGGTCCGGTGATCGAGGTCGGGCACCTCGGCGGCGGCGGCGCGGAGTGCCCGCACCCCGTCGAGCGCCTCGTGACCGAAGAGTGCGCCGCGATGGAACAGTTCGTTGGCCGCGAGCATCCGGGCCGGGGCGAACTCCGGCACGAGCGCGGCGATCGAATCGTAGCGCGCGAGGCGGCGCGGCAGGTCCGGTTCCTGTTGCGCCAGGATCAGCGCGGCGATCTCGGGAGGCAGCTCGTCGCGACGCGCGGCGAGCGTGGCCAGTTCCACGTCGTGCGGCTCCCGCTGCCACATTCGCGTCAGCATCAGGAGCCACGACGCCGGGAGGAACCCGGGGTCACGACGCAGGGCTCCGGTGAACTCGCGTTCGGCCGTGCTCCAGTCCCCGGCCTGGAAGCCCGCGGCCCCGCGGTACCACGCGTGCAGCGCCAACACATCGGATGTCGCGCCGGCAAGGAGTCGCAGGTCGTGGCGGCGCTCGGGGAAGAACCGCTCCAGCACCAGCTGGGCAATACGGCGCGGCGACAGCTCCGGCGCGTCGTGGTCGGGCGCCCCCAGTCGCGCATCGAGCACGAGACCACCGCGCGCGTCGAAGCCGACCAACGCTATCGAATCGGCCCGCGGACGCCCGATCGTGACACGCAGCCGCGCCGGACGCGGCTCTGCCGGATTGCTGGAGACCGTCACCATCGGCAGCCACGACAGCGAGAGCGCGGCCTCCTCGGTCCAGCGACGCTGCACCGTGTCGCCTGGCTCGCGGGGCAGCAGGAGCAGGTCCACCGAATCGGGCATGCCCGCCACCCCGGGCGCCTCGCCGCCCCGCCGGAGGAGACCCCAGGCCAGGGCACCCGCAACCATCGTCACCCCCAGCGGCAGGGCGATCCGGCGCGCGGCCCGCGGTGCGCGACCCCGGTGCAGCGCGTCACGAAAGGCGGCCGCACTCGACCACCGAGCCGCCGGATCGTCCGCGAGGGCGCGCGAGAGCACGGGCCGCACCTGCGCCGGCACCTTGCGCCAGGACGGATCGTCGCGCGATCGCCCGCCCTCCCATCGCACACCGGTCCATGCCTCGAACAGCGTTCCGGCGAGCTCCCACAGGTCGGATTGCGGCGTTCCCTCCGCGGCCGACCCCCGCCCCGGGGGGCGGGTGGGGGGGGGGGGCCCCCCCGGGCCCAACGGGG
>CAZNOJ010000031.1:0-26276 GCA_964574665.1 uncultured Gemmatimonadaceae bacterium
CTGATGCGCGAGCGCTTCGGCGCCGACGAGGCCTCGGCGCGGCTCCGCTTCCACACCCAGACCGGCGGCGTCACGCTCCAGGCGCAGCAGCCCCTCAACAACGTGGTGCGCGTCACGGTGCAGGCGCTCGCCGCGGTGCTGGGCGGTACCCAGTCGCTGCACACCAACGGGTACGACGAGGCCCTGGCGCTCCCGAGCGAGGCCTCGGCCACGCTGGCCCTGCGGACCCAGCAGATCCTGGCGCACGAGAGCGGCCTCACCCACAGCGTGGATCCGCTCGCGGGGAGCTGGTACGTGGAGGCGCTCACCGACCGGATCGAGCAGGAGGCGCTGGCCTTGATCACCCAGATTGACGCCCTCGGCGGGGCGGCGCGCGCCATAGAGATGGGCGTCATGCAGCAGGCGATCGCCGACTCGGCCTGGGCCCAGCAACAGGCGGTCGAGGCGGGCCGGCAGGTCGTGGTCGGTGTCAACCGCTTCACGGGGGAGGAGGGGGTGCATCCGCTCCATCTCCCCGACTACGGTGCCCTTGAGCAGGATCAGGTGCGCCGGCTCCAGGCCGTGCGGCAGCGCCGCGACCAGTCGGCGGTGGCCAGCGCCCTGGCCGCGGTGCGGTCGGCCGGCACCGGCACGGCGCCGCTGATGCCCCCGATCATCGCCGCGGTCCGGGTGCGCGCCACCCTGGGCGAGGTCGCCGACGTGTTGCGGGAGGCCTGGGGGACCTACGCCGGGGCGCCCTAGGGCGCGTACCCTACTGCCTTGTCCCGGCGACCCCGGCTAAATTTCGTGGTTGCATCGGGTTCGTCCACGGGATGAGGGCATGCCGACCTACCAGTATCACTGCGCCGCGGGCCACGCCTTCGAGGCGGTCCAGAAGATGTCCGACAAGCCGCTCCGCAAGTGTCCCACCTGCGGGGCCAAGGCGGAGCGGACCGTTTCGGGCGGCGCCGGCCTGATCTTCAAGGGCAGCGGCTTCTACATCACCGACTACGGCAAGGACGGCAAGGGGCCGCGCAAGGACGTCGAGGCCAAGCCGGCGGCCGACACCGCCGCCAAGCCGGCGGCTGAGGCGGCGCCCGTGGCGACCCCTGCGGCCAAGCCGGATGCCGGTGGAGCAAAGGGCCCCGCGTGAGCGACCAGCTCCGCACGGCCCTCGAGCGCGCGGCGACGGCACTGGGTGGGGGCGACGTCGAGTTCACGCTCGAGCGCCCGCGCGACCCCAGCCACGGCGACCTGTCCACCAACCTGGCAATGCAGCTGGCTCGCCGCGAGCGGAGCAATCCGCGCGCGATGGCCGATCGCGTGCTCGCCGCGCTCGACCTGCCGCCCGACGTGGTGCGCGCCACCGAGATCGCCGGGCCCGGCTTCATCAACTTTCGCCTCGCGGCGGGACCGCTCGTGGCGGCGCATGCCCGGATCCTCGTCGAGGGCCCGCGCTACGGCCGCAACACCGAAGGCACGGGGCGCCGGATCAACGTCGAGTTCGTGTCGGCCAACCCCACCGGACCGCTGCACGTGGGCCACGGCCGCGGCGCGGCGCTGGGTGACGCCATCGCCACCCTGCTCGAGTGGACCGGCCACGCGGTGACCAGGGAGTTCTACGTCAACGACGCCGGCGTCCAGGTGGACAACGTGGTCGCGTCGCTCTGGGCCAGGATCCTGCAGCACCGCGGCCACGACGTGCCCCTGCCGGAGAAGGGCTATCACGGCGAGTACCTGCGCGAGACCGCCGCGCAGTGGGTGGGCGAGTTCGCGGCGCAATTGCCCGCGGACCCCGCGGCGCCGCCTCCCGCCACCCTGCGCCCGTACGTGCTGGCCGCGATGCGCGCCGAGCAGGACGAGACCCTGGCGGCGTTCGGGGTGCGCTTCGACGTGGTCTCCTCCGAGCAGGAGGTGTACGCCAGCGGCAAGCTGCAGCGCGGGCTCGACCGGCTGGCCGCGGCCGGACTCACCTACGAGCAGGACGGCGCCCTCTGGCTGCGCACCTCCGGCTTCGGTGACGAGAAGGACCGCGTGCTCCGCAAGCAGGACGGGACCTACACCTACTTCGTCCCCGACATCGCCTACCACCTCGACAAGCACGATCGCGGCTTTGCCGGCGCGATCGACGTGTGGGGCGCGGACCACCACGGCTATGTCCCCCGGATGCGGAGCGCGCTGGTGGCGCTCGGCCTGCCGGCGGACTGGTTCGAGGTGGTGCTGGTGCAGCTGGTCAAGGTGGTGCGCGGCGGCGAGGAAGCGAAGATGTCGAAGCGCTCCGGCGAATTCGTCACCCTCGCCGACCTGTACGGGGAGACGGGCGTGGACGCCGCGCGGTACTGGTTCCTGATGCGACGCGGCGACACCCACCTGACCTTCGACATCGAGCTGGCCACCGCCCGCACCGACGAGAACCCGGTCTACTACGTGCAGATGGCGCACGCCCGGATGTCGGGGATCTTCCGCACGGCGGGGGTGGCCCCGGAGGCGGTGGACGGGGCGATCACCCTCGAGGTGCTCGGCGAGGCCGACCTCGATCTGCTCAAGCGGCTGACCGCCTTTCCCGACCAGGTGGCACGAGCCGCCCGCGAACGGGAGCCGCACCGGATCACGACCTACCTCGAGGACCTCGCGCGCGCGACCCACGGCTGGTACCACGGCTGCCGGGTGCTCGGCGAAGCACCCGAGGTCGAGCGCTCCCGCCTGCTGCTGGCGCGGGCCACGCGCCAGGTGCTCGCCAACGGACTCACCGTGCTTGGGGTCTCGGCCCCGGATCGGATGTGACCATGTCGCTGCTGGTGGTGGGAAGCGTGGCGCTCGATTCGGTCTTCACCCCGTTCGGCCAGACCGCCGACTCGCTGGGCGGCTCCGCGGTGCACTTCGCCGTCGCCGCGTCGCTGCTGCACCCGGTGCAGGTGGTGGGGGTGGTGGGCGACGACTTTCCGGTGGACCAGCTCGACCGCCTCGCCGATCGCGGCATCGACTGGTCGGGCGTGGAGCGCACCACCGGGGAGTCGTTTCGCTGGAAGGGGAAGTACTCCTACGACCTGCAGTCGCGCGAGACCCTGGAAACCCGCCTCGGCGTGTTCGCGCACTTCCGCCCGCGGCTGCCGCCGGGCGCCGAGCACACCCGGTTCCTCTTTCTCGGCAACATCGACCCGGAACTCCAGCTCGGCGTGCTGGAGCAGGTGCAGGCCCCGGCGCTGGTGGCCTGCGACACCATGAACTACTGGATCCAGTCGCGCCGCGAGGCGCTGCTCGCCCTGCTCAAGCGGGTGGACCTGCTCATGGTCAACGACGCCGAGGCGCGCGAGTTCTCGGGGGACTGGAACGTGCATCGCGCCGGACGCTGGCTCCTCGCCCAGGGACCGTCGCGCGTGGTGATCAAGCAGGGCGAGTACGGCGCGCTGCTGATCGAGCGCGACCGCACCTTCGCGATCCCCGCCTTCCCGCTCGAGGAGGTCTTCGACCCGACCGGTGCCGGTGATGCCTTCGCGGGCGGCTTCATGGGATACCTCGCGCGCCAGGGCGCGGTGGACACCGACGCGATGCGCCGCGCGATGGTGTACGGCGCCGCCATGGGCTCGTACTCCGTGTCGGGGTTCGACATCCAGGGGTTCACCGGAGTGACGCTGCCCGACGTCGAGGCGCGGGTCCGCCGGTTCGTGGACCTCACGCAGATCCCGGCGGCGGAGCGTGTGGCGTGAGCGAGTCGCGCTACGCCGCCGCCGGCGTCGACCTGCAGCAGGCCGAGGACGCCAAGGCCCGGATCGGGCGGATCGTGGCCGGCACGCGGACCGCCCTCTCGCTCGGCGAGGTCGGCGCGTTCGGCGGCATGATCCGCGTCCCCATCGGCATGCGCCGCCCCGTGCTGGTGATGAGCACCGACGGCGTGGGCACCAAGGTGCTGGTGGCCCAGCAGGCCGGTCGCTACGACACGGTGGGCGAGGACCTGGTCAACCACTCGGTGAACGACATCCTGGTGCACGGGGCAGTGCCGCTGGCCTTCATGGACTACATCGCCGGTCACCGGCTCCCGGTGGAGATGATCGCCGGGGTGGTGGAGGGAATCGGCCGCGGCTGCCGTGCCCACGCCATGGCGCTGGCCGGCGGCGAGACGGCCCAGATGCCCGGCCTCTACGCCGCCGGGACCTTCGACCTCGCCGGCACCATCATCGGCGTCGTGGAGGAGGATGCCGCCCTGCACGGCGAGCGGATCGTGCCGGGCGACGTGCTGCTGGCCTATGCCAGCACCGGGTTGCACACCAACGGCTACACCCTGGCGCGTCACGTGCTCCTCGACCAGCTCCGCCTGGCGCTCGACGACCTGCTGCCCGGCACCGAGACCACCGTGGCCGATGCCCTCCTCGCCGTGCACCGCAGCTACGAGGCCGCGATCCGGCCGGCCCTCGGCGAGATCCACGGATTGGCCCACATCACCGGGGGCGGCATCGCGGGCAACCTCGTGCGCGTGCTGCCGGCCCACGTGGAGGCGGTCCTCGATCCCGGGAGCTGGCAGTGGCCGGCGTTGTTCCGGGCCATCCGCGACGCCGGCGTCGCCGAGGCCGAGATGCGCGACGTGTTCAACCTCGGGGTGGGGATGATCGCCGCGGTCAGCCCCGCCAACGTGGCCACCGTGCGCCAGCACGCCGAGCGGGCGGGCGTGGCCACGTGGGAAATCGGGTCGGTGCGCGCCGGTGCGCGGGCCGTCACCTTCGCCGAGTGACGCCCAGGCGATGAGCGGCATTCCCGACGAGGTCTTCATGCGTCGCGCCCTCACCCTCGCGGCGGCAGGGTGGGGGCAGGTCCATCCCAACCCGATGGTCGGCGCGGTGGTGGTGCGCGACGATCGCGTGGTGGGCAGCGGGGCGCACCGGCGCTTCGGCGAGATGCACGCCGAGACCCAGGCCCTGGTGGAGGCCGGGGAGGAAGCCCGCGGCGCCACGCTGTACGTCACCCTCGAGCCGTGTTGCCACGTGGGCAAGCAGCCGGCGTGTGTCCCCGCCATCCTCGACGCCGGCATCGCCCGGGTGGTGATCGCCCATCGCGATCCCAATCCGGTCGCCAGCGGCGGGGTCGAGGCGTTGCGCGCCGCGGGACTCGACGTGGTGGTGGGTGTCGCCGAGGAGGCCGCGCGCCAGCTCAACTTCCGCTTCCTTCGGCTGCACGCGAAGGGGCACCGACCCTTCGTCGCCGTGAAGCTGGCGGTCTCGCTCGACGGCTTTCTTGCGGACCACCGCGGGGCCTCGCAGTGGCTCACCGGCGACGCCGCCCGCCACTGGGTGCATCGCGAGCGCGCCGGCTATGCCGCCATTGCAGTGGGGGGCGCCACGGCGGTGGCCGACGACGTGCGCCTCACCGTGCGCGGCAGTGTGACCCCCCGGGTGGCGCCGATCCGGGTGATCTTCGACCGCAGCGGACGCCTTGGCACCGGGCACGGGATCCTGGCGGACGGCAGCGGCGTTCCGGTGACAGTGGTGTCGGGGATCCCGCGCCCCGAGCTCGCCGCCCTCCCGGGGGTGTCGGTGCTCGTCACCGGCGACCTCGAGGAGGCGCTCGAACTGCTGTATCGCTCGGGAGTGGATGCCATGCTGGTGGAGGGCGGTGGACGGTTGGCCGGTGCCCTGTTGCGACTCGGGCTGCTGGACCGCGTGTACCAGCTGCAGGCCCCGACCTGGTTGGGGGCCGGCCAGCCGGCGTGGGCGGGATTGCCCGCCTTCGACCTGGCATCGGCCCCGCGCTGGCGCACGATCGGCCGCACCCGCCTCGGGCAGGACACGCTGCTGGTGCTGGAGCGCTGATGTTCACCGGACTCGTCACCGCGATCGGCACCGTCGAAGAAGCGACCGACTCGCCCGAGGGACGCCGCCTGGTGATCTCCGCGCCCTGGGCCGATCTCGTCCTCGGCGAGTCGGTCGCGGTCAACGGGGCGTGCCTCACGGTGGACTCTCACGAGGCGGGACGCTTCGGGGTGCGCGTGGTGGCCACCACGTTGGCGCGCACCGCCCTCGGCCACCTGGCCCCTGGCGGGCGCGTCAATCTCGAACGCGCCCTCGCCCTCGGCGATCGCCTCGGGGGGCACTGGGTCCAGGGCCACGTGGACGGCGTCGGGATCGTCGAACGGGTGGAGGCGCACGAGGACCATCACCTGGTCGAGATCACGGTGCCCGCCGAGGTGGCCGCGGTCTCCATTCCGCTGGGCTCGGTCACGGTGGACGGGGTCTCGCTCACCGTCAACGCGCGGCCGCGGCCCGACGCCATCGCGGTGTCGCTGGTGCCGTTTACCTTGCAGCACACCACGCTTGGCGCGCTCCGGCCCGGCACCGCGGTGCAACTCGAGGGAGACCTGGTGGGAAAGCACGTCCGGGCCCAGGTGGCCCTGTGGCCCGACCGGGAGCCGCAGTGACCACGGCCCCGATCGAACAGGCCCTCGCCGACCTGCGCGCCGGCAAGATGATCGTGGTGGTCGACGACGAGACCCGCGAGAACGAGGGCGACCTCATCTGCGCGGCGGAGATGGTCACGCCCGCGATCATCAACTTCATGGCCCAGCACGGCCGCGGCTGGATCTGCCTCGCCCTCACCTCCGAGGACTGCGATCGCCTCGAGCTGCCCCAGATGGTGGAGCAGAACACCGAGGCGATGTCCACCGCGTTCACCGTCACGATCGATGCGGATCGTCGCTTCGGCGTGACCACGGGCATTTCGGCCGCCGACCGTGCCGCCACCATCCGGGTCGCGATCGATCCGGACACCGTGCCCGGCGACCTCCGCCGGCCCGGACACATTTCGCCGCTGCGGGCCCGGCCCGGCGGCGTGCTCCAGCGCGTGGGCCACACCGAGGCGTCGGTGGACCTGGCCCGGCTCGCCGGCCTCAAGCCCGCCGGCGTGATCTGCGAGATCCTGTCCGCCGATGGTTCCATGGCGCGGCTGCCGGAGCTGCAGGCCTTCTGCGCGGAGCACGACCTCACCCTCGTGAGCGTGGCCGACCTGGTCGCGTACCGGCTCCGCACCGAGCAGCTGGTCCACCGCGTCGCCGAGGCGCGGCTGCCCACCGTCGCGGGGGAGTTCCGGGTGATCGGCTACCGCAACGACGTGGACGACCACGAGCACGTCGCGCTGGTGCTGGGCGAGGTGGAAGGGGCCCGCGACGTGCTGGTGCGGATGCACTCCAAGTGCCTCACGGGCGACGTCTTCCACTCGCTGCGCTGCGATTGCGGCACCCAGCTCCACCGCGCGATGGCCCTGGTGGCCGAGGCGGGGCGCGGCGTGATCGTGTACCTCGACCAGGAAGGACGAGGGATCGGGCTGCTCAACAAGCTGCGCGCCTACCAGTTGCAGGACCGCGGTGACGACACCGTCGAGGCCAACGAGCGCCTGGGCTTCAAGGCCGACCTGCGCGACTTCGGCATCGGGGCCCAGATCCTCCGCGACCTCGGGCTGTCCACCCTCCGGGTGATGACCAACAATCCGCGCAAGCTGGTCGGCCTCGAGGGCTATGGACTCGAGATCGTCGAACGGGTCCCCCTGGTGGCCGACCAGACGCCGGAGAACTCCGCCTACCTGGCCACCAAGCGCGACAAGCTTGGCCACCTCTTCACCCGCTGAGCCGATGCGCGAACACGAGGGCCGACTCGAGCCGACCGGACGGGTGATCGTGGTGGTGTCGCGCTACCACGAGCGCCTCACCGCCAGGCTGCGCGACGGCGCCATCGAGGCCTGTCGCGACGCCGGCTGTCCCGACGACACCATCGAGACCTGGTGGGTGGATGGCGCCTTCGAGCTCGGCGTCGCGGCCCGCGCCGCGGCGGCACGGCCCGGCGTCGGCGCCATCGTGGCGCTCGGGGTGGTGATCCGCGGCGAGACGCCCCACTTCGACTTCGTGGCCGGCGAGACCAGCGCGGCGCTGGCGCGCGTGGCCACCGGCAGCGGCATCCCGGTGGGCTTCGGCCTCCTCACCTGCGACACGCTGGAGCAGGCCACGGCGCGGTCCGGGGGGGCGGCGGGAAACAAGGGACGCGAGGCCGCGGAGGCCGCGCTGCGCACCGCCTCGCTGCTGCACCGCGTGGCGGGATCGTGATCCGGGTCGAGACGCGGCGGCGCGCCCGCGCGCTGCAGCTGTTGTACGCCATGGATGCCGGCCCCGACGTGGGGGCCGAGGCGGCCTGGCGCGGGCTGGCGCGGCTGACCGGCCCCGAGCCGGGGGTGCTCGATGCCGCACGCGCCCTGGCCGATGCAGTGCTGGCGCAGCAGCCGGCGCTCGACCGGCTGGCCCAGGCGGCCGCCGACAACTGGCGCCTGGAACGGATCGCCGCGATCGAGCGCAACATCCTCCGCCTCGCCATCCACGAGCTGCTCGAGGGCGTGACGCCGCCGCGTGTGGCCATTGACGAGGCGATCTGGCTGGCGCAGCGCTTCGGCGGTGCCCGGGCCCCGGGATTCGTGAACGGGGTGCTCGACCGCGTGGCGCGCGACCTGGGTCGGCTGTGAAGCTCCTGCTGGTCAACTGGCAGGACCTCCGCAATCCGCACGCCGGCGGCGCGGAGATCCACCTCTTCGAGCTCTTCTCCCGGCTGGCGGCGCGCGGGCACTCGGTGCGCCTGGTCTGCTCGGGATTCCCCGGTTGCGCCCCGCGCGAGGTGGTGGACGGAGTCACCGTGCTGCGCACCGGGGACCGGCACTCGTTCGCCTGGCGCGGGCGCGCCGCGGTGCGTCGCGCGCTCCGCGAGGAGCACCCCGACGTGCTGGTGGACGACATCAACAAGCTGCCGCTCTACGTGGCGGGCCTCACCGACCGCCCCGTCTACGCGATCGTGCCGCACCTGTTCGGCACCACGGCCTTCCGGGAAGTCGCCTGGCCGATGGCGGCGACCGTCTGGGCCGCCGAGCGCGCGATCCCGCGCTGCTACCGCCGCGCCTGGTTTCACGCCATCAGCGAGTCCACGCGAGACGATCTCGTGGCGCGCGGGGTGCCGCGGGAACGGATCGCCGTCGTGCATCCCGGCGTGGACGCCGTCCGGTTCCATCCCGATCCCGCCACCCCGCGCGGCAGCCCCCCCCGGTTCGTGTACCTCGGCCGGCTCAAGCGCTACAAGGGGGTGGACCTGGTGCTCCGGGCCCTCCAGCGCGCCCGGGAGCACCGTCCCGACCTGGCGCTCGACATCGCGGGCAGCGGCGACGACCGCCCCCGCCTGGAGCGGCTGGCCCGCGACCTTGGCCTCGGCGAGGCGGTCCGCTTCCTGGGCTTCGTGGACGAGCCGACCAAGCTCCGGCTCTTGCGGGGGGCCACCGCGAACGTATTTCCTTCCCCGAAGGAGGGGTGGGGGATCACGGTCATGGAGGCCGCGGCCTGTGGCACGCCGTCGCTCGCGTCGGATGCCCCGGGGTTGCGCGACTCGGTCCGTGACGGCCTCACCGGCCTCCTCGTCCCGCACGGCGACGTGCCCCAGCTGGCCAGCGCGATGCGCCGGCTGGCCGACGATCCCCAGTTGGTGGAACGGCTGGGTCATGCGGCCCGGCAGCACGCCCTGTCCCACTCCTGGGACGCCGCCGCCGACCGGGTGGAGTCGCACCTGCGGGATCTCGCCCGGGGAGAGGATCCCCCGTCGTCCTTCTCGTCCTGAAGGAGCTGACTGATGCAGATCACTGTCTCCTCCCGCCATCATCTCGCACTGGTTGACGCCGTGCGCCAGCGCGCGCACCTGGTGCTCGACCGCCTCGGGCGCATCGGCGACCGCGCGCTCGAAGGGACCGCCGTGTTCGACGTCATTGCCGGGCGCGCCTGGGTGGAGCTCCGCCTGCGGCTGAGCGGCGGCACGCTCGTGGTGGCCACCGCCGAGGGAGCCGACCATCGCTCGGCGCTCGACGAGGTGGAGGAAAAGGTCCGGCGGCAGGTGCGCCGCGCCAACACCCGCCCGCTGGCGCACCGGCACGCGGTGACCTGACGGGTGCGCTTTCGCGACCTGCTGGCCGCCGGAGAATCGCTCCAGCTCGAGCCCCTCACCGGGGAGCTCGGGCTCGACGGGCTGGTGCCCGATGCCGACATCGCCTCGCCGGGGCTTGCCCTGGCCGGCTATCTCGGCCGGTTCATGCCCGATCGGCTGCACGTCCTCGGCGAGACCGAGATCACCTACCTCCGTTCCCTCGAGGAGGCCACCCGGCGCACACGACTGGAGGGATTCTTCCAGTACGACCTGCCGGTGGTGTTCATCACCAAGGGACTGGATCCACCGGACCCGTTGCTCGACCTGGCCCGGAGCCGGCTGGTGCCGGTCCTCCGCACCCGGCTCAAGACCGCGGAGTTCTACAAGCGCATCAAGCCGGTGGTGGAGGATGCCTTCGCCCCGCGCACCACCCTGCACGGCTCGCTCGCCGACGTCTACGGGGTGGGCCTCCTCTTCGTGGGTCGCTCCGGCATCGGCAAGAGCGAGTGCGTGCTCGACCTCGTGGAGCGGGGCCATCGGCTCGTGGCCGACGACGTGGTGAAGGTCACCCGGCGCGGCACCGACGTGCTGATCGGGCAGGGGCACGAGCTGGCCGGCCACCACATGGAGATCCGCGGCGTGGGGCTGGTGGACATCCCGGCGCTGTTCGGGGTGCGCGCGGTGCGCCAGCAGAAGCGGATCGAGGTGGTGGTGCAGCTCGAGGACTGGGAGACGGCGCAGGGCGCCGATCGCACCGGACTGCTCCGCGACACGCAGTCGATCCTCGAGGTGCCGATCCCGAAGGTGATCGTGCCGCTCAACCCCGGCAAGAACATCACCGTGGTGTCCGAGGTGGTCGCCATGATGCACCTGCTCCGCTACAGCGGGGTGGACGTGGCCACCGCCTTCAACGAACGCCTCATCAAGCGGATGCGCGAGAAGCGCGGCGTCCGCGAGTACCTCCGGGACGACATCGAATGAGCCTGCTCACGGGGGTGGTGATCGGCCACGGTCGTCTCGCCGAGGCGCTGATCGATGCGGTGTCGCGGATCGCCGGCGCCGACACCGGTCTCGTCGCGGTGAGCAACACCGACTGCGACCGCAACACCCTCGAGGGTCGGATCGCCGCGGCGGTGGGGGAGGCCGAGGCCGTGGTGTTCATCGACATGCCGAGCGGCTCGTGCCTGTTCGCCGCGATGCACCGGCTCCAGGCCATGCCCCACGTGCGGCTGGTCACCGGGGTCAACCTCGCCATGCTGCTGGAGTTCGTGTTCCATCGCGACGGGCCGCTCGACCACGTGGCCCGCCAGGTGGCCGACGCGGGCGCCCGGGCCGTCGAGCTGCGCTGATGCCGGTGGTGCTCGCCCGGGTGGACGACCGCCTGATCCACGGCCAGGTCGTGCTCGGCTGGGGGCGGCCGCTCGCCGCCGAGCGCATCGTGCTGGTGGACGACACCGTCGCCGGTGCACCGTGGGAGCAGGACATCTATCGCACCGCGGCCCCGATGGGCGTGACCATCGCCTTCGCCACGGTCGCCGACGCGACGGCCGAATTGCCGACCTGGGTCGCCGATCCGGTGCGCACCATCCTGCTCACCGGCGACCTGCACACCATGGCGACGCTCCACCGCGCCCACCCCGCGCTGCTGCCCCGGATCAACCTCGGCGGGATCCACCACCGGCAGGGACGCACCGAGCACCTGAGCTACCTCTACCTCGATGAAGCGGAGCGAGGGTTGATCGCCGGGTTGCGCGACCGCGGCGCCATCGTGGTGGCACAGGATCTTCCCACCTCGGTCGGCGTGGCCGGCGAGGATCTGGAATGACGGTCGGACTGGCGCTGCTGTTGCTGGCATGGGGGACCGTCGTGGCCGTGGACCTGGTCTCGATGCCCCAGGGGTTGCTGTCACGCCCGCTGGTGGCGGCCACGGTGGCCGGCTGGTTCGCCGGCGACCTCGCCGCCGGCCTCGTCGCCGGTGCCGTGCTGGAGCTCTATGCGCTGGAGGTGCTCCCGATCGGCGCGTCCCGCTATCCCGACTACGGTCCCGCCGCAGTGGCCGGCGGCGCCGCGGCGGCACTGATCCCCGGAGGGAGCGGCGCCGGGATCGCCGGGTTGGTGGCACTCCCGCTCGCGGTGCTCGGCGGCTGGACGTTGCATCACCACCGCCGGCTCACGGCCCGCGCCCTCGAGGCCCGGCTCGGCCAGGTCAATGACGGTGACCCTGGCGCGATTGCCGCGCTGCAGCGGCTCGGGTTGCTGCGCGATGCCGCGCGCGGCCTGGCGCTTTCCTTCGTGGGGCTCGCCGTGGCGTGGGCCGTGCACCTCATTCCGTGGACCACGGTCCGCCACGTGGAGTGGCTCGACGCGGCGGTGATCGCCGGCGGACTGGCCGCAGGGCTGGGCGGCGCGCTCCGCAGCGCGGGACGCGGCGAGCGGCGCCGCTGGCTCGCGGTCGGCACCGCCACGGCGCTCCTGGTGGTGCTGCTGTGATCCCGGCGCGGTGGCGTGCCCTCTTCCGGCTGCTCGAGGTCCAGGCGGCGTGGACCTACGAGCGGATGGCAGGGATTGGCGTGGGCCACGCGGCCGAGCCGCTGCTGCGCGAGCTCGATGGCGCCCGCGACGAGGGGGCTCGCCGGGCGGCCGTGGCGCGGAGCGCGGAATACTTCAACTCGCATCCCTATCTTGCGGGTGTCGCCGTCGGGGCGGTGGTGCGGGCCGAACGCGATGGCGTGCCCGGCCCCACCATCTCGCGCCTGCGCACCGCGCTGTCCGGTCCCCTCGGGTCGCTCGGCGACCAGCTGATCTGGGCCGGCGAAGTGCCGGCCCTGATGGGTGCGGCGCTGGCCCTGGTGCCGGTGGTCGGGTGGTGGAGCGTGCTGCTGGTGCCGGTGGTCCACAACGTCCTCCGACTGCGGCTCACGCTCTGGGGCCTCGACCTCGGACTGCGCGAGGGACTCGGGGTGGGGGGCGCCCTGGAACGATCCCGCCTGCCGCGCCTCGCCGGCGATGCCCAGCGCGTCGCCGCCTGGGCGGTGGGATTCGGGGTGCCGGTGGCCGCGGCCTGGTTGCTGGAGGATGCGGACCCATGGCTCGCCGCGGCCGCCGTCGGCTGCGCCCTCGTGGGCGTGGTGCTGATGCTGGCACCGGGCACTCGCACCCGGGTCACCGGCATGCGCTTCGGCCTCGCCCTGCTGCTCCTCACGCTCCTCGCGATCGGCGGTGCCCAGTGATCGAGCGCGCCACCACCATCTGCAACGACCTGGGCCTGCACGCCAGGCCCGCCGCCCAGCTGGTGCGGATGGCGTCGGGCTTCGCGTCGGAGATCTGGCTGGAGCGCGACGGTCAGTCGGTCAATGCCAAGAGCATCATGGGCGTGATGATGCTGGCGGCGGAGCAGGGCGCACGGGTCACCCTGCGCGCCAGCGGTCCCGACGAAGCCGAGGCGCTCGCGGCCCTGGTGGCCCTCATCGAGCGCGGGTTCGGCGAGTGAGCCGCTCGGGGGAACTGCGCGGGGTGGGGGTCTCCCCGGGACTCGCGGTGGCGCACGCCATCACGATGCGCTGGGACTTTCCCGATGTGCCCGACCGCACCGTGGCCGACGACGAGGTGGATCGCGAGATCGCGCGCCTCCGCGATGCGGTGGGCGAGGTGGTGGACCAGCTCGGCGTGCTGCGCCGGCGCACCGCCCAGCGGGCCGGTCAGGAGGAGGCCGGAATCTTCGACGCCCAGATCATGATGGCCCAGGACGAGGACTTCCTGGCCGGCGTCGAGGCGCTGATCCGCAAGAACAACCTCGCGGCCGAGACGGCCTACGACTTCAAGGCGCTCGAGATGCGGAGCGCGTGGCAGCGCTCGGAAACCTCGATGCTCCGCGATCGGGTCACCGACCTCACCGCGATCCACCTCCGGATGCTCGGCCACCTGATGGGCCGGGCCACGGCCGAGGCATGGCTGCGCGACATCACCGACCAGGTGGTGCTGGTGGCGCACGAGCTCTCCCCGGGGCTCACCGTGCAGCTCGACCGCGACCACGTCGTGGGGATCATCTCGGAGGAGGGCACCCGCACCTCGCACGCCGCCATCCTGGCCCACTCGCTCGGGATCCCGGCCGTGATGGGGGTCGCGGATGCGATGGACCGGATCACCGAGGGCGACCTGATCCTGCTCGACGGGCAGACCGGCGTGGTGATCGTGGATCCGTCGGTGGACGAGCTCGATGCGGCCCGCCTCCAGGCCACGCGGCGCGCCAAGCTGGAGATGCAGCTCGAGGGGATCGCCACCGCGCCGGCGACCACGCCCGACGGCACGGCGGTGCAGTTGATGGGCAACGTGGACCTCCCCGAGGAGGTCGAGGTCGCCGTGCGCCAGGGCGCCGAGGGTGTCGGCTTGCTGCGCACCGAGTTCCTGCTCGCGGGGCGGACCTCGCTGCCGAGCGAGGACGAGCAGACCGAGTACTATCGCCGCGTGGGCGCGGCCTTCCCGCGGCACCCCGTGGTGGTGCGCACCTACGACCTCGGCGGCGACAAGTTCCCCGCCGCGTTCAATGCCCCGCACGAGGCCAATCCCTTCCTCGGGTGGCGCTCGATCCGGGTCTGCCTCGACCAACCCGAGGTGTTCCGTCCGCAGCTCCGGGCGCTGCTGCGGGCCGCGGCCGACCGGCACATCGAGGTGATGCTGCCGCTGGTGATCGCCGTGGAGGAACTGCGGGCCGTGCAGCACCTCGTCGCCGCCGAAGCCGCCGCGCTCCAGGCCGAGGGGAAGCGCTGCGCCAGCGCCCTCCGCATCGGGGTGATGATCGAGACCCCGGCGGCGGTGCTGCTGGCCGACGCCTTTGCGCGCGAGTCGGCCTTCCTCTCGGTGGGCACCAACGACCTCACCCAGTACACCCTGGCCGTGGATCGCGGCAACGCGCGGCTGGCCAGCCGGTTCACGCCGCTGCACCCCGCGGTGGTGCGACAACTCGACAGCGTGTGTCGCGCGGCCGCCGCGGCCGGGATCCCGGCGTCGGTGTGCGGCGAGATGGCCTCCGATCCCGTGGCGGTGGTGCTGCTCCTCGGCCTCGGGTACACGCGCTTGAGCGTCGCGCCGCCGTCGTTGCCGCTGGTCAAGTGGGTGCTGCGGCACCTTCCCCGTGGCGAGGCGGCCGAGGCGGCCCGGGCGGCGTGCCTGGCCAATGACACCGCCGAGGTGGAACGGTTGTTGCGCGACACGCTGGGTCGGCACGTCGACCTGCGGCTCGTGGACCCCGCCGGTGCGTTGCCCCGGGTCTCGGTGGCCACTAGCTTGCCGCTCGATTCCTGAACACCCCGTGCCCCGAGGCGCAATGTCCCGCACGTCCCGTCACGTCTTCACGTCGGAATCGGTCACCGAGGGCCACCCGGACAAGGTGTCCGATGCCATTTCGGACGCGGTGCTCGACGCGATCCTCGCCCGCGACCCGATGGCGCGCGTGGCCTGCGAGACGCTGGTCACCACCGGCATGGCGGTGCTCGCCGGCGAGATCACGACGGAGGCGTACGTCCACTTTCCCGACATCGTGCGGCGCACCGTCGAGAGGATCGGCTACACCGACGCGCGCATGGGCTTCGACTTCCGGACCTGTGCCGTGCTGGCGTCCATTGACCGGCAGTCTCCCGACATCGCCCGCGGCGTGGATGGCGCGGATCCCGACGCGCAGGGGGCAGGCGACCAGGGGATGATGTTCGGCTACGCCACCGACGAGACCGCCGAACTGATGCCGCTGCCGATCGTGCTGGCGCACCGGCTGGCGGAGCGGCTCGCCGCCGTCCGTCGCGGCGGGCGCGGACTCCCCCGGCATGAGTGGCTGCGGCCCGACGGCAAGACGCAGGTGTCGGTGGAGTACGAGGGCGACCGGCCGGTCGCGGTGCGCACCGTGGTGGTGTCCACCCAGCACGACGACGTGGTGCGAGGCAGGCAGCTGGCCCAGCGCCGGATCGCCGAGGCGATGCGCGCCGACGTCATCACGCCGGTGCTGGCCGACTTCGGCTTCGATGGCCGCGGGGTGACCACCCACATCAATCCCACCGGGCGCTTCGTCATCGGCGGTCCCCAGGGCGACGCCGGCCTCACCGGCCGCAAGATCATCGTGGACACCTACGGCGGCATGGCGCGCCACGGCGGCGGCGCCTTCAGCGGCAAGGACCCCACCAAGGTGGACCGCTCCGCCGCCTACGCCACCCGCTGGGTCGCCAAGAACGTGGTGGCCGCCAGGCTGGCGCGACGCTGCGAGGTGCAGGTGGCCTACGCCATCGGCGTGGCGCGTCCCGTGTCGATCCTGGTGGACACCTTCGGCACCGGCGTGGTCCCGGATCGTCGCCTCGAGGCGGCGGTGCGCGAGGTGTTCGACCTGCGGCCCGCCGCGATCATCCGCGACCTGGGCCTGCGCAACCCGATCTACTCCGCCACCGCGGCCTACGGCCACTTCGGCCGGGCGCCTCGTCGCGAGGTGTACCAGGAGCCGGAGCTCCGGGCCCGCAAGGTGGAGTGCTTCACCTGGGAGCGCACCAACCGGGTGCGTGACCTCCAGACCGCCGTCAAGAGCTGAGGCCCGCGATGTCCACGATTTCGCTCGACGCCCCCCATCACGTCCGCGACCTCGCGCTGGCCGACGCCGGTCGCCGTCGCACCGAGTGGGCCGAGCGCTCGATGCCGGTGCTGCGCCAGATCCGCGCCCGCTTCGCGGCCGAGCGTCCGCTCGAGGGCCGGCGTGTGGCGTGCTGCCTGCACGTGACCACCGAGACCGCCAACCTGATGATCACCCTGCGGGCCGCCGGGGCCGAGGTGGCGCTCTGCGCCTCGAACCCGCTCTCGACCCAGGATGACGTGGCGGCGCACCTGGTGCGCGATCACGGCGTGCATGTCTACGCCATCAAGGGCGAGGATCACGAGACCTACTACACCCACATCGCGCAGGCGCTGGCCTTCGGCCCCGACCTCACCCAGGACGACGGCGCCGACCTGGTGGGCTCGCTGCACATGATCGCCCTCGGCCGCCTCGACGACCTCGCCGGTCCGGTGCGCCGGATGGTGGAATCGCTCAGCCCCGAGGAGCGCCGGGCCATGGTGGCGCGGGTCCGGGGATCCACCGAGGAGACCACCACCGGGGTCATCCGCCTCAAGGCCATGAGTGCCGAGGGGATCCTGCAGTTCCCGGTGATCGCGGTCAACGACTCGCGCACCAAGCACATGTTCGACAACCGCTACGGCACCGGCCAGTCCACCCTGGACGGCATCGTCCGCGCCACCAACATGCTGCTGGCCGGCAGCACGGTGGTGATCGCCGGCTACGGGTGGTGCGGCCGCGGGATGGCGATGCGCGCCCGCGGCGCCGGCGCCCGCGTGGTGGTCACCGAGGTGGATGCCGTGGCGGCGCTGGAGGCCCGCATGGACGGGTTCGACGTGATGCCGATGGCGGAGGCCGCCCCGCGCGGCGACCTGTTCTGCACGCTCACCGGCAACATCCACGTGATTCGCCCGGAGCACTTCGCCGTCATGAAGGACGGCGCGGTGGTGTGCAACTCGGGGCATTTCAACGTCGAGCTCGACCTCGACGGACTCGCCGCCATGGCCAGCGGGCGCCAGGCGATCCGCGAGTTCGTGGAGGAGTTCCAGGTCAATGGCCGGCGCATCCTGGTGCTCGCCGAAGGGCGCCTCATCAACCTCGCGGCCGCCGAAGGGCACCCGGCCTCGGTGATGGACATGTCGTTCGCCAACCAGGCGCTGGCCGCGGAGCACCTGGTGCGCCACGAGGCCGACCTCTCGCGGGCGGTGCACAAGCTGCCGCCCACGGTGGACCACGAGATCGCCCGGCTCAAGCTGGCCGCCATGGGCGTGTCCATGGACGTGCTGACCGAGGAACAGGTCACCTACCTCTCGAGCTGGGACGCTGGAACCTGACGACCTGGTGCTCGTCACGGTGGTGCGGCTCGCCGTGGACCGCACCACCAACACCCCGGTGGTCTTCCTCCAGGAAGCGGTCGGGAGCCGGGGCGTGGCGATCTGGATCGGCGGGGCAGAGGCCGCGGCCATCGCCGTCGCGATGCAGCAGGAGCGGGCCCCGCGCCCGTTGACGGCCGACCTGCTCGCCGCCACCCTCGCCGCCACCGGCGGGCGCCTCGACCGCGTCGCGATCACCGGCCTCCGCGGCGGCACCTACTTCGCCCGGCTCGAGCTGACGCGCAACGATGGGGTGCCGGTGACCATTGACGCCCGGCCGTCCGACGCCCTGGCGCTGGCCCTGCGATGCGCCGCACCGGTCGTCGCCTCCGCCGCGCTCCTCGCCGAGGCCGCGGTGCCCGCCCCGACCCCGCCCGAGCCGCTCTCGTCGGATGCCTTGCGCGAGCACCTGCGCTCCCTCTCGCCCGAAGACTTCGGGCGCTTCCTGCCATGACCGCTGCCCTCCTGCTGCTGCTCCAGGCGGCGGCACCCGCGCAGGTGAGCGGCCGGGTGGTGCGGCTGCAGGATGGCGACTCGCTCGCGGCGGCCGGCGCCCGCGTGGTGCTCCACCGCGTCGGCCCCGGCGCGGAAGGGCCGCTCGACTCGCTCCGCGCCGACGCGGACGGTCGCTTCAGCTTCCGCGTCCGCGTGGCACTCGACACGAGCGACGTGCTGCTGGTGAGCGCGCGATGGCACGGCATCGAGCACTTCGGGCCGCCGGTGGTGGCCGGCCGCCAGGCGCGGGTGGTCGTCACGGACACGTCCAGTACCGCGACCGTGCGCGTGGCCGCCCGGCACATCGTGATCGGGGGACCGGCGGCCGACGGCGCCCGCGACGTGGTGGACCTTCTGGTGCTCAGCAACGCGAGCGGGTTCACGCGCGTGGGACGGGACACCACCGAGCCGAGCTGGCTCATGCTGCTGCCGCCCCGGGTGGCCAACCTCACGGTGGGGGACGCCGACTTCGCCCGTGAGACATTTGACCGCCACGGCGACACGCTCCTCCTCGCCGCCCCGATCCCGCCGGGGGATCGCCAGTTCTTCCTCCAGTACCAGCTCGCCCCCGGGGCGCGCAGCCTCGACGTGCCGATGGATCCCGAGGCCGACACCGTCTCGGTGCTGGCCGAGGAGCCGAACCTCGAGCTGGGCCCCGGCCTGGCGCTGCGCGGCACCGAGATGGTGGCGGGGCGGAGCTTCACCCGGTGGAGCGGATCCGGGACGACGGACATCGCCGTCGGGCTGCCGGGCAATCGCGCGATGCCCGGGTGGCTCCTCCCCGCCTTGATCGTCGCGCTCGGCCTGCCGCTCCTCTGGGTGACGCGGCTCGCCTTCACCCGGCGACGCTGAGGTCGCTCCCGCGAGTTGCCGATCCCCGGATCGGCGTCTATGCTTGCAGCGTTCGACAGTGACCAAGCGAACGGGGATTCGGAAGTCCGGTGCAATGCCGGCGCGGCCCCGCCACTGTAACGGGCAGTTGCACCATTCGTCGCTCAGCACGCCACTGGGGACATCCCGGGAAGGCGAGCGACGTGCCCGGAGCCAGGAGACCTCTCCGTTCGCGCCACCAGCACACCCTCGGGGGAGGGAACGGTGGCGTGGTCGTGAGGGATCTCCCCTTCACCCACCACGCGCCCCGCCCATCCCTCGGATGCGAGCCGCCGCGCCGTGGACCTGCCACCTCCCCGATCCCGACTGGTGCTCCCGCTGCTGGGGGTCGCCGCCGCGGCATCGTGCCTGATCGGGTTGCTGATCGGCGCGGTGGGGATGCGGCCCGCCGCGGTGCTCGGTGCACTCTGGGATCCGTCCCGTCCCGAGGCCGCAATCATCCACAACCTGCGCCTGCCGCGCGTGCTCCTCGGGTTCGCGGTCGGAGGTTCGCTCGCGATGGCCGGGGCGGCGCTCCAGGCCGTGGTGGCCAACCCGCTCGCCGAGCCCTGGTTGCTCGGCCTCTCGGGTGGCGCGGCGCTGGGCGCGGTGGTCGCCGTGGTGCTCGGCCTCCCTCCCGGCTGGAGCGTGGCGGGGTGTGCCACCCTCGGGGCGCTCGCGGCGATCGTGCTGGTGTACCGCGTCGCGCGGGTCGCGGGAGGCCGCCTCGATCCGCGCGTGCTGCTGCTGGCCGGCGTGGTGACCGGTGCCTTCGCATCGGCCGTGTCCACCGCGCTGCTCGCCCTGGCGGATCCCTTTGCCTTCCGCGCCGCAACCATGTGGCTGGTGGGCGGATTCGCCGGCGCCTCGTGGGGCGGACTCACCCAGTTCCTGCTGGCGGCGGTGCCGGCCTGGGTGGTGCTCGCCTGGCAGGCGCGCGGCCTCGACCTGCTCGCGCTGGGCGATGACACCGCGGCCACCCTCGGTGCCGACGTGCCGCGCGTGCGGCGCGCCGCGGTGCTCGGCACCGCCGTGCTCACCGCGTCGTCGGTCGCGGTGTCGGGCGTGATCGGGTTCGTCGGGCTGGTGGTGCCCCACGCGATGCGCTGGCTCGTGGGTCCCCTCCACGGGCGACTGCTGCCGGCCGTGTTCCTCGTGGGCGGCGGTGCCACCGTGCTCGCCGACACCGCCGCCCGCTCGGTCCTCGCGCCGTCGGAACTCCCCGTGGGCGTGGTCACCGCGCTCGTGGGTGTGCCGGTCTTCGCAGCGCTGCTGCGGCGGAGCGCCCAATGACCCTCCGCGCCGAGGCGGTCACGGTCCGCCATCGGGGCGCCGCGCGTGATGCGCTCGACCAGGTGCACCTCACCGTCCGGCCCGGTGAACTCACCGTGGTGGCTGGCCCGAACGGCGCGGGCAAGAGCACCCTCTTCCACGCGCTGCTCGGGCTGGTCCCGCTCCGCGCCGGCCAGGTCTGGCTCGGCGATCGCCCCATCGGTGCGTGGCCGCGCGCCGCCGTGGCACGCGCTGTAGGGGCCGTGGCCCAGCGGGAGCACGGACACCATCCGCAGCGGGTGGACGAGGCGGTGCTGCTCGGTCGCTGGGCGCGACTCGGCGCATTCGGCCAGCCCGGCGCGGCTGACCGCGACGCGGTGCAACGCGCCCTGGGTCACGCCGACCTCGGACACCTCGCCGCTCGCCGCACCGACACGCTCTCCGGCGGGGAGTGGCAGCGGGTGCGGCTGGCGCGTGCCCTCGCCGGCGAGCCCAGCCTCCTGCTGCTCGACGAACCAGGGAGTGCACTCGACCTGGCGCACGAGATGGCGATGCTCGAACTGCTGCGACGCCTCGTGGACGGCGGACTCGGCATCCTCGCGATCACGCATCACCTCAATGCGGCAGCCCAGTACGCCGATCGGGTCGTGCTCCTCGACGAAGGGCGCATCGCCGCGGAGGGCACCCCCGCCGAGGTGCTCACGGCTGCGCACGTCACCACCGTGTTCCGCTGGCCCGTGCACATTGCGCCGCTCGCCGACGGCACCCCGCAAGTCATCCCCATGCGACGAATCGAGAGGACCTGATGCTGCGCCGCTTCGCCCCGATCCCCCTGATCCCCCTGCTGGTCGCTCCGCTCGCGGGCCAGGGCACGCCGCATACGCTGGGCGACCTCCAGGTCACCGCCACCCGGGTCCCCGCGGCGATCGGTCGCACGCCGGCCGCGATCACCATCCTGGCCGGCGACGACCTGCGAGCCCAGGGGATCGCTTCGCTGCTCGACGCCCTCCGGCTGGTGCCCGGGGCGGCGACCGTGCAGGCGGGGTCGTACGGCGCGGTGGCGTCGCTCTTCCTGCGCGGCGGGGAGAACGACTTCACCAAGCTGCTGGTGGACGGCATCCCCGTGAACCTGCCGGGTGGCCAGCTCAACCTGGCCAGCATCCCGCTCGACGACGTGGAGCGGATCGAGGTGGTGCGAGGGCCGGTCAGCGTGCAGCACGGCGCCGACGCCATGAGCGGCGTGATCCAGGTGTTCACGCGGCGCGGCGCCGGCCCGCTGCGCGGGCAGCTCGAGTGGACCGGTGGCACCTGGGGCGTGCGCAGCCTGCGCGGCGGCGCGCGCGGCAGCCACGGACGGTGGCACGCCGCCCTCTCGGGCGCGCGCCTCGGCGCCGAAGGCACCTACGCCTTCAACAACGACTACCTCAACGCCACCGGATCGGCGGTGCTGGGATGGGAGGCGCCGGGGCAGGGGGGTATCACCCTTACTGCGCATCTCGGCGACGCCCTTGCCCGGTTCCCCACCGATGGCGGGGGCATCCCCTCGGACATCAACCAGCGCGTGCTCGACACCGACGTGGCCGTGGGCGTGGCCTCGCACCGCACGATCGGCGCGGACGCCACGATGCACGCCGATGCGTGGTGGCACCACCTCGACTCGCGGTTGCGCGACCCCCGGGATGCGCCGGGCGACACCACCGGATTCGGCTTTGCCGCCAGCCGCGAGGCCGAGGTCGGCCGGCGCGGCGGGCTTGCGTGGGTGGAATGGCGCGTGCGCGAGAACATCCAGCTCACCGCCGGACTCGGAGCGGAACAGGAGGTGGAATCGCAGCGCTCCGAGACGCATTCCGACTTCGGCTTCGGTCGCGACGTGAGCCGAGGGTCATTCCGGGAGGAGCGCGCCACCGTGCACGGCAACCTGCAACTGCTGCTCGCGGCGCACCCCGACGTGGACCTGCAGCTCGGGCTCCGGCACGACAACAACACCGCATTCGGTGGCTTCACCACGTGGCGGAGCGGGATCGTGTGGCGGATGGACGAAGCGTGGCGTGCCTGGGTGGCCGGCGGCAACGGCTTCAAGGCACCCACCTTCTCGGAGTTGTTCGCCCAGTCGGCGTTCGAGGTGGGCAACCCGGATCTCCGCCCCGAGCGCAGCCACGCGGTGGAGGCCGGGCTGGCATGGCAGGGTCGCCGCACCAGCGTGGGCCTCACCGTGTTCCATCAGCGCTACCGCGACCTCATTCAGTACATCGGCGCCGCGCCGGGCGACCCCACCTACGCCAACCTCGGCGCCGCCAGGTCGCGCGGCGTGGAGCTGGCCACCACGGTGGCCCTCAGCCGCACCGCCACTCTCCGCGGGCACTGGAGCTGGCTCGGCACCGTCGTCACCGATTCGGGGGCGGCATCCTCCGTCACGTTCGCGCAGGGCCAACGGCTGCTCCGACGGCCCGAGCACTCGGCCGCCCTCACCGGCATCTTCCGCCACCGGTCGGCCACCCTCGCCCTCGAAGGGCACTGGACCGGGGCACGCGACGACGTGGACTTCCGGGATTTCCCCGCAAGCCGGACCACGTTACCCTCCTATGTGGTGGTCCACGCGGCGCTGGGGGTTCCGGTGCCGGTTCCCGCCCACGGCTGGCCGACGCTGGAGCTGGTGGTGCGTGGCGAGAACCTGCTCGACGCCGCCTGGGAGCAGGCCGTGGGGTTCCCGGGCCGCGGGCGGACCGTGCTGGTCGGGGGACGACTTTCCTGGTGAGGTGGCTGTGGTGGTGCTGAAGCAGGCCTCAAGCTGGTGCGCCGCCGCCCTCGTGGCGGGGGCGCTCGCGTGTGCGCCGACCACCGGAACCGACACGCTCCCGGTCGAGGTGCTGGTGGTGCTCGACTCGGTCGAGGCGTCGCTGGTCATCGTTTCGGTGGATTCCACCCAGCATCGTCGCGAGATCTCGCTCCAGGGGATCGGGTTCGTTCCGACGCAACTGGCCGCGCGCGGCAACCTGGCCGTCGTGGCCGGGCGGCTGCCGCAGCCGGGGGCGGCGCTCATTGACCTCGCCCAGCGCGCCGTGGTGCGGACCTACCCCCTCCTGGGCGGCTCGGTCAACGACGTCACCATCACCGATCCCACGCACGCCTACGTGGCGATCGGATCGGGGTCCGCCGTCGCGGAACTCGATCTCACCACGCCGGCGGTGCCGGGGCTGATCGCGGCTCCCGGGGGACCGCAGGGCTTCGCCGTCACGCGCGGCAAGTTGTTCACGGTGATCGGCAACCGCGCGGGCTGCGAGACCGACCCCGTCGGCTGCGAGCGGGGGCCAAGCTGGATCGTGCAGGCCGACCGCTCCCTGCCGCGCGACTCGATTCCCCTGTCCGGTCCCGGGAACGCCGGACCCGCGACCGTCGGCGCCGACGGGTTCGTGTATGTGCTGAGCGCTGGCGATGATTTCGCTGGCGGCGAGGGCCGGCTCTCCGTGATCGATCCGGTGCGCAACACCGAGACAGCCGTGTTTGCGGGCGTCGGTCCGGTGGAGCCCGCCTGGATGGCGAGCGACGGAGGAGACCGGATCTATGTCGCCTCGCCGGCCGGTGGGCTCCTGGTCTTCAATACACGCGAGCGCCGGTTCACGGTCGGGTTCGGGCGGGGGATTCCCCTCGAGTTCCCGACCGACATGCTCACCGATGCCCTCGGCCGGGCGTACGTGCTCCAGCGCGGCGGGTGCACCAGCGCGCTGCCCGGCGTGGTGCGGGTGTTCGGGACCAACCTGATCGAGCGCCAGCCGATCCGTGACCTCTCCTGCCCGGTGGCCGGGGCGATCGCCGAGGTGCCGGCCAACCAGATCTTCACCCAGGCACCATAGCCCGTGGCCGGGCCCGCGACGCTCACGCCGGCAATCGTGGTGGGGGCGATCCGCTACGGCGAGACGTCACGCATCGTGAAGCTGGCCACTCGCGACCTGGGTGTCGTGAGCGCGATCGCCAAGGGGGTCGAGCGCCCGCGCTCGCGATTCGGTGCCGCGCTGCAGCTGCTCGCCGAAGGCACGGCGCACCTGATTCCCGGCCGCGGCGACCTCGCCATCCTGGCGGCGTTCGACCCCACCGACCTGCATCGCGGCCTGGCCGGCTCGCTCGAGTCCTTCGCGGCCGCCAGTGCGCTCGCCGAGGTGATGACCCACTTCGTGCCACCCACCCCGCACGAGGAACTCTACCACCTGTTTCGCCATGGCATTGCCTCGCTCGAGGTGGCCCCGGCCGAAGCGCGCCGCGCCGTGGCGCTTGCCGCGCTCTGGCGGGTGGTCGCCGAACTGGGCGTGCCGCCCTCGCTTGACGCCTGCGCCCGCGACGGCATTCCCATCCCGGCCGGCGCCGCGGTCTTTTCGGTGGACGAGGGCGGCTTGCTCTGTGCGCGCTGTGCGGCCGGGCACGGCTCCTCTCGTCTGGAGGCGGAGGATCGCCTCGCGCTGGGGTACTTCGTGGCCGGTCAGGGCGAGCCCCCGGTGCTCGACGACCGGCACGCTCGCGCCCACCGACGCCTCCTGGTCCGCTGGGTGGTCCGCCACCTCGGGGAGGTGCCCCTGCCGGCCATGTCGCACTGGCGCGACCGCCGATGACAGTCGTGCCGGGGGCGGCTAAGTTGTGGTGGAATGGTGGCTTGGCGGACTGCCGGGGGGTGGGGTGCCTCGACCCCCGAGCCGACATGAACGAGGGAGTGGACCATGCGCCGGCTGGCGGGCTTGGCGGCGACGTGGCTCGTCGTGGCCGGCCCGAACCCTCTGGCGGCCCAGCGGGCCGACGCCCGTCCGATAGTACGATTGGAGACCCCCAGACCGGCCCCCTTCCTTCCGGCGGTCCTGGTGCCATTCTCGATACCTGACACCTGGTGCGAGGGAGGGGGCGGCCTGCCGCGGGTCACCATTCGGGTGTATGACGTGCTCGGCGGGCCGATCCGGACGCTCCGCACCAGGGGTCGCACCGGGCAGGAACTGAGCGCGCTGCCGATGCGTTGTGGTCGGCATGTGGCGTTCTGGGACGGTTCGGTGGGTTCGCCGCCGCGGCTGCCTCCGGCCACCACGTACTACATCCGGCTCCTGGTGCAGCGCGTGAATCGTCGCGACGCGACCACGTCTGTTCCGATAGTGGTACCGGAGTACTGAGCGGCCCGTGCCGCCAAGGGGGACTCTGCGATGCTCCGGCCCGATCGCCTGACGCTCAAGACCCAGGAAGCGGTGCGTGCCGCCCTCGAGCATGCGCGCAACCGCGGCAATCCGGTCGTCAACGACGCGCACATCCTTGCCGCCCTGCTGATGCAGGACGACGGCATCGTGCAGCCGGTGCTCAAGAAGGCCGGCGTGGTCATTCCCCGGCTCGCCAACCAGGTCGAGGCCGAGATCGCCACCTTCCCCCGGCAGGAGGGGACCGAGGCGATGCCCACGCTGGATCGCACCGTGTCCAAGGTGTTCGACCGCGCCGACAAGCTCGCCAAGGCGATGGGCGACGACTTCGTCTCCACGGAGCACCTGTTGCTGGCGCTGGTGGAGGAGAAGTCCACCACGGCGCGTCGGCTCCTCGACACGGAGGGCGTCACCGCCGCAGGGCTCCGCGAGGCGCTCGAGGAGCTGCGCGGCTCGCACCGCGTCACCGACCAGGAGCCGGAGAACAAGTACCAGTCGCTGGAGCGCTTCACCCGCAACCTCACCGACCTGGCCCGCGACGGCAAGCTCGATCCGGTGATCGGGCGCGACGAGGAGGTGCGCCGGGTGATGCAGGTGCTGTCGCGTCGCACCAAGAACA